>DAORUN010000108.1:0-2828 GCA_035433205.1 Thermoflexales bacterium | reverse complement strand
GGGTCGCCAAACTGGCGATGTTGCGCGATCAAGCACTGCGTCTCCAGTTCGGCTAAAGAGCCGCGCGCCACCGAGACAAAATGCAGATATTCCTTTGTGCTTTCTCGTGTGTGGCCTTCGGCGATATTTGAAGGAATAGATACCGCAGCTCGCCGCATTTGATTTGTTAATCCAAAAATTTCGTCTTTGGTGAACGCGCTCGTCAAATCATAAATCGCGTTCACTAACTCCATCCCCTAATCCCCCTTAAACCGCAGCAACCTCATCCCATTTAGCGTGACCAGCAACGAGACGCCCATGTCGGCCAGAACAGCCATCCACATGCTGCCCAACCCCGCCAGCGCCAGCCCAAAGAACACAATTTTTATGCCAATGCTGACCGCCACGTTAAATTTGATGGTGCGCAGGGTGGCGCGCGCCAGCCGCAAGGCAAAGGGCAGTTTGCTCAGGTCATCTTGCATCAAAACCACATCGGCGGTTTCAATGGCCTGCGCCGTGCCGCCGCGCCCCATCGCGATGCCCACATCGGCGGCGGCCAGCGCGGGCGCGTCGTTCACGCCATCGCCAATCATGGCGACCTTGCCATTTTGTTTTAGCGCATGAATCACATCCAGCTTGTGTTCGGGCAGCAACTCCGCGCGGAATTCATCAAGCCCCAGTTTTTGCGCAATGTTCTTCGCCGCGCCCGCGTTGTCGCCGGTGAGCATGACCAGCCGCGCCACGCCATCGCGTTTGAGCGCCGCGAGCGCTTGCACGCTGCTTTCGCGCGGGGCATCGGCCACACTGATATACCCGGCAAAGCGGTTATCCACGCCCACCATGAGCGGCGTTTCGCCCTGCGCAGAAAAGTCGTTCACCTCGGCGCACACCTGCGCATCGTGCGGCAAATTGGCCTCAAAATAAGCGTGGCTGCCGATGAGCGCCCGGCGGCCCGCGACTACGCCGGTCAGACCTTTGCCGCTCATCGCCACAACCGCCTCGGCTGGGGCGTAGGCGCTGTCTAGCTGGCGGTCACGCGCAGCATCCAGCACGGCCCGCGCCAGCGGGTGTGAGCTGCGCCGTTCCAGCGCCGAGGCCATCGCCAAAAGGTCATCGCAAGCCGGGCAGATATCAGACACAGAATTTGCGATTGAAATCGCGCCTTGCGGGCTTTCAGCCGAGCGTCGGCCTGCGCCGACGCCCATCGTCCGCGAAGGCGGACGGTCAGCCGCAGGCTCAACAGGCGCGATTTCAATCGCCCGGCCACCCATGACATGCCCCTCGCCCGCGCACTGCGCAGAATGCACGCGCACCACGCGCGGCTGGCCTTCGGTCAGGGTGCCGGTTTTGTCAAAGGCGATGGCGCTCACGGCGCTCAGCGTCTCCAAACTTGCGCCGCCTTTGAGCAGCACGCCATTTTTTGCGGCGTTGCTGATGGCGCTGATGAGCGCCACCGGCGTGCTGATGACCAGCGCGCACGGGCAGGCCACAACCAACAACTCCAAAGCGCGGTATAGCCAGCCTTGCTCATTGGCCGATGGATTCCAGAACGGCGCGCCAAACAGAACCGGCGGCACAAACGCCACCAGCGCGGCCATCACCACTACCAGCGGCGTGTAAATTCTGGCGAACCGATCCACCAGCTTTTGCGCCGGGGCGCGCTGCTCCTGCGCCTCCTCCACCATTTTGATGATGCGCGAGATGGTGTTGTCTTTGGCCAGCCGCGTAATTTCAACTTCAATTGCGCCATCGCCATTGATGCTCCCGGCGTAGACATCCTCGCCCGCGCGTTTGGGCACGGGCATGCTCTCGCCGGTGATGGCGGCCTGGCTGACCTGGGTCTCGCCTTTGAGCAGGCGGCCATCCATCGCAATTTTCTCGCCCGGGTTCACAATCATCCTCTCGCCCACGCGCAAATCGTCCACGCTCACCAGTTGTTCTTCCACGCCGCAAAACGGGCACGGCCCGCCGGTGTAGCCATTTTGGCCGAGGTGTTCTTTGCAATCCACGCATTCGCGCAAAACAACGGCTTGGCGCGGGGCCACTTCCATCAAACTGCGGATGGCGTTGCGCGAGCGCTCGGCGGTATAGCCCTCCAGCGCCTCGCCCAGCGCGAACAACACCATCACCAGCCCGGCTTCTTCAAACGCGCCTATGGCCACCGCGCCAATCGCGGCAATGGTCATGAGCAAGTTGATGCTGATTTCGTGGTTCACCCGCAAGGTTCGCCACGCGCCCCGCGCCACCGGCCAGCCCGCCACGGCCAGCGCCGCCAGCGAAAGAATTTTGACCGGCGCGGAGGAGACCGTCACGCCAAACAGCGGCAACACCTCACCCACGATCAGGCCGGGGATGATGAGCGCGAGGCCGAGCAGGGCCAGCGTTGTGTTTTGGCGTTGCAACAAATACGCAAAAAATCCCATCACACCCGTTTTTGTTTGGGCCGATGGCGCTTGAGCGGGCGCGGAGCCGTCATCTAGCATAGCGTCGTAGCCAAGCTGGCGCACCCGCGCGATCACATCTTGCTCGCTGGCCGCGCCGCTCACGCGCAGCTTGGCCGTGCCGTATGTGAGGGCGCACTGGTCCACATTGGGCATTCCAGCCACCCCGCGCTCAATGGACATCGCGCAGTTCGCACAATCCATCCCAGTAACGGTGAAGACTTTTTCGGACATTTTATAAATTAGACCGAAGACGGAGGACAGTTTTAATGAAGCCGTCCTCCGTCTTCGGTCTTTTCTATCTTACTGGCTCCTCGCCAGTCACGCGCAAAAGCAAAACGGGGACGCTCACTTTGTCCACCACGCGCGGGGCCACGCTGCCCGACCAAAACGCATCCACCCCCGCGC
>DAORUN010000107.1:4530-11711 GCA_035433205.1 Thermoflexales bacterium | reverse complement strand
CAATTTTTATTGGGGCAAATGCCGCTCAATCTTGATGTTTGGACGAGCCAGAGCCTAAAGGTCTGCGAGACCATTAGGCTCTACTCCTCTCACAAAAAATCCTGCTCCTCCAGAATGCCATCCCTTTTAGCATTTAGGTGATCGGCCACAAACTGGTCGCGCCCATTAAACCAGCCCAATACGCGCTCACGCTCCAACTTCGTTGGCCTGTCCGAGAGGTGCGCGTGATACGACGACCACTTCCAATCACGGAAGTCATCCAAAAAATGGTGTTTTTGCGGATTTCGGTGGATGTATAAAACAACCGCGGAGAAGTAAGAATCCGTCTGAATTTTGATGCGGTGAAAGGGATTCTCAAACAAGCTGCCTGTGCGAGCATATTCTTTATTGATGGCTCTGGCATAGGCGTTGAAGAAATTGCTAAAGGCGCGGCTGGCAGGTGGCAACTTGTCCTTGGTCTGCTCATCCTTCGTATCTTCGCGCACACGAATCGCCAGATGAAAATGATTTTTGAGCAGACAAAACGCGTAGGTCTCGGCCACTGGCAAAATGTGATGCGCGTAGAGTTTCAGAAAATACTCGTAATTTCGCTCTTCGCGGAACACATCTTCGCCGTTGTTCCCGCGATTGAAAATATGATAATAGCAACCTGTCTCCAGTGGTGAGGGCGTCGGCATACGCAAATTATAGTTTTGGAAAATCTCCGTTTAAAAGACCGGAAATCTTTTAAGAATAGCCAATGCGCTGCGAGACGAATGGCTGGCCTTTGTCGCCCAAACTCGCGCGCTCATCAATCAGTATTTGGATGTGGGCTACAAATGGAATTTCACTAAAGAAGATTACGACATGCTGGGCAACATCTTCTCGGCGGCCAAGCTCATGCTGGAGTGTCTGGAGGTCGCCACCGTCTCGCCAGAGGTGCGTCAGCGCTTTCGTGACAACATTTTGACGATTGATGAGTAGAGCCTAAAGGTCTCGCATATCTTTAGAGACTGTCATAAGCAAATTATTTGTCGACGCAAAATTTCCTTGAGGGCGCAAAACAGTGCGGTAAGGGCAATAGCATCAGCCGCACAAGCTGGGCTTGTTTTGGCGTAATTGCTGATTCTTTGCCCGCGTGTCAGCCCGTGCGCATCTGGCGGGCAATGCAGTTGCGGTTATACGTATCAGGTGTTTTGTTCTATGCAACTGCATTGCCCTTACGTTAAAACCTATGTTTAAAATCGTCTCTTAGGCTCTGATCTTTCACAAAAAATCTTATTCTTCGAGAAGCGCGTGAGTTGCGGCCCGACACGCCTGCCCACCTCCGTTTGAGATAATTTAGCCAATGGGTATTTCCACGTTCTTCTCAAAACTTCAACTTGCCGCGCGATACGCCACATTTGGCCCTCGCTCACTTCCCTTGTATCGCGTTATTCATAAAGTTCTTGCGCTAAATCTCACGTATCTTCCTCAAGACGCCCTGCTTGATCTTGCAGAAGCGACGACGGCCATGGATGCCGAAGGGCGGCTTGTTCCGGGCAAAATCATAGAGGCGGGCTGTGCATTGGGCGGTTCTGCCATTGTGATGGCCGCGGCTAAAACACCCGCGCGAAGTTTTGAAATTTACGACGTGTTTGGCATGATCCCATCACCGGGTGAGCGCGATGGAAGCGACGCGCACGAGCGCTATGAGGTGATTGCATCGGGTCAATCGCAGGGCATCGGGAGCAATCCCTATTATGGCTATCAAAGCGATATTCTCGCCAGGGTCGTCGCAAATTTTCAATTATGCGGAATAGAACCCGAAGCCAATCGCGTGTCCTTTTTGCCCGGATTGTTTGAAGATACGCTTGCCCCAAATGAACCAATTGCGCTGGCGCATCTTGATTGCGATTGGTACGACTCCGTCATGACCTGCCTTGCCAGAATTGTCCCGTTTCTTTCAGCGGGTGGGCGGCTTGTCATTGATGACTACGATCACTGGTCGGGGTGTCGCCGCGCCATTGACGATTTCTTCGCGGACAAACAAAGCGAGTTTGAGTTTGTTAAAAAATCACGGCTTCATATTGTTAAACGCTAAATAACTGTTTTTCAATTACACAAAGTCGTGCGGTATTTGGGTAAATTACTCTGATTAGATGTGCGCGTGTTGCCGCCATCCCCGCTTTCGCGAGGAGGACGTGGATTAATCCGGCGGCTACTCGGTTGGAAAACCCGCCTGCGGGTTAGCACAGATTTTGTAACCCGCGCCAGCGGGTTTCCCGATACTTAGGCGGCGGATTTTATCCGCTTGCCGTTGAGCGCTTGCCGTTGAGGCCGAAGCATGAACACCACGCACAAAGTAATTCCAGCAAAAATCGGAATCCGATTTGGATTGAAAAACAATTTCTAAGTGCTTGGCGGCTGACAGAAAATCTTTTTTCAAAAGGCACGCGCCGCAAAGGCTGCGCCGGAGAAAGGCTTTTATGTGGCATAATGCCGCCCGCGGAGCAACTGCCAGTGGCATTGTCAAGGGAGTTCAAGGAAGAGTGAACTCACATGTCTCAAGAAATCGAATTTACTATTCAAGGGCAAAGCGCCAGCCGGATTCGGCCATTGCTCGATGAGTTTGAAGCGCAAAGCGGCATCCATGTCAATGTTCGGGCTTTGCCGTGGGATCGGTCTTGGGGCGATTTGATCAAGATGGCGTTGTATGGCGATGGCCCGGATGTCTCCGAGATCGGATCCACCTGGCTGGGCGATATTGCGACCATGAACGCCCTGCACGCATTTACCCCGGATGAAATCGCGTTTGTTGGCAAACCGCACCGTTTTTTACCAGCGGCGTGGTATGGCTGTCATTTGCCAGAGAGCGATGTAATTCAAGCCATCCCCTGGTTTGTCGGGATGCAGTTGGTTTATTACCGCCGCGCCATGCTGAAAGCGCTTGGCATTCAAGAAGACACCGCCTTTCAAACGGTGGATCATTTTGAAAACACGCTCGTGGCCTTGCACGAGGCCGGTATAAAAGTTCCCTGGACGGTGCCAACGGGCTATACGCACGCCACATTGCACAACCTGGCCTGTTGGGTGCGGGGCGCGGGCGGGCGGCTTGTCTCGGTAGATGGCAAGCGGGTGATGTTTGATCAACCCGCCGCCCGCGAGGGCATTCGGCGCTATTTCTCGCTGGGGCGGCTGCTGGCGCCATCCGTGCGCCATCTCAACGCGTTGGAACCAGACGACCAATTTTTGAACGATGAGCAAACCGCAGTGACCATAAGCGGGCCGTGGCTCATCAATCAAATCTCGGCCAACATGAAAAATCAAATTGGGCTGGCTATGCCAATGGGGATGTTTTTTGTGGGAGGCTCGCATTTGGTGGTGTGGAAGCACTCGCGGCGGCGCGAGGCGGCCATCAAACTGATTAAATTTTTGACCAGCATAAAACAGCAGGTGGAGTACAGCCAAATTGTTGGGGAATTGCCCGCCGTGATGGAGGCGTATGACCTGCCCCCATACTCCACCGAGCGGCTTTTTAAAATGGTGATCGCTGGTTTGCGGGGCACATATATATTGCCCATGACCCGCGCATGGGGCCTGGTGGAAGACCGGCTCTCCACCGAGTTTGCCGGTTTGTGGGCAGAGGTTCTAAAAGACCCTAATCTAAATTTAGAAGAAGCCATTGCCCGGCGGCTGGAGCCACTGGCCCGCCGCTTGGAGTTGGTGCTGGGGCAGGAGTAAAAATCACAAGCAGGCCATAAACATATCCACCTCATTCGCAAGACGATGGCTGGTGGCCCAGGCCCATGCCGCGCGGACATTCTCTCGTTCCACTTCAATGGCCAAAGGCGTCTTTGTGTCATCGTTTTTAAGGTCGGTCTGACGCGCCAGCAGCCACTCGGCAAAATAATTGGCGTGGGCGTTGCGGGTGCGCTCGTCTTCCTCCTCGTTTTGCCGGCGCAGCGCTTCTTCTGCAAATTGGCGCACCATTTCGTGAATATGATATCGGCCGGTGAAGTTGCGCCAAATCAAGGAATGGTCTGTAAGTCCGGCCAACATGCTGATGGATGCTCCCGCGATTTTGAGCGCGGCCTCCCGCTCAAACCCGCCCCGAAAAACGGCCAGCTTGCCCAATACGCCTTTTTCATCCGGGCGGAGCAGCCCCCAGGAGTAATCAAACGCGGCCCGCAAACTGCGATGCCGTTGCGGAAAATACGGCGATGACGCGGTTAGAAAATCCAGGCTGTTTTGAATCTCTTGCGCAATTTCCACGCAAGAAAGAGCGCGCAGCCAGCCAGATGCAAGCTCAATGCCCAGCGGCGCCCCCTCAACCATTTGGCAAATGCGGATGGCCGCCGCCATTTCCGCGGCATTCGGCGAAAAATCTGTATGGATGCGCTGCGCATTTTGAATAAACAACTGCAATGCGCCAAACCCGGCTGGGACATACGATTCAATGCTGGCCGGGAAGTCCAGCCCTTTCACCTCCAGCAAAATTTCTTCGGGCAGGTTCAGGCGCACGCGCGAGGTGACCAGCGCCTTTACCCCCGGCGCAAAATGAAGCAGTTGCGTAAGCTGACCGGCGGCATTGGGCAAATACTCAAAATTGTCAAAAATCAGCAACATCTTTTTGTCGCGCAAAAAAGACATTAATGGCGCTTGAGAACGGATTGATCCGTGCATCTCAACCCGCAAGGCCGTGTCTAGCGCGGTTGCCAAAGATTGCTTCTCCGGCCCGTCATCTGCGTGAAGCGACACCAGAAAAACGCCATCGCCAAAAATTTGTTCGTCATTTTGCGATGGGTCAATGGCGTGGGTTGCGCCTTGCAAAGCCAGCCGTGTTTTGCCAATTCCGCCCGGCCCGGTCAGGGTGAGCAATTGCGCCTTTGGGTTGCGCAAAAAGCGGGCCAGCTCGGCCAGCTCGGCGGTGCGGCCCACAAAAGGCGTGGACTGCGGCGGCAAATTGTGCGGCGGCGGCGCGGCGGCAGCCTTGATGCGGGCATACAGCGCGGTGGTTTCTGGCAGCGGGTCAACACCCAGCTCGCTTTTGAGGATTTGGCAGCAAATTTGATATTGCGCCAGCGCCGCGCTGCGCTGGCCGCTGCGCGAAAGCAGCTTCATCAAATTGCGGTGGGTTTCCTCGTGCCAGGGGCCGATGTCTAGCAGACGGTTGGCGTAATTGATCCCCGCCGCATATTCTTCGTGCTCCAAATACTGCGTGACCAGCGTGTGCAGAGCCTGCAAAACCATATTCTTAAGCGCGCCCTGCCGCCCTACCGCCCACTCATCAAACTCCAGCGCGTTCTTCACGTAAAAACCGGCCAAAAAATCGCCCTGATATAACTCCACCGCGCGGCGAAGCGTGTGCGCATCGTTCCGCGCGGGGTCGCCAGACAAAGCGCGCGTGAATTCATCCACATCCAGCGTGTAAGGTTGAGAAGTGTCAAACGCGATTTCCTCGCGCGAGATCAAAAGGTGCGACCCAACCAGCGCGTTCAAATTTGAAAGCGCGTTCCGCAAATTTTTTGCGGCCTGAACATCGGTTCCATCGCCCCAAAACACATTCGCCAGCGTGGCGCGGGTATGCACTTTGCCCGTCACCACCAAATAAATCAGCAGTCCCTGCGCCTTGGCCGAGATAAATCCACTCACGGGTTGGCCGTTTTGTGTGATGATTGGTTTGCCCAGCAATTTGAACGCGAGCAATGGAACTTCCGAGCTGGTCATTTTCTCCTAAACATTAACTCAAAATTGTTCACGGCACATTCGGACTTTAAGCTTGCACAAAGGTGCTACAGATTTATCCCTTTATAACAGATTTTGGGATAGGAAAATGCAACCAGATGTGTAATTACACAAATCTGCTCAGGTATTTAATATCTCGCCTGTCGCTTCATCCATCACAAAAACAGGGCCGATGGAACCCGCTGCGAGCGAACCCATGCCTGACAAGCCAAGCATTTGCGCGGGCAACGCCGTTGCCATTTTGAGCGCGGCGGCAAACGGCAGGCCGGTGAAGGTCGCCATATTTGCCACTGCCCGGTTTAGCGTGAGCGCGCTGCCCGCCAATGTGCCAGATGGCAACGTGGCCCGCCCGGCGGTCACGCTTACCGATTGGCCAAAAAACTCGTATATTCCATCTCCCATGCCCGCGGCGGCCATTGAGTCTGTGACCAGAATGATGCGCTCTGCGCCTTTGCATTTCACAAGCAGCCGCATGGCCGCGGGGTGTACATGAATGCCATCGCAGATCAGCATCACGGGTAGATTGCTCTCCAGCACTGCGCCAGCCACGCCGGGGTCTCGGTGGCTCAGCGGGGTCATGGCGTTAAACATGTGCGTGGCTAAATCGCAGTTTCCATCGGCCAAAACTTTTGCGGTAAACGCATAATCTGCGGCGCTGTGCCCAAGGCTCACTTTTACACCGCGCCCGCGCAAAAATGCCGCGCTCTCCACGCCGCTCGGCAGGTTTGGCGCAAGCGTCACCAGCTTAATCAGCCCACCCGCTGCACCCAGCCAAGCCGCATAATTTTCTGGTGATGGCGTTTGCAGCGCGGCGAGAGGAAACGCGCCATGCACGCGCGGGTCCAGGCATGGCCCCTCCAAATGAATGCCCAGGCACTGCGCCGCGTTTGGCTCTGGGGCGGCGGCAATTTGGGTGATGGCATGTGCGAGGGCGCGGAGATACGCGCTCATCGTTTCTGGCGCGCCATCTGGCGCCACTGGCGGCGAGATGAGAAACCCGCCCACGCCAAACTCAAAATAGTTGCGGCACTGCGCCCGCAAAGATTCCAGAAAATCATCTGGCTTTTGCAGTTGCGCCCCTTTGCACCCAAACGTGTGCAAATCAATCAGGCCGGGGATGATGGCCTTGCCATGCGCGTCCACGCGCGTGGCGCCTTCTGGCGCGGGCGCATCTGCCCCCGCGCCCACCCAGGTGATGCGACCCGCGTCATCGGTTAAAACCGCGCCATTTTCAATAACTTGTTCAGGTGTGTAAACTGTGCCGTTGAAGTAACATCTCATCGGCAAGAACTATACCCTTTTGGCGAAAAAAACAAAAGGGCGAGAGTCATCTTTTGACTCCCGCCCGTATGTCCCCAGGAGGACTCGAACCTCCGGCCTTTTGGTCCGCAACCAAACGCGCTATCCACTGCGCCATGGGGACGCAAGGGTTAATTATAGCAGAGCGGTTTTGGCTGGTTGCTGGTTGCTGGTTG
>DAORUN010000107.1:0-4430 GCA_035433205.1 Thermoflexales bacterium | reverse complement strand
TGGCTGGTGGCTCATCCTTGTCATCCTCTTTATCCCTGTCATCGCGGTCGTCTCGTTCAGCAACTATAATTCCCAAAAGCATGTCATCCAAATTTCGTAAGTTTTTGCGCCAAACCTCGCCTTTGCTGGGGGTGATGGCTTTCTTGGCTGCGCTGAGCGTGATCACCTCGCCAAATTATTTTTGGGCCATCTACCCCATCCTCGGCATAGGCATCCCGGTGTTCATCATTTTTATGAACACCATGCTGGGCGAGGATCGCGACCAGCGCGACCAGCCCGCCAGAGGTTTTAACGCCCAAACCGTGTCCAACGCAGAAGGGGCATCGGTCACGCTGGATCGCTCGCTGGTTGCGCAACTGGATCAAGTCAAGGCTTATCGCAAGGCGCTGGATGAACTGACCCGCAACGCCAGCGGGGCGCGAAAAGAAAATCTAACCCGGCTCTCGGCGCAATTTGCCGAGTGGCAAAAATCGGTGGAGCAAACGGCGCAGAAGATTTCCGTATATCGCGGCAACCCCGTTGTTCAGCAAGACCTGCGCGCCGTCCCGGAATCCATCAAAAAGCTGGAAGGTGAACTGGTGACCGAGAAAAACGACAATGTGCGGGCGCAATTGAGCAAAACCCTGGCCACCCGCAAAAGCCAGTTGGCCTCGCTGGAAAAACTGCAATCTGCCGTGCGCGAGGCCGAAATTCAACTGGAGAGTACGGTCTCCTCGCTTGGCACCATCTACTCGCAGGCATTGGCCGGGCAAAGCGCAACCGCCATCGCCGATTACGCCCACCTGAGCCAGGACGTGGACGAACAAGTGCGCGTGCTGGATGACCAGTTGCAATCTATTGAAGAAGTGCGGCTTGGCCGCGCCGCAGGTAATATCTCCAATTAACATGGATGAACAAGATGAACAGGATTTTTTCATCCCGTTTATCCTGCCTATTCATGTGAATACAAAGCCTTGAGCGAACAACTCCACCCTCACCGAACCGCCGCCGAACAGCCCGGCGCCGCCGAGCGCGGCGTGCCCTCGCTGGTGTGGCGGGCCGGGCAAGAACGCCGCCTGTCCATGCTCAACGCCGCCGCGCCGCTGGCGGGTAAAACCGTTTTGGTGGATGGCTGCGGGATTGGCATGTATGTCCGCGCCATTGGGCGCTTCACGCCCCGCGTATACGGCATAGACATTGAGGTGGATCGCGTGGCCGAGGGCGCGCAGATGGGCATTGGCGGGATGATGGGCGGCGTGTGCGAGCATTTGCCCTACGCCGACCAATCGTTTGATGTGGTGTTTAGCCACGAGGTGCTGGAGCATGTGCAAGATGACCGGCTGGCTTGCCGCGAAATGGCGCGGGTGCTGCGCCCCGGCGGGCGGGCGGTCATTTTTGTGCCCAATCGGCTGTATTTTTTTGAAACGCATGGCGTGTATGTGCGCGGCGAATATCATTTTGGCAACATCCCGCTGGTGAACTGGCTGCCCAACGCCTTGCGCAACCGCCTCGCCCCGCATGTGCGGGCCTATACCGCCGCTGGCCTGCGCGGTTTGTTTGATGGAACCCCAATGCGCGTGGTCTCGCACACCCAGGTATACCCGGGTTTTGACAACATTGTGGCGCGGTCTGGTGGGCGCGGGCGGGCGTTGCGGGCGGCCATGCAAGGGCTGGAGTCCTCGCCGTTGCGCGTGTTTGGCCTCTCGCATTTGCTGGTTGTGCAGAAGCAAAACTAAATGTAAAATTTGCGGAAAGGGAAGTTTTGCATTTTGCATTCAGCATTTCATAAGTCAGCATGGTCACACGTCGTCGCTTCATCAAAGGAGTTGCCCTCTCATCGGCGGTCATCGCCGCGCGAACTTTCTTGCACTACACGCCGGCTTACGCCAAAAACCCGCAAGCGATGGCGCTCATGGACGCGCCAAACGCCGCGCCGCCCGCATCGCTGGGGCGGGTGACCGCCGCCACGTTGCCCATTCACGCCGCGCCAGATGCGGCCTCGCCCGCGGTGGGCCAGTATGCCCGCGATGACGTTTTCTCTGTTTTGGCGCACATCAACAACGCCTGGTTTCAATCCGAGCGCGGTTTTGTGGCCGCGACGCAGGTTCAGCCGGTGGAAAACGCGCCGCAAAATGCGCTGGCCCCTGCCAGAACCTGGGGCGAAATTTGCGCACCGTTCGCCGATGCGCGAACTCAGCCACGCGCCGACGCGCCCATTTTTTATCGGCTGTATTACGCCAGCGTGTTTCGCATCGCGGGCGTGGCAAAAGATGCGGCAGGGAATGCGTGGTATCAACTGCGCGAAGGGTTGCGCCGCGATGCGTTCATCCCCGCCGCCCATCTGCGCCCCATCAGCCTGGATGACCTGACCCCGCTCTCGCCAGAGGTGAAGAACAAACGCATTGAGGTGAACACCACCATTAATTTGATGCGGGCGTACGAGGATGACAAGATCGCGCTGGAGACGCGGGTGGCGACGGGCAAGCTGACGCTATACACCTACACGCCCAATGGCAGTTTTCGCGTCATCTCCAAAAAGCCATCGGCTCACATGATGGGTTTGTGGAGCACGCCAGATTATTATGATTTGCCGGGCGTTCCGTTTGCCACGTTTTTTACCCCGCGGGGCGCGGCCATACATGGCGCGTATTGGCACAACGATTACGGCTCGCATCGCAGCCACGGCTGTGTGAATGTGCCGCCCGCCATCGCCCGCTGGTATTGGCGCTGGACCACGCCCGCCGCGCCGTATGATTCCGCCGAATATTACGCCGCGCCCGGCACACCCGTAATTGTGAGCAAGACATAAAGGCCGCCAGAGGTCACCTCAATATGACATTTGACGCACTCATTTCTGCGTTAGACGAACTCGCGGGGTTGTTGCGGCGCTCGGAGGAATCGCTGTATGCGCAGCGAACACCCGCGCAGGCCGCCAGCGCCATCACCCGCGAGATTGACAGCCTGACCCGCGCCCAAACGTTTGCAGATTACGACGAACTGCGCCTGCTTTTTGCGCCCACCGGCGCGCTGCAAGAAATTGCAATTGATAACGGCTGGGGCGAAGCGTTTTTGAGGATTGCCGCGATTTGGGAAGAAAATGAGCGGTGAGAATTTGGGCTTTTAACAAAACGTCAGTTTTGGATAAGAGTAAGCCTGTCATCCTTCGACAAGCTCAGGACAGGTTTTCGAGCGAGGAACGAGCGAGAAATCTGCGAAAAAGGTACGCACCAAGCCTGACTTACGCGCAGATTCCTCCGCCTGCGGCGTTCGGAATGACAGATTTAAGCCGTATTTTTTAGTCTTATATCCCGTTGCGGATTTGCGATACTTATCCAAAATTCACGTTAACAAAACCAAATTCATCATCGCTTTACCGCCATAAATTCGCCATTACCCACCGGCACAAGGCTGGTTGCAAAATCATCGTCGGCCTTAACCACATCTACAAATGGTTGCATCTCGCTGGCATGAGATGTGGCGTTGTCTACCACCAGCAACCCGCCAGGGCGCAAGACGCGCTTGATGTCGCTCCACCATCCGGCATATTCCTTGCGCTCGGAATCAAGAAAGAGCAGGTCAATTTCTCCCGCCTCGCATTGCGCCAACGCATGACCCGCGTCATCGTGAAGTTGGGTGATCCATTGCCCCAGACCAGACCGCGCAAAATTTTGCGCGGCCAGCTTGATTTTGTATTCCGAAAGCTCGACCGTTCGCACATGCCCCCCGGTTTGGGCCGCTGCCAGCCCCAGCCAAAGCGTGGAGTATCCATTGGAGGTGCCAATTTCCAACACGCGCTGGGCGTTCATCGCCAAAATGAGCACGCGCAAAAACTCGCCGGTATCTGGCGTGATGTTCAGCATCTTGCGCTCACGCCCAGCGGCAGAAGCGTCATTTGTTTTGCCAAAATGTTCAAGTTCGGCCAAAAGTGTGTGAAGGGTGTCCATATCTGACGGATAATCTACCGCATGTTGGTCATTCAACCCGCGCAACCTGAGAATATCACCGCCATCACCGCCATTTACCGCGAGGAAGTGCTGCACGGCACGGCCAGTTGGGAATATGACCCGCCAGACGAGGCGGAAATGCTGAGGCGCATGAACGCGGTTTTGGCGCAGGGCTACCCGTATTTTGTGGCTTTGGCCGATGGCGTTCTGGCCGGGTATTCGTATGCCAGCACCTACCGCCCGCGCATTGGCTACCGCTTCACTTGCGAGGATTCCATTTACGTGCACAACGCATATCGCGGGCAGGGCGTGGCCCGTGTTTTGCTCACCCGTGTGATGGATGAGTGCGCCCAGCGCGGCTACCGCCAAATGATGGCTGTGATTGGAGACAGCGCCAATGCGGCTTCCATCGGCCTGCATAAAAGCCTGGGGTTTGAGCAAGTTGGCTTGTTCCGCAACATTGGCTACAAATTTGACCGCTGGCTGGATGGCGTGTATATGCAAAAA
>DAORUN010000106.1:0-11844 GCA_035433205.1 Thermoflexales bacterium | reverse complement strand
CATCACACCGCCGAGGATGTGGCGATTGCGCTGGGTCAGGCGTTTGACAAGGCGCTGGGCGACCGCGCGGGCATCACCCGCATGGCCGATGCGTTTGTGACGATGGACGAATCGCTGGCGCAAGTGATTGTGGATTTGAGCGGGCGCCCTTATTCCGTGTTTGACGGCGCGTTTAGCACGTCCAGCATCGGCGGGCTGGGCACATCGCTGATCCCGCATATTTTGGAGAGTTTCGCCGCACACAGCCGCATCAATCTGCACGCCCGCATTTTGTATGGCCGCGATGACCACCACAAAGCCGAGGCGGTGTTTAAGGCGCTGGGGCGCGCGCTGTGCGCCGCCACGCGCATAGACCCGCGCCGGGCCGGGGTTCCATCCACAAAAGGCGTTTTGTAATTTCTTGCGTTACTTGCGTTATTTGTAGCCGCACATTCGCCATTCACCGGCTTCTTTTTTGAGGGCGAACTGGCGCTCGGCCAAATTGCGCTCGCGGGTTTCGCCGTTATATGCGGTGAGGAGCTTGCCCGTGCAAGACACGCTGGCATCATCACCGCTCACGCTGGCATCGCTGCACTTCATATCCTGCAAAGTGGTGTTTAGCGATTGAAACGACTGCGCCTCCGTCCGCGCGTTGCCCTCCCACGCCGCGCACGAGACCGCGATCATTTGGTTTACATCCGGCTTGGCGCGCGCTTTTAGATATTGCTCAATCACTTGCGCTGGCGACGCGCCGCCGCCCGAACACGCCGCCAACCCGGCAGCCATCAGCAAGGCAAAGACTATTTTTCGCATGAAACGATTTTAGACGATGGACGATGGACGATAGACAATGAACGATGAAAAGCCATCGTCCGCCGTCCATCGTCCATCGTCTGCATTGATATGATTACCCCCGCATGATGCGCTGGAAATTATTACTTGGGCTGATCATTTGCGTGGGGTTGGCGTTTGCGGGCATTTATTTGCTGGCAAATGCGGCCAAAACGCTCAACGCACCCACCGCCGAACCGGTGATTACGCTCTATCCGCAAACGCCGGCTCCCAGCCCTGCCCCCACCCAGCAGGCGGTTGAAACACCTTTGCCCCCAACCCCCAGCCCGCTGCCCCCTACCCCAGCGCTCAAAAAATACACCGTGCAATCTGGCGACACGATGCTGGACATCGCGCTCAAAAACGGGGTCTCGCTGGATGCGCTGAGCGCGGCAAACCCCGGCATTAACCCGGTGCTTTTGCAAATTGGGGCCGTGCTAAACATCCCCGCGCCGGGGCAAGTTGCGCAAGCGCCTGCACAGGTGCAGCGCACGCACGAGATCACCGCCGATGCCGAAGTGTCTAGCAACGACGCCGTTCAGCAAAACGGCGGGCTTAATTTGCGCAACCAGCCGGGGTTTGACACAAGCATCGTTGGGCAGTTGCCCGTGTTCACGCCAGTGAAAATTATTGGCAGAAGTGAAGATGCGGCGTGGGCGCAGGTCAAGACCGATGATGGCAAAACGGGCTGGGTGTTTGTGTTGTATCTTGACCTGAACGGGAAACTGGAATGGGGCAAGGTGGCCGTGACCAGCCAGCAAACCGCCGCCGTGCCGATTGCGCAAAAATCCGCCGCGGCCTCATCTGCCCCAGCGAATGGAACCGGCAAGGCAGCCTCAACCGGCCCAACAAGTTATCCGTATCTCAGCATTGGCTCACGCGCAAAAGCCATCTACCAAAGCGGCCAAAAACTGGGCAACCGCGCCAGCGCGTTTTCTTTGATTGGCGACAGCAACACAGACAACCCGGCTTTCTTCAAGCCGTTTTCGTGGGGCGCGTATACGCTGGGGAGTTACAGTTATCTTCAACCCACGATTGATTATTTCAAGCCCTCGTTCGGGCGGGTCAGCCAGTCGGCGTTTGGGGGATGGAACACCAGCGCGGTCTTAGATCC
This sequence comes from Thermoflexales bacterium, assembly GCA_035433205.1. GTDB lineage: Bacteria > Chloroflexota > Anaerolineae > J036 > Brachytrichaceae > DAORUN01. Next base: position 9,920 of record DAORUN010000106.1, on the reverse strand, counting down.
ATCCAAAGCCCCCGGCGGCTGCGGCGGGCAAACACCGCTGGCCTGCGAATACAGCCAAAACAAGCCGAGTGTGGCGATTATTTTGCTGGGCACAGGCGACCAGCACACCTGGCAGGGGTTCGAAGCGCGCTACCGCCAAATCATCGAGTTCACCATCTCGCAGGGCGTGATTCCGGTGTTGCTGACCAAAATGGATGACCTTGAGACAAAGGACAACACCGCGCCGCTTGGCACAATCAACGGCATCATCAAAAAATTGGCCGCAGAGTATGGCGTGGTGTTGCTGGACAACCGCGCAGTGATGGATCAGTTGCCCAACCGCGGGGCCATTTGGGACGGGTTCCATTACAACAAACCGCCCGATGACCAGACCGCCAATTTCACCGCCGGGTATTTGCAATATGGCTACAACCAGCGCAACCTCACGGCTTTGCAAGCTTTAGATGTGATTCGGCGGACGGTGATGAATTGAGAATACAACCTCGCAGGTTGGCCTGCCAAGCCTCGGTTTTCCAAAATCGCGCAGGCCAACCTGCGAGGTTGTAATCTTTTCTTTCCTCAGTGCAAATCACTCTCCCGCGGTTCTCGCGGGGTCAGGGTTATCAGGCAGCCCGCCACCCAGCTTGGTGATGGCTTGCCGTATGGCCCGCTCATGTCATCCCAAGCGATGTCGTGAATGGTGGCAGCCAGCGGTTTGCCAAGAATGTAACGCACCACCTGCCCCATTTCGCGGCCATCGCTTTTGGCCTGCACACAATGCTGGTTAAAGCCCCAATAATCGCCCGCGCCCAGCATGTCAAACCCGTTTTGCACGGTCTTGCGGCATAGCGCCAAACCGCGCTCATCGGCGGGCAATGCGGTTTCGGCGGGGTCGCCATACGCAAGCCCGTGATGAAACGGGTCGGCTGTGCCAACGACCACCGCCCCACCCTTCACCATTTCACGCAACTCTGCAATGCCCGGCAAAAGATGAGGCCGCCCGCCCGCCAAATACGGGTAGCGCACAATTAGCTCTGGGGTTGGCAGATGGCGCTCGCGGCGGCGTTTGGCCTCAACCTCAAAGAAATAGCTGAAAGCCAGCATAGAGAACTCACGGTGCCAGTTGGTCTTGCCCGCGCTTTCATCCAAGCCCGGCCCCTGAATGCCCCAGGATGGCTCGCAGGTGGGGTCTGCGCCTGCGGCCACGCGCACGCGGGCATCTTGCAGGTCTTGTGTAAGAGCATGCAACACGCCCACCCCCAGAACAACCTTCGCGCCGCTTTGCATACAGGCATGAACTGCTTCTGCGTAATGCGGCCCCATCACACTCACATCCAAATGCCCAAAAATGATGGCCCCGCCAGCCCGCAAAGTTGGGGCAAGGTCAAACTTTCGCGGCGCGTCCAAATAGGCCGCCGCGCCATCGTGCCCCAGCGTTTGCAACGTTTTTTGCGCGCTGGCATAAAAATCGGGGATATCGTCTCGGCGGTTTGTCATAGCATTAAAAAGTTGAGGCCATCTGAAATAAAAATCACACTTTGCACTTTGGCGTCTTCACCAAAACGTCTTCAAGCCCAGATAATAATACCCGCAGAAAATAAAAACCGTGGCAACACGCGGGCGGTGATGGGAAATTGAAATCGCGCAAGCTCTCTTTTCCGTTTTCATCGTGTCTTACACGTTACAATCGGCGCAACAATGTCGGTTGAGTCCTCAAAGAAAACATCAACGCGCGCAAAAGCCGCGGCCATATTCGCCCTCATCGCCATATTTTTACTGGCGGCGGCGTTGCGTTTGAATAACCTGGATTGGGATCGCGGGCAGCACGTTCACCCGGATGAGCGTTACATGACCTATCTGGCGACGCTGCTCCAGCGGCCATCCAGTTTGAGCGCCTACTTTGACTCCGCCGCGTCACCCCTCAACCCCATGAACACCACCTGGGGCGCAAGCTATGTGTATGGCACGCTGCCACTGTTCACCGCGCGGTTTTTTGCAGAATTTTTGAACGTGGTGTGCCGGTCTGGCGTGGACGGGTTGAGCGTGTGCGCGCACATGCCATTCACCAGCTACGATGGCATGGCGATTGCCGGGCGGCTGGCTTCCACATTGGAAGATTTGGTGACGCTGGCGGCCACCTTTTTTATTGCGCGGCGGCTGTTTGGAACCCGCGCCGGTTTGTTGGCCGCGCTGTTTGGGGCGCTCACCGTGCTCAACATTCAGCAGGCGCATTTTTTTACGGTAGACAGCATGGCCACCATGTTTGTGGCTTTGTGCGCCATGATGTGCGTTTGGGCCACCAGCTTGCGCCCGGATAAACCGCATCACACCAAAAAACTATTTGCGCTGATGGCGCTGGCCGGGCTGTTCGCAGGGTGCGCCATCGCCAGCAAGATCAGCGTGTGGCCGCTTGTGCCGCTCATCATGCTGGCGGCGGGCGTGGCGGTGTGGCGCTGGGCGGGCTGGCTGGATGACGCCCCGGCGTTTGTCACGCTCATCGCCGCCCTGATCCTCGCGGGCGTGATGACATTTTTGGCGTTTCGCATCACGCAGCCATATTCGTTTGTGGGCAACAGCGATACCGAGTTTTACAACACCGTGCGCGATTGCGCCCTGTATGGCGATGGCAACACCTTGATGAAAGTGTGCGATTTGGCGGTGCGCCTGCCCGCCCCGTTACGCGCGGTGTTCGCGCCATCTTCGCGCTGGATTCAGCAATTGGTTTTGGCGCAAATGTTCGTGAGCGGCACAGTTGATGCGCCATTTGGCATCCAGTGGGCCAACCGCCAGCCGATTGTTTTTCCGCTGGTGAATTTTGTGTTTTATGGCGCGGGCATTGGGCTGGCGCTGGCCGCCATCGCGGGGTTTGCGTATGCCCTGCGCCAAATGTGGCTGGGGCATCGCGCGTGGCGATACATCATCATCGTGACATGGGTTGGGTTGTATTTCGCGTATCAATCTACCCAGTGGACAAAATCCATCCGCTATCTGTTCCCCATCTACCCGCTGGCGTGCGTGCTGGCCGCGCATGGGCTGATGGCGCTCTGGCAACACGCGATTTCGCCCTCCCTCACGCGGGAGAAATTGAGGACAGGCAATAATTTAGCCGCGCGGGTGTTGCGATTTATCGCGCCGGTCGCCATCGCCCTCGCGCTTATTTTGCACGGCGCATGGGCCATCGCTTTTAGCAACATATACAACCAGCCGCTGGCCCGCCTGCAAGCCACAGACTGGGTTTACGCCAACGTGCCCAGCGCGGTGAGTTTGCTCACCAGCGCCGGAGAAACGCAACTCCCAATCAAAACGCTGTTTGCCTCGGCCACTTCGGCAGACACAATTTCCATCCGCCCGGCAGATATGCCCGCCAGCGAAACACCGCTGAGCGAGATAAAACTGCGGCTAAACCGCATCAATGGCGAGGGCGCGTTGCGCGCAAAGTTGTATAACCTGAACACCGATGAGCTGATTGGCGAGGCGGTTGGCGCGGTGAACGCCAAACAGCTCACCCTGGATTTTGGGACGGCGCAGCTAAACCCGCGCAGCACGTATTACATCCGGCTGGAGGCCGCGGCAGATGGCACAACCATCGCCGCAAACACCAGCGTGGTGACTTGGGAACACTGGGATGACCCGATGCCGCTCAACACAAACGGGCGCGCGCCGGGGCTGTATTACAACGCGCTCACCTCCAGCCCATCGGGTCAAATGGAGAATTACAACGAGGACACGCCCCAAAAACAAGCCAACCTCATCAACTGGCTGGACGAAGCCGATACGATCATCATTTCGTCCAACCGGCTGTATGCCAGCATCCCGCGTTTGCCATATCGTTACCCGCTCACGGTGGAGTATTACCGCGCTTTGTTCGCGGGCGAGCTGGGTTTTGACCTCACGCTGAATTCGTATGTCTTCCCGCATCTTGGCCCATTCCAGTTCAACGATCAGGAGATGCCAATTCCGCTGGATGGCGCGCGCTCAAATTCTCTGTTTGTGCCCTACCCAACCGCCGAGGAAGCCTTTAGCGTGTATGACCATCCGCGTGTGCTGGTATTTACAAAAAACGCCAATTACTCGCGCGAGAAAGCGCTGCGCATTTTGGGCAAGGTGGATGTATACGGCGCGGTGAAACAAGCCCCCACCGAGGCGGTGAACGCGCCAAATGGGATGCTCCTCACGCCCGCGCAAAAAGCCGCGCAACAAACTGGCCTCACCTGGGCGCAACTCTTTCCCGCAACGTCGCCGCTCAACCAATCGCAGCCGCTGGCGGTTTTGGCGTGGCTGGCGTTGATCGAAGCGCTTGGCCTGGCGGCGTTTCCCATCCTTGCGCTGGCAACGCGCGGCAAGCTGGCGGGCGGCGGGTTTGGCTTTGCAAAAACGCTTGGGCTTTTGCTGGTGGCGGTGGCCGTTTGGCTGATGGGTTCTGCCCAGATTTTGGCGTTTAGCGCCGGCGCGGTTTGGCTGGTGATGGCGCTTCTGGTCATCGTTGGCCTGTTTTTGTGGATGAGGCGCGGGTCGTATTTGTTTGCCCTGCTCAAAGAAAATCGCGCGGCGATTGTGGTGGGCGAGATCGTCTTTCTCGCGGCGTTTGGCGCGTGGCTGGCTGTGCGGGCGGGCAACCCCGATTTGTGGCATGCGTATATGGGCGGGGAGAAGCCGATGGACTTTGCGTATCTCAACGCCATTTTGCGCTCGGCATATTTCCCCCCGGTGGATCCGTGGTTTAGCGGCGGATACATCAACTACTACTATTTTGGCCTCGTGATTGTGGCCGCGCCCATCAAAGCGCTGGGGATTGAGCCAGCCGTGGCCTACAACATCGCCATCCCCATGCTGTTTGCGCTCACGGCGGCGGGCGCGTTTGTTTTGGGTTGCACATTGGCGCGGCTCGCTGGTCAAACATTTAAACGGGCCAACTCCCTCGCTGGCATTTTGGCCGCGCTGTTTGTAGCGGGCATTGGCAATTTGCAAGAAATTCGGGTGATGGGCGGCGCGTGGGCCACGTTGGGCGGAATTGATGGCGGCGTGAACGCGCTGGAGGCCACCGCGCGTGGGTTTGGTCAATGGCTGATGGGTTCGCCGCTGCCCATGTATTCCATGACACCTTACTGGGATGCCACCCGCATTCATCCCTCCGTGCCCATCGCGGAGTTTCCGTTGTTCACATTTTTATATGCCGACCTGCACGCGCACATGATCGCCATGCCGTTGGTGTTGCTGGCGTTTGGCTTCGCCATCGCCTTTGCCAAAAGCGCGGTGAACTGGAAATCCATTTTGCTGGGGTCATTGGTGGTGGGCGCGTTGTATCCAACAAATTCGTGGGATTACCCCACCCTGCTTTTGTTGTGCTTGGCGGGAATTGTGATTGGGGTTTTGAACGCAAAGAACGACAATGGCGAGGCGATGCCCCGCCCCTACGTGAAACTTGTGCTTTCAATTGCCGCCTTTGCCTTGCTCACCCGCGCGTGGTTTGCGCCGTTTTACGCCAATTTTGGGCAAGCGTATAACGCAGTTGACCTTTGGGCGGGCGAACGCACGCCGCTGGATGTTTACACGAAAATTTACGCCATCTTCCTCATCCCAATTGGCTTATATTTGCTCAGCGGCGCGTGGCGCACGCTAAGCGCCCTTGCCGAAACGCGGCAATACCGCTGGGTGATTTTTGGCGTTGGGCTGGGGGCCATCTCAATGGCGGCGGGCGGCGCGTTGACCATGCGGGGCATCCCGGTCGCGCTGGCGGCTTTGCCGATGGCCGCCGCGGCTTTCCTCGCGGCGCTCTCGCCCGGCACGGCGCCATCCCGCCGGTTAATGTGGCTGACCGCCGCAGGAGCCATCACCCTGACATTGGCCGTGGAAATAATTGTGCTGCGCGGCGATATTGGCCGCATGAACACGGTGTTCAAGTTTTACGTGCAGGTCTGGCTTTTGCTGGGCATCATCGCCGCGCCGGTGAGCATTTGGCTGATGGCGCGGCACCGCTGGGCAGCCCCGCTGGTTGCGGCTTTGGTTTTGGGCGGGCTGGTTTACCCCGCGTTTGCCATCCCCGCCAAAATGAACGACCGCATTTCCGAGGCCGCGCCGCGCGGGTTGAACGGAGAGATTTACATGCAAACCGCGCAGCGCACCGAGCCGGGGCATCCGCCCGCGCAACCAGAGAACACATTTGCGCTGAGCAGCGATTACGAGGCCATCTTGTGGTTGAGACAAAACGCGCAAGGTTCGCCCACGATCATTGAAGGCACAACCAACCCGGATTTGTATCGGTGGGGCAACCGCATGTCCATTTACACCGGCCTGCCCAGCGTGATTGGGTGGTGGTGGCATGAGAATCAGCAACGCGCCAGCCTGCCCTACTCCATCGTGGCAGACCGCGAGCGCGATGTAAGCGAGTTTTATTCCACCAACGACCCCGATCTGGCGAAGCAAATTGCGTTGCGCTATGACGCGCGGTATGTGATACTTGGCGATCTGGAGAAAACATATTATCCGGCCAAAGGCTTGCTCAAGTTTGAGGCGTTGGCGCACAGCGGTTTTCTTCGCGTGGCGTTTAGAAATGCGGGAACAACGGTGTATGAAGTGGTGAGATAGTCATTTAGCGCCCGGAGCGCTTTCAAGTCAACATGTTCGATCTAATCATTTGGTATTTGTGGGTTCAACTTTTCGCGCTGGTCGGCTGGCTGGTGGCGAGCCGCTGGCTGCGCGGCCTGCCAGACCGGGGGTACGCCATCAGCAAAGCGCTGGGGCTCATTTTGACCGGCTTTGTGTTTTGGCTGAGCGTGACCGCAAAGATAGCCACCAACAACGCGGGCGGTGTGCTTTTTGCGATGGCGCTCGTGGCCGGGTTTGGTTTGCTGCTCAAATGGCGAGACGACCGCGCCGGGAACATCCTCTCTTTGCGCCAGCTCTTGCCCGCGCGAAACGTCATCATCGCCACCGAGGTTATTTTTGCGTTTTCGTTTTTGCTGTGCGCGTCGTATCGCGCTTACAACCCCAACATAGAAAGCGCCGGCGGCGAGAAGTTCATGGAGATGATGTTCATCAACGCCATCATCCGCAGCCCAGCCTTCCCGCCCAACGACGCCTGGCTGAGCGGGTTTAGCATCAGCTATTACTATTTTGGCTACGTAATTTTTGCCATGCTGATTGAGGTGAGCGGCGTTGCGCCCGCGGTTGGCTTTAACCTGGGCGGCGCAATGATTTTCGCCCTGGCCGCCACCAGCGCGTTTGGCGTGGGCTACAACTTGTGGGCAAGCCGCAAACCCGCTCCCAGCCCCCAGTCTCTAACCTCCGGCAAGGCCCCCATCCTCGCCGGTCTCGTCACCGCCATCATGCTGGCGTTTATGGGCAACTTGGGCGGGCTGATAGAGGCTGGCCGATGCGCGGGCGTGGTCTCGCAAAGCACATGGCAGTGGATGGATATTCACAACAAAGAGGCCGCAAATTCCACGCCAGAATGCACCGGGCTTGCGCCCAACAAATTTTATTGGTGGTGGAACTGGTCGCGCGTGGTGCACGATACCGCGCCCGGCGGCGCCGATGTGGAAGTGATCACCGAATCGCCCGCGTTTAGTTTTATTTTGGGCGACAACCACCCGCACGTGATGGCTTTGCCGTTTGTGCTGGTAGCCGCCACCATCGCGCTCAGTTTCTTTTTGGGGAATTTGACTCTGGATGAACAAAAAAGACAGAGTCGCTCGTCCTTCGACAAGCTCAGGATGAGCGGCTCTGTCTTTCCCGACTTGTTGCTCACCGCCATTGTGGCGGGTGGGTTATCTTTCATGAACACCTGGGATTTCCCCGTGTATGGCGCGTTGATCGTGGGCGGGTTGCTGCTTCATCATGTGTTGGCGCGCAAACCACTCATGCCCGCCATCGTGTTTAGCGTGGCGGTGTTTGCGCTGGGGTATGTGTTGTATTTGCCGTTTTACGCCATGTTCTCCTCGCAAGCCAAAGGCATTGGGGTGAACGCGTTTAGCGGCACGCGCCCCATCCAGTTTTTCCTCATGTTCGCCACGTTTGTGTGCGCCATCCCCGGCTTTTTGTGGATGGCTTTCCGCGAGGGCAATATGCCTGTGCGCGAAGTTGTGCGCAAAACAGCGCGGGTGACCGCGGGGTTGATGGCGTTTGTGCTCGGCGCGGCGGCCATCGCCACCTTGTTTTGGCCCGAGGCGCGGGCTTACGCCGCAGAGCTAAACGCGAATGGCAGCGTGATGGGTGTGACCCGCGCAGAAATTTTTCAGAGCGCCAGTTCGCGCCTGCCCACGCTCATTACGCCCGCGCTTTTGCTGGCGGTGGCGGCCATTTGCGGCGTGCTGGTTTGGATGAGGACCCGGCGCAACACAACCGAGACCCCATCCACAAACAGCCCAACCCCATTTGTGCTGCTGCTCATCATGGGCGGGGCGCTGCTCACGGCCTCGGTTGAGTTTATTTTCTTGCGCGATAACTTTGGCACACGCATGAACACGGTGTTCAAGTTTTATTACATGGCGTGGGTGGTTTGGTCTTTGGCCAGCGGGTACGCGCTGATGACTTTCTTGACCACGCGCGGCGTGTTGGCCAAAATCAGCGCGGGTCTGGTGATACTTTGCATGGCCGCCGGCCTGCTCTACCCCATTTTTGCGGCCAGCTCGCGCACAAATGGGTTCAAGACCACGCCCACGCTGGATGGCGCGGCGTTTATCAAAGGGTTTGCCCCCGCCGATGCCGCCGTGATGGATTGGCTAAACAAAAACGTGCGCGGCGCACCCATCATTTTGGAAGCCCCCGGCGACAAATACGCCAGCTACAAATACGAGGGGCGCATCAGCGTGTTCACTGGTCTGCCCACCCTGCTGGGCTGGGGCGGGCACCAGAGCCAGTGGCGCGGCAATTACGACGAACCTGCCCGCCGCGAACCAGACATTGAGGATTTGTTCAGATCCGCGGATATGGTGTTGACTCAGAGCCTGCTAAAAAAATACAACGTGCAATACGTGATCGTGGGCGAGACCGAACGCCAACGCTATCCCGCCGAGGGTTTGGCAAAATTCGACTCACTCGGCAGCGTGGCCTTCAAAAGCGGGAATACGGTGGTGTATCGGGTAAGGTGAAGAAATAAGAAACGAGAAATAAGAAATTTTTTCTCCGCGTCTTTGCGCCTCTGCGGTGAAAATAATTTGGGCAATTGCATTCCATTTCTTATTTCTCGTTTCTTATTTTGCTCACATCCTCCCCAGCCTTCTTCTTAGCAAAAGCCCAAACGTCTCTTTGATGGTGCGGCGAACGTTCATCTTGGTCACGCCGGGTTTTAGGTCGTAGCGCAAAACCATCGGCAATTCGGTGATGATTGCGCCCAGCATGTGCAACTTCATCAAGATGTCTACCTGGCAGGCAAAGCCTTTCTCGCTCACAAAGTCATCGCCCCATTTGGCAAACGCCTGTTTGATATAACTGGCGCGGTAAGCGCGGAAGCCACACGAGTAATCTCTCGCGCCGGGGATGGGATACACCACGCGGAACATCATGCTTAGGCCGTTGCTGAGCAGTTGGCGGTTCCACGGAATCCCCATCATTCTTGCGCCGGGCTGGTAACGCGAGGCGATCACAACGTCGTTGCCTTCCTCAATCAACTGCGCCATCCGCATCATCAAACCGGGGTTATGCGTGTTATCAGAGTCCATGGTCACGATGATGTCATCGTCGCCGGCGCACTGGGCCAGAGCGCTGCACAACCCGGTGGAAATGGCAACGCCAAGGCCTTTGTTCACGCCATGCGGCACAAGTTTCACCGCCAGTTTAGGATGATTTGCGTAAGATCGCACAACATCTGCCGTGCCATCTTTGCTGCCATCATCCACCACCACCACTTCAATTTTGGAGTTGAAGAAGGTCTCGGACACATCGGCAAAACGGTTCAACAAAGGTGGAAGCGCTTCTTCTTCGTTATATGCTGGTAAAGCAAC
>DAORUN010000105.1:0-11949 GCA_035433205.1 Thermoflexales bacterium | reverse complement strand
GCAAGACCGGCCCGGCTTCGGCCTCGGCGGGCACAAGCATCACTTACACCATCGTTGTCTCCAACGCTGGGCCAAACACGGCCAGCGATGTGCGCATGGCCGACACATTGCCCGCTGAGTTGACCGCCCTTGGCGCAATCTCCACTCAGGGCGCGTGCGCCGTGAGTGGCAACGCGTACACCTGTTTGGTCGGCAACTTGAGCGCCGGTCAAACCGCAACGATTACGATCAACGCGCTGGTGAACAGCAACGTGGCAAGCGGCACAACCATCCAAAACAGCGCCACCGCCACAAGCGCCACAAGCGACCCCGACACGGCCAACAACGCCAGCACAACCTCGCTGGTGGTGGGCAGCATTGCCAACCTGAGCGTGAACAAGACCGGCGACGCCACCGGCGTGGCTGGGCAGACCGTGAGCTACCAAATTGTGGTGACAAACGCTGGCCCAAGCGTGGCCAACGCGCTGGTCGTGAATGATGTCATCACTGGCATGCAGTGGCTTGAGCTTTCTAGCGCGGGTGTGCTGGATGGCTCTGGCACGTGCGCGGCGAACGCGCTCTTGGCGGGCGTAACTTGCACCCTGGGCAATTTGGGTGTGGGTCAAACCCGCACAATTGCGCTCACCTTCCTCGTGAAGCCAGAAACGCCCGCTGGAACCGTGATTAGCGACACGGCCGTTTTGCAAAGCGCATCACCCATCAGCGTGACGGGCACGCCAAATGCCAACACAACCATCACCCGAATTGCAAATGTGACGTTGAGCAAGACGGCAGACAAACCAACGCCGGGCAGCGGCGAAGTGGTGAAGTTCACCCTGTCTGCGCAGAACGCCGGGCCGAGCGTGGCCGATGGCGTGACGTTAACCGACACCCTGCCCGCTGGATTGAGCTATGTAGGCAGCACCTGCGCCAACATCATCAGCACAAGCCCGTTTGTGTGCTGGATTGGCACCGTGCAACCCGGCGATACCGCCAGCGTGGATGTGAACGTCCGCGTAGATGCCAACGTGGCAAACAACGCAGTACTGACCAACACAGCCACATTGAATAACGGCGCAGTTGCCACCGCAACCGTGCAAGCGCGCAATGTGGCCGATGTGGGCATGCAAAAATATGGCGTGGCGGCGGGCGAAGTAAACGCCGGCGATGTGATGACCTACGTAATCATCGCCACAAACTACGGGCCGGGCGTGGCCTATGCCACAACGCTTAGCGACACCCTTTCATCTGATGGGGCATACAACGTCACGAGCATCACAGGCGCAACATGCGCGCCGGGCGCGGGCGCATACGCAGGCGTGACCACCTTTACCTGCGATGCCGGAACGCTGGCCCCGAACACAGAGAAAATTATTACGTTCACCATGACCGCGCTGGGCAACCAGACAATCAACAATGTGGTGAGCGCATCGCACGCGGGTGAAGACCCGGTGGCAGACAACAACACCGCCAGCGCTCAAAACCGCGTGCGGCCAGTGGCCGATCTGGGCATTGCCAAAACCGGCCCGGCGCAAGTGGTGGCGGGTGACCGCATGACCTACACGCTGGTGATTAGCAACACCGGGCCAAGCATCGCCGAGGGCGTGGTGGTAAATGACCTCTTGCCGGGCGGCGTGACTTTGCTCGGCGCAACTGCCTCGCAGGGCGTGTGCAGCAACAGCCCGCTAGCCTGCCAGATGGGCAACCTGGCAAGTGGGGCATCTGCCCTCATCACGGTTGTGGTCAAAGCAGATTCTGGCTTGTTGGATGGCGCGACTCTCATCAACAGCGCCAGCGTGAGCGCCCAAACCCACGACCTGAACACAGCAAATAACACCAGCACAGCCACCACAGCCGCTGTTCGCAGCTCGGCGTTGAGCGTGACCAAAGTAGACAGCGCCGACCCGGTTGCCAGCGGGCAGATGGTGGTGTATAGCGTCAACATTCGCAACGATGGCCCATCGGACGCGAAGGGTGTGGTGCTGGCCGACACGCTGGATGCAATTGCGCAAATGTATTTGCAATATATTGGCGCAACGGGCGCCGCGTGCATGTATACCGGCGCGATGGCGCTATGCTCGGTGGGAGACATTGCGGCGGGCAACAGCGCATTGGTGCAGCTCACCTTCCAAGTCAAGCCAGGCGTGGCATCTGGCATGGTGTTTAATGACAGCCTAAGCCTTGCCGCACAAACACCCATCAGCGTGAGCGGCGACCTGACCGAGACCACGCGCGTGGATTTGAACGTGCCACCCAGCTTGCTGAGCATTGTAAAAGAGGCGGACAAGACGATTGTGGAGCCGGGCGATGCGATTCAATACACGATTCGCGTGGCAAACAACAGCCTTGTGCCCACTATTTTGCGGGTAACGGATACGCTGCCCGCTGGCGTAACCTACGTGAGCGATACCTGCCCAGATTTGGTGAGCAGCGACAACCCAATTTTGTGTGATTTGCTGGTGGGCGCGCAAAGCATTTCCACATTCCAAATTAGGGTGACGGTGAACGACACCGTGACAAACGGGCTGAAACTGGCAAACGTAGCCGAGATTGCCGGGCGACGACCCGCCACCGCGACCGTGACCGTGCGCGGTGTGGCCGATGTGGGTATTCGCAAAGACGCAAAACCCGATGGCTCGGTGCAAACCGGCCAACCCATCACCTACTACTTGACCGCATACAACAACGGGCCGGGCGTGGCAACCAATGTGTATGTAACCGACACCACTACATCCGATGGGGCGTTCAACATGAGCGCGCCCGAATGCTCGCCAGCGAGCGCGACGGGCGTGAGCGCCCTCGCCCTCACTTGTGGCCCGCTTACGCTGGCAAATGGCGAGCAGCACATCTTCACAGTTGTGGCCACACCCACCGGCAGCACACGAAGCATCAACAATCAAGCGCGGATAAAGGCCGATGGCCGAGACCCGAACACCAGCAACGACACGGACAGCCAGCAACGCCAGGTGATTGTGCTGGCCGATGTGGGCGTTTCCAAAGTTGGGCCAGCCAGCGCAACCGCCGGAACACCCATCAGCTACACCGTGTTGGTGAGCAACACGGGTTACAACACGGCACAGGCAGTGAACCTGAGCGACCTGCTGCCGCCGCAAATTGAGAACGTGAGCTTTGCCACAACCCAGGGCGGGTGCGCCCTCAATTTCAGCGCGTGGGCGGTTAACTGCCAGCTTGGGGATGTGACCGTTGGCGGGCAAGTGACCGTGACCGTGTTTGGCGTGGTGAAGCGCGATGTGGTCAGCGGGACGATGATCGTAAACGGGGCGCAAGTGACCTCGCAGAGCGCGGATAGCAATTTGGCAAACAACACGGCCAGCGCCCAAACGCTGGTCACAGATATGGCAAATGTGGCGGTGAACAAGACCGCCTCCAGCAGTTCGGTGGTGGCGGGCGAGGTCATCACGTATCAAATTTCGGTGGCAAACGCCGGGCCATCTACCGCCAAAGACGTGGTGATTCATGATGTAATCACCGGGCTGGAGTGGCTGAGCCTGCAAAGCGCAACCAGCGCGTGCGCCGCAGACCTGGCAGGCGTTACCTGCAATCTGGGGGATGTGGCCCCGGCCAGCGCAAGGCTGATCGTTTTGAGCTTTGCGGTGAGGGCCGACACGCCCGCCGGAACTGTGATCTCGGATGTGGCGCAAATTCAATCGGCCACTGTTTTGAATGTGAGCGGCACCCCAACGGCGACCACGAGCGTCATCACCCAGCCCGGTTTGCGCATTGCCAAAGTGGCAGACACCGCTTTGGCCAGCACGGGCGATGTTGTTAAATTCACCATCACAACGTGGAACGCGGGGGCAAGCGTGGCCAGCAGCGTTGTGGTCACAGATGCGCTCCCCGCCGGTCTGAGTTTCATCAACACCACCTGCCCCGCCCCGCTGAGCACAAACCCGGTGGTGTGCGCGGTGGGCGATTTGTGGCCGGGGCAATCGGCCTCGTTTGATGTGAACGCCCGCGTGATGCCAACGGTGGAGAACCAAACCGCGTTGGCAAACGTGGCGACCTTGAACGATGGGCAAACCGCCAGCGCGGTTGTGCTGGCGCAAAATGTGGCCGACCTGGGCGTGGAGAAATATGGCAAACCAGATACAACCGTGAACGCTGGCGAGACGATGACCTACACGATCATTGCGCGGAACTTTGGGCCGGGCACGGCGTATGGGCCAATCATCACCGACACACTGGCCTCTAACGGCGCGTATGACATTTTGGCGATCTCTGGGGCGACCTGTTCGCCGGGCACAGGCAGTTATAGTGGCGCGACCACCTTTACCTGTGATTTGGGCGCGCCACTGCCCGCTGGCGCAGAACGGATCATCTCGATGACGGTTCGCGCGTTGAGCAACCAATCTTTGAACAACACGGCATGGATACACCACAACGGGGTTGACCCCAACCCGGCCAATGACCTCGCGCATGTGGAGCATCAGGTGCGACCCATCGCCGATGTGGGCATTCGCAAGACCGGCCCGGCCACCGCAACCGCGGGCGGGCTGATTACCTACACGCTGGTGGTCACAAATGGCGGGCCATCGGTGGCGCAGGGCGTGGTGGTGAATGACTTCCTGCCCGGCGGCGTAACGCTGCTCAGCGCAGTCGCATCTCAGGGTGCGTGCGGGGCCAGCCCGTTGCAGTGCGCGTTGGGTGATGTGGCTGTGAACGGCTCGGTGTCCATCACCGTGACCGGGCTTGCCGATGCGGGGTTGCCGCAAGGGACGGTGTTGCTGAACACGGCCACGGTTGCCTCGGCAACAGGCGACTCGAATACGGGCAACAATACATCCACCGCCAGCACGGTCATAACCCGCACGTCTGTTTTGCGGGTGACAAAAGTAGACAATCTTGACCCGGTGATGCCTGGGGAACTCTTGCGCTACGCGATTGAGATCACCAACTTTGGGCCATCGGATGCGGCGAATGTGAGAATTACCGACACGATGAACGCGGCGGCGGTGCAATATCTTGACTTGGTCAGCGTGACGGGCGGCACATGCGCCCAGAACAGCGCGGTAATTACCTGCAACGCGGGTGATGTGGCGACGGGCGCAAGCCACATCATCGAGATCGCCTTCACGCCAAAAGATGTGACGCCGCAAGGCACGGTGTTTAGCGATTCGTTGAACGTGAGCGCGGTCACGCCAATTACGATTGACCCAACCAGCGACCTGACCGAGACCACACAAGTGAGCGAGCCGCATTTGTTCCTGGGCAACCGCGTTTGGTATGACACAAACAACAACGGCCTGCTGGATGACGGCGCCGAGTTTGGCGTGGATGGCGTGCGGGTGGAGCTTTACAAAGACACGAACATGAACGAGTTCTTTGACCCGGGCATAGATCAGTTTGTGGAATACACCACAACCAGCGGCGGCGGATTCTACCTGTTTAACGACGTGGTTGCGGGCGATTACTTTGTGGTGCTCACGGGCACAAATTTTGTGGCGGGCGGCCCGCTGCAAAACTATCTGGCAAGCACGCCGGTTGACCTGAACACCAACAACAACGTGGACAACAACAACAACGGGGAAACCATCGGTGTGTTGGGGCAAAACGGATATGTTGCCGCGCGGATGGTCTCGATGCGGTTGGGCACAGAGCCGCAAACGTTGTTGAGAGCAGGCGACACCAACCGCACGGTGGACTTTGGGTTCTACCAACTGAGCGTGGGCAACCGCGTGTGGGATGACCTGAACCGCAATGCGCTGGATGATGGTGAACCGGGCCTGCCCGGGCTGATGGTGACGCTGACGAATGTGGGCACGGGCGCGGTGTTCACCACGACAACAAACGCCAACGGGTATTACACCTTCACGGGCGTGCCCAGCGGCACGTATGTGATCAGCGTGACGCTGCCAGCCGGGTATATCAGCGTCAACGATGGCGCTCTGCCAGCGGATGCGGTGAACGCGGATGACGACGGGCGCGGAACAAGCAGCGGCACGGTTGGCACGCTTCCGTTTGCGCTTACACCCGGCGCCGAGCCGGTCGTGACGCCATCCAACGGAAAGACTGCCAACTGGAATGTGGACTTTGGCGCGGTGCTGCCGATTGTGATTGGCAGCCATGTTGTGATTGGCAACCATGTGTGGATTGATACATTAACGAGAGACGGTATTTATGCCCCAAGCGATATTGCCGCGGCGGGCGTGGTGGTTGAGCTATACGAGGATGTGAACGACGATGGCGTGTTCTCTCCAACAATTGACGTGTTGGTGATGACGAGCACGACCGATGCGGGCGGGTATTACACCATGTCAGTTTTGCCGGGCAACTATTTCGCGGTCATCACCAGCAGCAACTTTGCGGTTGGCGGCATATTGCAGGGGCTTTCGGCCAGCGGGCCAGTTTCTGCTCTGGATGAGCGGAATCATGGCGTAACCGTTGGCGCGCCAGGGTCTGATGGATATGTTGTGGCGGCGGTGCTGACCACCACGCTGAGCGGCGGGAGCATTACCACCACCGCGCCCAACGACACGTATCCACAAGAGGACTTTGCGTTTAGCGCCATCCCAACCGCCATTGAGCTGGCTTACTTTGGGGTTGCGGATGTTTGCGAAGGCGCGGAGATACGCTGGCAGACGGTGCGCGAAGCGGACACGGCGGGCTTCATCGTTTACAGAAGCAAAGATGAGGACTTGAACAACGCCCAACCGGTGAGCGCGCAAATGACATTGGCCACGGGCGCAGGCGGGTCTTACGCGGTGATTGATGAGGCAGTGAAAGCGGGAACATCTTATACGTATTGGCTGGCAGAGATTGGTTTGGATGGCAACCAGAAGATTGTGGCCAAAACAATTTTTGCCGCGCAGGGGTGCGTGGCTGGGCCATAAGAAACACGTAAAAAGAACGCCAAGTGCAAATTGGTTTGCACTTGGCGTTCTTTTGGCTTTTGTCTAAGCAAAATCTTCTTTCGTTCAGAAAGACAAGGCCACGCCATTACAATTGGGCATAACCATCGCCAAACGCGATTGGATTTGCTCATACATGCAGGAGTTCCCACGATGTCAACTCTTTTTACCCCCGAACACGAGATGCTGCGCCAAACCGCGCGAGAATTTGTGCAAGCCGAGCTGGACCCCCACGCCGAGCACTGGGAGAAAAATGGCGTTTGGCCCGCGCATACCGTTCTTAAAAAGATGGGTGACTTGGGCCTGCTTGGCCTGTCTTATGCCGAGGAATATGGCGGCGGCGGCGCGGATTACTCTTTTAACGCCGTGTTGCTGGAGGAGCTTGGCCGCGCCGTGCCAATGGGCGCAACGCTGGGCATTTGTGTGCACACCGACATGGCGACGCCCGCGCTGGCTAAGCACGGCAGCGCGGAACTCAAACAGCGCTGGCTTGTGCCCGCCATCAAAGGCGAGGTCGTGAGCGCCATCGCGGTGAGCGAGCCGGACGCTGGCAGCGATGTGGCGGCCATCCGCACCACCGCCGTGAGCGCTGGCGATGAGTATGTGATCAATGGGAGCAAAATGTGGATCACCAACGGCACACAGGCCGATTATTTGTGCTTGCTGGCCCGCACCAGCGAACACGGCGGGCATCATGGCATGTCACTCATCGTTGTGCCAACAGACACGCCCGGCTTTAGCGTGAGCCGCACGCTAGAGAAACTTGGGCTGCGAGATAGCGACACGGCCATCCTCTCGTTTGACAACGTGCGTGTGCCAAAATCAAACCGCATTGGGCGCGAGGGCATGGGCTTTACCTACCAAATGCAGCAATTTCAGCGCGAGCGGCTGGCCATGTCCTTGCTCAGCCTTGGCAGCATGACCCGCGCCATTGACCTGACCAAAACCTATTTGAAAGAAAGACGCGCGTTTGGCAAACCACTCATCCAAAACCAGGCCATTTATTTTGCGCTGGCCGAGTTGACCGCCGAGGTGGAGGCGTTGCGCTATTTGTGCTACGAGTGCGTGCGCCAATACGCCGCCGGGCAAGATATGACGCGGCTGGCGAGCATGGCCAAACTCAAAAGCGGGCTGCTCTCGCGCAAGGTGGCCGACACCTGCCTGCAATTTCATGGCGGGATGGGGTACGTGGAAGAGTATCCCATCGCCCGCTATTTCCGAGATGTGCGGCTTTGGGCCATTGGCGGCGGGGCGGATGAGGTGATGATGGAGGTCATCGCCAAGTTTGAGGGGATGGGGCCAAAAGCCAGGTGATCCTTCCGCTTAGAATACCGCTTTTACTAAAATCGCGTAATTAATCCCAAGCGGGTTTGTTGCCGCGCAACACTTGCGAAAACGGTCCAAACGGCAAAACGAATTTTTCGCAATCAACGGAGAAATCTTGAAGATCAAGGCGGTATTTTTTTATTTAATCGCGCTGGGTTTAACCGCGGCGCTTCTTCCGGTCAATTACACAAAGGCGCTAAGCCCAAACATGAACAAGATTGAGCCTGAGGCGCTGGCCGCAATAAAAACACACGGCATAGCCAGAGTGGTGGTTGCATTGCAAGAGCCGCCATCGCTAAAAAGCTCCACGGCAGAAGAATTGGGCCATCTGCAAAAAAATGTGGCGCTCCTGCAAAATGACGCGCTATCCACCGTTAATCCTTCGGAATTTGAGGTCACTTTAAGATACCAATCTTTGCCGGGGCTGGTTGGCATTGCTCACACAGAAGCCGCGCTCGTTGCGCTTGCCAACCGCCCAAGCGTAATAAAAATTGGATTGGATGAGGGCGGCGGCGGGGCGTTGGCTCAAAGTGTTCCGCTGATTGGCGCAAATTTGCAACACACCGCTGGGTTTACCGGCACGGGCGTGACCGTGGCGATCATGGACAGCGGGCTGGACTTCAGCCATCCAGATTTGGCGGGCAAAACAATTGACCAGGCTTGTTTTGCGGACACGGATGGCGTGATAGATGGCATTGGCAAATGCCCAAATGGCAGCGACCGGCAATATGGCCCCGGCTCGGCCATTGACGATGCCGGTCATGGCACGCACGTCGCCGGGATCATCGCTTCCAACGGAATCGCCAGCTCGGTGGGCGTTGCCCCGGGCGTGAATCTCGTAATTGTAAAAATCTCATATGGCCCTTCGTTTGCGGGCACTTTTTATTCGTTTACCGAGTTGACCGCCGGGCTGGATTATCTGGTGAATAACAGACCCGATGTGCAAGTGATAAATATGAGTCTGGTCACAAACGCGGTATTTACTGGCGATTGCGATTCTACCTATGCCTGGTTGATCCCGGCGGCCTCGGCCATCAACATCATGCGGGCGCGGGGCGCAATTGCCTTTGCCTCGTCTGGCAACACCGGGCAAGCCGGAGAAATGACGGCCCCGGCCTGTTTAAGGAATGTGGTCTCGGTCGGTTCCACCTCCAAGAGCGATGCGTTGTCTTATTACACATCGCGCAATTCCAACACCGACCTTTTGGCCCCGGGCGAAGGAATTTTGTCTGATGCGATTGGCGGAGGAACGGTATACGCCTCTGGGACAAGCATGTCCTCTCCGCACGCCGCCGGGTGCGCCGCGCTGCTCATTCAATCTGGCGTGGCGGTTTCGCCCGACCAAATTGAATCTCGGCTCAAACAATCGAACGTGAACATTTTTGATTCTGGCACAGGTTTGAGCTTCCCAAGGATAAATTGCGCCCCATATAAAAGATACTTTGTCCCAATTACAATAAAAGCGCAGCCAGCTTCGTGGTAAAACAGAGAACATGTCGCCAACATCTGAACAAATTATTCACCAGGATAAAAACGCGGTCAGCCCGGCCATCTACCGCACCGCCGAGATTGCCATTGAGCGCGGCGAGGGCAGCACCGTATGGGATTACGATGGCAAACGCTATTATGATCTCGCGTCGGGCATCGCCACGATGGCGGTGGGGCACAGCCACCCGCGCGTGATCAAAGCCGTGCAAGAACAGGCCACCAAACTGATGCACATCGGCACACCGGTGGCATATACCAAACAATATGCCGAGATGATTGAAGCCCTGCGCGAGACCATGCCCGCGCCATTGAGCAATGGCAAAGGCGTGTTGATGAACAGCGGCGGCGAGGCGATTGAAGCCGCGATAAAAATGGCGCGGATGGTGACCGGGCGGCAGATGATTCTGGCGTTCACGGGCGGGTTTCATGGCCGGGGGATGGGCGCTCTGGCCGCCACCGGGAGCAACGCCAATTACCGGCGCGGCCTTACCTCGCTGATGGTGGGCGTGCAGCATGTGCCCTACCCTTCGTGTCACAAATGCCCGTTTGGTCACGGCTCACGCGCCACCAGCGAGTGCTGCGGCACGTGGAAGCAATTTATTCGCACGCAACTGGAGACGCTTTTGCCGCAAGACGATTTGGCCGGAATTTTGGTGGAGCCGATCACGGGCGAGGGCGGCTATGTTGTGCCGCCGGATGACTTTTTGCCATTCTTGCGCCGGATATGTGACCGGGCGGGCGCGATGCTGATTGTGGACGAAGTGCAAACCGGGCTGGGGCGCACCGGCAAATGGTGGGGCTTTGAGCATTCCAACGTCATCCCAGATATTGTGGCGATGGGCAAAGCGATTGGCGGCGGCCTGCCGCTGGGCGGGATCATTGCCAAAGCCGAGCTGGCCGACAAGTGGATGCCCGGTTCGCATGGCAGCACGTTTGGCGGCAACCCCATGTCTTGCGCGGCGGGCATGGAAACGGTCAAAATTATTCGCGATGAAAATTTGCTGGAGAACGCGCAAACGGTTGGAGCGCAAATTCGCGCGCAACTCATGGCCGCCCGTGAACACATCCCCATGCTGGGCGATGTGCGCGGGCGCGGGATGATGAGCGCGGTGGATTTGGTGGGTAAAACGGATGGCCCCCTGACCGCCAAAGAATTTAAGCAGGTTCTGCACGATTTGAACGACGCGGGTATCATCTTGACCAAGTGCGGGGCAAGCACATTGCGGTTTATTCCCGCGCTCAACATCTCGGCGGGTCAGGCGAAAGAAGCAATGGATATTGTGCTTAATACGCTCAGTGCAAAGTGACAAGTGCAAAGTATGCGATGACTTTGCACTTTGCACTTTGCACTTTTATAAAAAATCATGGCAAAAACAACATTTCAATGGGACGACCCTTTTCTGTTTAACGAACAACTGTCTGGCGAGGAGCGCATGGTGCGCGATGCGGCGCGCGATTTTTGCCAGGACAAGCTGATGCCGCGCATTTTGGAGGCCAACCGGCACGAGACGTTTGACCGCGAGATCATCAACGAGATGGGCGCGATGGGATTTTTGGGGAGCACTTTGCCAGAGGAATACGGGTGCGCCGCGCTAAACCATGTGAGCTACGGCCTCATCGCCCGTGAGGTGGAGCGCGTGGACAGCGGTTACCGCAGCACGATGAGCGTGCAGTCCTCGCTGGTCATGCATCCTATCTACACGTATGGCACAGACGAACAGCGCAAAAAGTATTTGCCGCGCCTGGCCAGCGGCGAGATCGTGGGCTGTTTTGGCCTGACCGAGCCGAATCATGGCAGCGACCCAGGCAGCATGGAAACCCGCGCCCGCAAGGTGGATGGCGGCTGGCGGGTGCATGGCAACAAGATGTGGATCACAAACTCGCCAATTGCGGATGTGTTTGTGGTGTGGGCCAAAGACGATGCCGGGGATATTCGCGGGTTCATCCTTGACAAAGGCATGAAGGGGTTGAGCGCCCCCAAGACCGAGGGCAAGTTCAGTTTGAGGGCCAGCATCACGGGCGAGATTGTGATGGACGATGTGTTTGTGCCGGATGAAAATTACATGCCCAACGCCAAAGGGCTGGGCGGGCCGTTTGGCTGTTTGAACAAGGCGCGATATGGTATCGCGTGGGGGGCGCTGGGCGCCGCCGAGTTTTGCTGGCACGCCGCGCGGCAATACACGCTGGATCGCAAACAGTTTGGCAGGCCGCTGGCCGCCACCCAACTGGTGCAGCTCAAGCTGGCGAACATGATGACCGAGATCACGCTGGGGTTGCAGGGCGTGTT
>DAORUN010000104.1:0-11950 GCA_035433205.1 Thermoflexales bacterium | reverse complement strand
CGATTGAAATCGCGCCTAACGGGCATATTGCCGAGTGTCGGCCTGCGCCGACACGAGTTGCGTCCGCGCAGGCGGACGCTCAGCCAAAGGCTCACCAGGCGCGATTTCAATCGCACAACCGGAGACCACAAAAATTCGGAGCTAAATCCCAGCAGATGGGCGTAGAGGCGCAGCATTTTGCGTCTCTGTCTTCGTCGCCCGTCGAATTTTGTTGAGAGCCGCCCTTCGACTGCTCGTTTTTTTACGCGCGTATCATAATTCCGCGCTCTTGCAGCAAGCCACGCACGGTATTGGCATGAGAAGACTCCACCAGGGCCAGCGCCCGGCCCGCCTGCTCCACCGGCAAAAGGTATTTACCAAGCTCGCTATCTTTGATGGCGCTGGCAAGCACCTCGGCGTTGGGCAATTCCAGCAAAATCATTTCGCGCAGGGTTGCCTCGCCATAAAACGCCGCCCACGCGCGGATGTTGGTCTGTAACCGAACGGGCGCGCCGCCATCGGCAAGCTGCCCCAGCGTGATCAAAACCCCATCCACATGCTGCCCATTTGCCAGCGCGGCCCGCACACTTTTGGCCGAGATGCGCAGCCCGGTTTCGCTTTGTTCTGCCAGCGGCAACAAACGGCCCAGCGCAAGCGCATCTGGCACGGCGTGGCGCAGCGTCACCGCGCCGTCCTCGCTCAACCGCATCAACGTGTCGGATGGGTCGCCCGCCGGGCGCGTGACCAGCGGCGACCAGCCGCCCGCCCGCAATAATTGCAACACCTGCTCGGCGCTCAACCCTTCATCCGCCACGTCAAATGTGTCGGTCAGGGCGCTCAGCGGGGCGTTGCCCAGCGCGTCCTTCGCGCTCTCGCGGGTGATGGCATCTGCGTATTGCACCAGCGTTGCGCCTTTCACAAATGTGATGCGCGAGTGCTGCTGCTGCCATTCCTCCAGCGAGCGTTTGATGTTGGACGGAATTGGGCCGCCCTGATGCGACTCTAGAAATGCGATGACCCGCGCGGCATCCCAGCCCGCCCGCTGACCGCGATACACAGATTGGCGCGAAATCAGATAATTCATGGCGCGGTCGCCGCTCTGATACTCCGCGAAATTTTCAATATCAGCCAAAACCGCCTCGCTCACCGGCTCCATCGCCAAAATGGTGAAGTTGGGCTGAACCAGCACCCGCCCGCCGCTCTCGGCAAACGCGGGCGGATCGCCCATGTTCAGCAGCCATGTGCCCGCGGGCGTCAGGCGCATTCGCGCGGGCGGGGCGTCGGCGCTGGCGGGCAGGCTGTCAAATTCCAGCAGCCCCATCCAATGCAATGGCCCGGCAAGAATATGCCCGATAAATTTGCGCTCCACCACATCCCACGTCTCGCTCTCTTGAAACGATTCTTGAAAACGCAATTCCAATGGGTCGCGGTAATTGGTATACCCTCCGCCAACGTAAAAATCATCAAGGGTTTTTGTTCTGCGCGGATACAGAAAATCGTAGTCATCGCTGCGGATTTTCTCGATGAACTTAGCTGTGCTCAGCCACGCGCCGGATGGTTTGCCCTGCGCGTCTTGCGAGGCAAACCCCAGCTCGCGCAAGACGCACAACCGGGCCAGAGACATGCGCGGGTGGGGCGCGTCATGCGGGTTGGTCTGGGCCATCGTCCAATTTGCGCCCGCTTGTTGCAGCGCCATCATCTCGTTCCAGCTTTCGCCATTGGCCCACATCACAAACGCCGCAGACATCCGCTGCGCCATGTCCATGCTCAAAAAACCATCCGGTTCTTCTTTGTGGATGAGGCCGTTCTCGGTGAGGTCGAGCATCTCCAACGCCATCAAGGTTCTTCGCAAAAACCATAACCGGCTGGTCTTTGCTTCATCGCCCGCGGGCGGCAAGTTGAAGGCCGCCCGCACGTTCTTAAAATCGGCCTTAAAAATCCAGCCTTGCGCGGTGAGCCGCAGCCCGTTTTGAGTGCGCACATAGCGCCAGTATTTGCCCAGATCGCGCAAAAAATCGGCGGGGGTGATGGAAAACGCCTGCGTGGGCGGCTCCGCGGTCACCGAGTCATGCGCCTCGTCCAGCAACTTATAATCCCGCACCGCGCGGGCAACTTCATCCGCCACCAGAAACCGCGTGCCAATGCCTTCTTCCAGCCCTTCGTTGGTCTCGTTGGGCGGGTCCAGCGCCAAAACGACGCCAAACAGGGCGCACCGCGCCAGCGCATCCTCCAGAATGGGTGTGCCGATGAAATTTGGGGTGTGGAAATAACTTTTTCCGCCCGCATCCGGGTTGGGCGCGCGCAGGGTTATCCCGGCGCGGGTGAGCGTCTGGCGCAGGCGATCTATCCCCAGCGGGCCGCCATCCAGCAAAATTTTAAGCGCGGCGCGGCCAACCGGGCCAATTTGGCGCACGTTGCGCGCCACTTGATCCGGCTCGGACATCTTTTTGCTCAGCGCCTGCGCGGCGCGAATCCGGCCAGAGCCACGCAGCCCTCTATCGGCAATCTCAAACAGCCCTTGCTGGAGCGCGATCTGCTCCAGAGCGTGGTTGGAATAAAGCGCAAGCGCATCGGTTAGTTTCATGTTAGTCGCTGGTTGCAAGTGCCTTGTCAGCCCTTTACCGCTGGCGTATACCCTTTGGCTTCCATCTCGCGCAAAAGCTCTGGCAGGGCGGCCTCGTTCACAATTACGGCGCGCGGCGAAAGCTGGAACAGGATGTGGCTGCCCAGGCTGGTGGCAGCCATCAACTCGCGCAGAGAAAAATCATCATTCAAGAGCAGCACGGTCTGGTCTTCATACACCCGAACTTTGCCAAACTTTGCCGCCATGCCATCCAGCAGCTTGCGCGATGGCGCGGGCAATGGCGCGTTCACGCCCTCAAACGCGCGAATAATTTCATCGGCGGTCAGCCCGGTTTTTAGCGCAGTCTCCAAACTGGCGCGGGTGATGGCATACGTGAACGGCGCGGCGTCTGGCTCGGCCACCAGGCGGGCAAATCGAATAAACTCCGCGCGGTCTGGGGCGGGCGGCAGGCGCAACCGGGCGCCATCCAGCCAGGCGATCTCTTCCACCTGGCGCGGGCGCGGTTTGGCGGCGGCGGGGAACTCTCTCTCGCCCAAGTCGCGCGTCAGCCACGCGCCAAGCTCGGTCACGCGCAAGGTGGTCAACTGGCCGTGTTTGTCGCGCTCAATTTCCACCGCGCCAAACAAAGCCATCGCCTCGCCAAATATTTTCTCTAAAATTGCGCCAACGGTTTTGTTCCAGTCCTCTTGTTTTGCGGGGTTCATCCGCGAGCGGTTCCCAAAATTTGCAAACCACCAGGTGTATGGGGTGTGCGTTTGCCAGGCGGCATCCGGGTAAAAAGCGAACAGTTTTTCGCGCAGCGCGGCCCAATCCACCACCGCGCCAACGGGCAGGCCGCGCAACACGCGCGTGGCGTAGCGGCGCAGGGCGCAAAACTCGGCAAAAAATTCCAGCGGAGAAAAATCTTGCGCCCCAATGCGCCGCAAAAGCAAAAACTGGGGGGTGCGAGCGGTGTTTTCCTGGGCGTGGGCGGCCTCTGGCGCAAAGGGCAGCGCGTTTTGCCACGCCTCCCACACCCGTCGCAACCGCGCGGAATCCGAGAGCGCCAGCCACTCCTCCACCGCGCTGGTTCTGGCGCGGGCGTGAACGGCATACTGGGGCAAAATGCTCACCGGCTGGCCGGCGCGGCCCCCGCTGGGGGCTTCAATCAGTTGGAGGGCCGCCGCCAGCGCAAAATAAAGCTCCAGCTCCGGCGCGGTTTGGCCGGTTTGGTTTTGCAGCACCACCAACCCATCGGCGGCCAGCGGCGAATCCAAAACCACCGAGATGCCGGTGTTTTGGTCGGGCGCCCAGCCCGTGCGCGAGGTCAAAATCGTCTCGGCTTCGCTGGCGTCGTGTTCCCATCCGCGCAGCCATGCTGTTTGCTGCGTGCGGACGTGAGCCTTGCGGGCCGGGCGTAACTCGACCCCGCCAGCCATCACCGCGTGAATAAACGCATCAAACTGATCTAGAAAAACGGGCGCGGGGCGGGGCGATGAAGCCGCCTCGCGCGTGACACCCGGCCAGGTTAGCACGGGCGGGCGGGCGTTGGCCGGCTCCAGCGGCAGCCATTGGTAAAACGAATCGCGGATGCCGTAAAAAAATGGGCGGTGCGAAGGGAAGAGCAGCGCGTGACGGCGCAGCCCTTCGGTCAGCTCGGTAAGTTTGCGGTCGTGCAGCGGGTCGCGTGAATCGCGGCGACCCGTGACCGTTTGCAGCACGCTGCGCGGCACGGGCAATTGCCAGTCGCGGGCGGTGAGGATGCGCCGCGCAAAATCGCTTTGCTCGTCGGTCAGGCCGCGCACAAGCGCATCGGGGTCAACCTGCATCTCGGCCAGCCGGGCGCTGATGCCGCTCAAAATGGATTCCAAAAAGCCGCTTTTGGCGTTGCCGTGCAGTTTCACATCCAGCCATTTGGCAAGCTCGCGCAGTTGGGGGGTGGTGAACTCGGCATCCAGCGTGGCGGCCAGGGTTTGCGGCGCGGCGGCGGGCAGGGTGGGCGTCTCCCAAAAAGCCGTGCCGTTGGTGATGTGTTTTTGGCCGGGCACGGCGACTTTCTCAACCTTGTCGCGCAAAAGCTGGCGGCCATGCAGGTTGGCCAAGTATTGCGGTATGTTTTTGGCGCCAACCGCATCGCCCAAAAGGCGCGCGAAATTGCGGTTTTGGATGAGCGCGTTGGCCTCTGGGCCGCCCATGCGCGGGAAGAATGAATCGCGGTCATCCAGCCACGCATACATGAGCGCGGCAACGACCTTGAGCATCTCTTGCTTGGAGGCGGAGTAGGCGCTCATCTCCTTCAAATCCAGGCTGAGCCAGGCAGACACGGGGTCGGTATTTTCATCCGTCAAAATGTCCGCGTATACTTTTTGCGTGTCCATCCACCGGTTGATGACGCGCCCCGCCCCCGCGAGATATTTGCCATCGCTGGCCTCGCGCCCGGTCATCTGCTGGATGATGGATTCGGTGAGAAGAAAGGCGTTCATTGTTTAAAGGTGAAGGGCAATGCGGACGGAAGACGGAAGACCGGTGACGGCGTGAAACGCGCCAATTAGCTGTCTTCCGTCCTCTGTCTTCCGTCCGTGCGCTTCTTTCATGTGAGCAACCCCACCGAATTGCGGCGCACAGGCGCGGCGTTGGCGGCAAGGATGGGCGGCTGGTAGGCCGCGATCTCATCCTCAAAGAAAATATCGTAGTGGTAACCCTGCTCGGTGAGGAAGAGCTGGCGCTTGGCCGCAAATTCCTGATCCAGCGTATCGCGGGTGGTGATGGTGTAAAAGTGCGCCAGCAAGCCGTTGCGCTTGGGCCGCAGCACGCGGCCCAGCCGTTGCGCCTCCTCTTGTCGCGAGCCAAACATGCCGCTCACCTGAATCATCACGTTGGCGTCGGGCAGATCTACCGAGAAGTTGCCGACCTTGCTCAGCACCAGCCGGGTGATCTCGCCATTGCGGAATTTGTTGTACAACTCCTCGCGCTGTTTTACCGGGGTTTCGCCCGTGATCAGCGGCGCGTCCAGCCGCTTCGCCACCTGATCCAACTGGGTGAGGTATTGCCCAATGATGAGCGTGGAATCTTCCTTGTGCTTGTCGGCGATGATCGCCAGCGCATCCAGCTTTTTGCGGTTGGTGGCGGCGTAGCGGTATTTCTCGTCCTCGCCAATCACGGCATATTCCATGCGGTCTTCTTCTTCCAGCGAGACGCGCACTTCGTGGCATTCGGCGGTGGCGATCCAGCCCTGCTTTTCCAGCTCTTTCCAGGGCACATCATATTTTTTGGGGCCAACCAAAGAGAACACATCGCCTTCCGCGCCGTCCTCGCGCACAAGGGTGGCGGTGAGGCCCAGCCGCCGCCGCGCTTGAATCTCGGCGGTCATGCGGAACACCGGCGCGGGGAGCAAATGCACCTCGTCGTAAATTACCAGACCCCAGTTCAGGCTGGTGAACAATTGCATGTGCGGGTATTCGGCCAGTTTGATGGGGCGGAACTTGGATTTTGGCGAAAGGCCATCGGGGCGGTCTTCATCTGCCGAGGCCCCATCACCCGCCCCCGCGGTTTTGCCCTTGCGCGGGCGGTAGGTGAGCACCTGGTAGGTCGTCACCGTCACCGGGCGAATGTCTTTGCGCAGGCCGGTGTATTCGCCCACCTGCTCCTCGGTGAGCGAAGTTTTGTCCAGAATCTCGCGGATCCATTGGCGCACGGCCACTGTGTTTGGCGAGAGGATGAGCGTGGCGGCTTGCACACGGGCCATGGCCGCCATGCCCACAATTGTTTTGCCCGCGCCGCAGGGCAGCACAATCACGCCCGCGCCGCCCGCAGAGTCGCCATTGCTCCAAAAAATATCGGCGGCTTCGCTTTGGTAGTTGCGCAAATCCCACGGCCCGCCGGTGAAGTTGCTCAGGCCGGAGAGATGGAACGGCAGTTCTTCGCCGTCCACGTAGCCGGCCAAATCCTCGGCCGGGAAACCAATCTGCACCAAAATGCGTTTGACATGCCCGCGCTGGGCGGGGTCAATTTGGAAGGTGAGCGGGTTTGGCCGCGCCACGATGAGCGGCGAGAACAATTTGTGGCGCGAGAGTTCCTCCATCAAGGCGTGGTCATCGCTCACCACCAGCATCGCGCTGTTTTGCAGCACAATTTTCAACCGCCCATACCGGCTGATGGAATCCGCGATATCCACGCGGATGTTGTCTGGCAGGGGATATTTTGAGTAACGCTCCAGGTCGCCCAAAATACGCTGGGCGCTCAGCCCGGCGGCGGCGGCGTTCCAAAGCGAGAGCGGCGAGATGCGGTAGGTGTGAACGTATTCCGGGCTTTTTTCAAGCTCGGCAAACCGCGCCAGCGCATCGCGGGCGTCGGCATACTGGTCGTTGTCCACCTCTAGCAGAACGGTCTTGTCGCTCTGCACAATCAGGGGATTTTCGGGCTTATATCCGTGCATTCCAACCTTGTATTAAAACACAGGGCAAGGCGGAAGGCAAGGAAAATTTAAGGAAATCAGATGATTCAAAGATACGGAAAGCCCGTTTGTCTCTATCATCCAGTGGCAAGCTCGGAATAGGTTTTTGCCGGAATTACACCTGCGCGCGCCGGGGTTTAACGGCGCCGGATAAAATCCACCGCCTAAGCAACTGGGAAACCCGCGCCAACCCGCTTGCGGGTTTTTCATCATCTAGCCGCCGGATTTATCCGGTGGCGGCTGAAAAACTGCCTCTTAGTCTTTCTCAATCCAGCGGCCTTCCACGCTGCGAATCCAGGCGTATCGCGCATCGGCGATGATGGTGAGGCTGCCGGTGATGCACACCGCCTCGCTGGTGTTTTCAACCATCCGCACGGCCTCGGCCACATCGGGCACGGCGATGGCGCGAAGATTGAGTTTTTGCGCCAGCTCCAGCAGCTTCTCGGTGGAGATGGCGCGTTTGCTGTCGCTCTGGGTCATGATCCAGCGCAAAGAGCGCGGTTTGAGCGCCCGCATCATCCCTTCCGCGTCTTTGTCGGTCAGGCAGCCAAACACAAACGTCCAGCGGCGTCCGGGGAAGCTCTCGGCCAAAGTAACCGCCAGCTTGTTTACGCTGTCCACGTTGTGCGCGCCATCAATCACCAGCGGCGGCTCGCCGCGCAAAACCTCAAAGCGGCCCGGCCAGCTCACCGTGCGCAATCCTTCGTGCACGGCGCGGGCGCTGACCACAACCCCCTGCTCGCGCAGAGCCTGCATGGTGGCAATCACGGCGGTGGCATTGTCTAATTGGTGTTTGCCCAGCAAAGGAATTTCGTACCAACCTTCAAGATCGCTGAGCCAGGGTTTGTTTTTGCTGCGCACAAAAGCCACCTGCTGCGCCAAAAACTGCTGAGACGCCAAATTGGTGGCGGGCGCGGGCAAATCGGATTGCACGCCGCGGGTGGCGGCCATGCTGGGGACCGTCCAGCGCCAATGCCGCCCCAGCCAGGTCGCGGGCGCGTTTTGCTCGTGAGTAATTTTGTCGAACACGGCGGTCACTTCTGGCGGTTGTTGCTGAATGACAACCGGCGTGGCCGGTTTGATGATGCCGCCTTTCTCGCCCGCAATTTCGGCCAGCGTTTTGCCCAGCCAGTTGGTGTGATCGTAACTGATAGACGTGATCACGCTCACGGCGGGCGCCACAATGTTTGTGGGGTCCCATCGCCCGCCCAGCCCCACCTCAATCACCGCCCACTCCACATTTTCTGCCGCAAAATGCAAAAATGCCATCGCGGTGATCACTTCAAACGTGGTCACATCCGCAAACGGGTTGGGCGGCTGGCTCCCTGCCTCGCTGGCTGGTTCGGTGGATGGGATTTGGGCGGGCGGGGTGATCACGCCGCGCACTTTTTCGGCCAGCGCAATCACGCTGGCCTGGTCAATCAGGTGTCCATCCACCCGAATGCGCTCGCGGAACGTGTGCAAATGCGGCGAGGTGAATAGGCCGGTTTTTGCGCCGTTTTTTTGCAGCACACTTGCCAGCATGGCGCTGGTGCTGCCTTTGCCTTTTGTGCCCGCAACATGAATGGTTTTGAAGCGCGTTTGTGGGTTGCCCAGCGCGTTTAACAGGGCGCGGATGCGATCCAAACTCAACACAGGTGGCGCATTTCCCGCGCCACGCTGATTGAAATTCATCAGCGCGTAAATCCAGTCAAGCGTTGCCTGGTAATCCACAGGAGGCTAAGTATAAGCAATTACGAATGGCGAATGATGAATTGCAAATCGCGCCCCTTTTGTGTTTATTAATTTGACCGCTGCCAAGCAAAATCAAGGCTTCTTTTTCTGGGCTGTCAACTCAACTTGAACGCTGGTGGGTACAAGCGTTTGAGCCAGCACGCCATCTGGCAAAATAACGCGCGGCGTGAGCTGATACGTCCCAATGTTCAGCCCGGTTAAATCCAACACGATGCGCACATCGTCATCGGTCAGGGCGGCCAAACGCGGCAAGGGGCCAATCAGCACCAAATTGATGGAATTTGGCGAGACCGTGACGGTCAGCCCTTGCGTTACGCCAATGACCATTGGGGCGCGCTTGATGGTGCGCGAACCCTGCACGGCGTCCACGCTCACATTCACCGCCACGATTTGTGGGCCATTCACCAGCGAGACACCCGGCGGCATGATCAGCCCCACTTTCTCGCTCACATCGGCTTTTGCGCCTGTGATGGGAACTTCTTGTGTTTCCACGTAGCCCTTTAGATTTTGTATCGCGTCTACCGCGCCAAACACGGTCACAATTTGCGGGTCGGCGGTGATGGAGGTGACGGCGTAGCCATCGGCGGGCTGGCCGCGCCAACGCACCACCACCGGCAAATCGCGGTAATTGCTCAGTTGCTCCAGCGCCACCCGCGCCTGCACAAATTCATCCGAGATGCGAACACCGCCAATGGCTGTCCCATCCACTGCGCGGGCAAACACCCGCGCGCTTTGTTCGATGGAGCTGCGAGCGCCATCCGCCAGGACGGTGGCATCTACGCTCACGATGGATGAGATCACCTCGCGCGAGGCGGTGATGACAACTTGCGGTGGCGTGACCTGTGACGCGCCCACCCGAAAGCCCAGCCCCGGCACGCCTTGCACATTGATGCTGACCGAAAATGGCTGGCTTACCAATGGCACAACCGTAAATCGCGCGGTGGGCGGCTGGACGGAAATCAGCGAAATTGCCGGGACATCAAGGGTGGGTGTTAGCGGAAGGACGCCCTCTCCCGTGGGCAACCGGCTCAGGTCAACATTTAAGGTGAGGTTGCCATTTTCCAGCGCCTGAATACTGCTGGCCTGGCCGTGCAAATTTACGGTTATGGTTGGCGGCAGGGTGGTGGTGACGCTGACATCGGGGCGGGCATTCTCTCTGAGCCGCGCCACTTTGAACACCAGGGCGCGATCTACAAACGGGTCTGAGGAAAGTGACACCAGCGCCCACGCCGCCACGCCGCCAAACAGCGCCAGCGCCAGCAGGCTGATGTTGTCAATCACCCAGCGCATCATGGCGCAGACACGCCCTTTCTCGCCTCAGAGATGCAGAGGCGCGGAGAAAACAATTGCGAACTTGTGTTGGCTAACATTCTTCGCACAGATGCCCCTGCACAAGATTTTTAAGATCGGCCAGTGAGCCGCAGGCATTTATCTCGGCTGGGGTGATCCACACTTTGAGGCAAGCGCCACACTGCTTAAACACTGCGGGTAATTCTGCAGTTGCGCCCGCGCAAGGGGATGGCATATCGTCGCGGTGAAAAAATTCCACCTGAGCATCAAGGCTGTCCACAAAGCGTTTCCAATCGCGGTGCATACCCAGCGGGGTGATGGTGACCTCGGTCAGTTTGCAGGCGTCGGCCTTGCGCGTTAGAGTCTTGCGGGCCAGGCCCTTTACCCCGTTGCGCAGACGGCCGTCCGCGTTATACACAAATACCAACTTCACGGGGCCTATTGTCCGCAATTTCACAGGCGATTTTTTTGCGGAGGAAAAAATCTAAGCGAGGGTTAAGAAGAAAAAGGCCAGTGAGATTTTGCAAGTCTCACTGGCCTTCGGTTCGTATTTGGTTCGTATTGGTTATTTCAACGCCATGCGCCCGGCATACACGGCGCCTTCGCCCAGCTCTTCTTCAATGCGCATGAGCTGGTTGTATTTGGCAATGCGCTCGCCGCGCGCCGGGGCGCCGGTCTTGATCAGCCCGGTGTTGAGGCCGACGACGAGATCGCTGATGAAAGTGTCCTCGGTCTCGCCAGAGCGGTGAGACACGGCCACGCCCCATCCTGCCTTGTGGCTCATGCGAACCGAGGCGATGCTCTCGCTCACCGTGCCGATCTGGTTGACCTTGCACAGCAGGGCGTTGCAGGCATTCTCTTTGATGGCCCGCTCAATGCGTTCCACATTTGTGACCAAAAGATCGTCGCCAATCAGGCGAATCTTGTCGCCCACCAGGCCCATCAAAATCTTCCAGCCGGCCCAGTCGTCCTCGGCCAGGCCGTCTTCAATTGAAACGATGGGATATTGCTTAACCCAACTGGCCCAATAATCGGCCATTTCCTGCGAACTCAGCGACTTTTTCTCTCGCGCGAGGACGTATTTGCCGTTCTCGTATAGCTCGCTGGAGGCGGGGTCAAGGCCAATCGCAACCTCATCGCCCGCTTTGTAACCGGCTTTTTCGATGGCGCTCAGGATGACTTCAATCGCCTCTGCGTTCGACTTGAGTGATGGGGCAAAGCCGCCTTCGTCACCAGTGTTTGTGCTGTATCCGGCCTTCTTGAGCACGCTCTTGAGTGACTGGTACACCTCCGAACCCCAGCGCAAGGCCTCGGTGAAGTTGGGCGCGCCAACCGGCAAAATCATGAACTCCTGAAAGTCGGTGCTGTTATCGGCGTGTTTGCCGCCGTTCAGAATGTTCATCATTGGCGTGGGCAGCACGTGCGCGTCTGTCCCACCCAGATACCGATACAACGGCACGCCCAAATAGTTGGCCGCCGCGCGGGCCACAGACATGCTCACGCCAAGGATGGCGTTTGCGCCCAGGTTTTGCTTGTTGTCTGTGCCATCCAGCTTGATCATCAGCTTGTCAATGCCGGTCTGGTCGGTCACATCCCAGCCTTCCAGCGCCGCCGCGATCTCGGTGTTGACATGGTGCACGGCCTTGAGCACGCCCTTGCCGCCGTAGCGCTTCTTGTCATCGGTGTCGCGCAGTTCCCACGCCTCGTGAACGCCGGTGCTGGCGCCGCTTGGCACGCTGGCGCGGCCCATCGCCCCGCCCGCCACAAACACATCCACCTCAACGGTGGGGTTGCCGCGTGAATCCAAAATTTCGCGGGCATAGATTTCTTCAATAAAGCTCATCGTCATTACTCCTAAAAAATTGGCATTTGGCGAACGCGCCAAACGCGATTTGTTGTTTTTATCGGGGTTGAATTGTAATCCCGTGCGG
>DAORUN010000103.1:0-12230 GCA_035433205.1 Thermoflexales bacterium | reverse complement strand
CCCGCGCCCGTGAGGGCAAGAGCGGCGCGAGCACGGCCCGCTCGTCTGCGTTGAGCGCGCGGGTGAACGCCAGCGCGGCCACGTAGGCCAGCCCGCCCAGCGCAACGCCCACACCCAGCAGGTTGATGGCGTTCAGCGCGGCGCACACGGCCGCCATCACCAAACCAGCCAGCGCGGGCCGCGCGAACACATCTGCCCAATTGAGCCGCGTGATGTGCCGCCGCACGTAAAAGTAAAACGCCGCGCCTTCCACCAACTCCGACAAAATGGTGATGACCGCCGCCGCCTGAAACGAGAACAGCGGAATAAAAATGAGGTTGGCGACCACGTTAAAGACAAGCCCGATGATGAACGCGCGGGTGAGGGCGCGTTGCTGGCCCACCGCGATCAGCGCGTAGTTGGTCACGCTGTTCACCCAGCCAAACGGAATGCTCCAGATCATGAGCATGAGCGCGATTTGACCCTGCGGCAAAAACTCTTTGCCGCCCAGCACATCCACCATCCAGTGCGCGGCAAAGGTGGTGGCCACCGCCACCGGCACAGCCACCATCACCAAAAGTTTTACCGCCAGCGTGAACGCGCGGGCAAAGGGGTCATCTTGCTTGTCAAACCTCGCAGGTTGGGTGATGGAATTTTGGCTGGCCGAGGCGTCATCTCCCAACCTGCGAGGTTGACGATTGGCCGCCATGCGCGAGAGCGCGGGAAAAAGCGATTGGGTAAAAAACGCGGGGATGATGTTGAACGCATCCACAAATTTGTAGGCGGTGGAATACCAACCCACCACGCTCGCGCCCTGCAAGCCGCGCAAAAGCGGCACATCTACCTTAAAGAAAAGGGTCGCCAGCAAATGGTTAAGCATAAGCGGGAACGCCTCGCGCAGCGTGTCCATGCGTGAGCGAACCGGGCCTTTGGCCGCGCCATTTGGCTCTTTCGCAAACCCGCGCAAAAACCGCACGCCCAGCGCGCTCCGGGCGGCCATCGCCAAAAGAACCAGCGTGATGAGGTTGACCGCGATGCTGGTGAGCGCGAGGCCCACGATGCCCAGCCCAGACAACAAGGCCAGCGTGCCCAGCGCCACCTTGAGCAAAGCCGTGACCAGCGTGAACGCCGCGGGGATCTCGGCGCGTTCGTGGGCAAAAAACAACGCGCTGATGCCGGTGGACAAACTGCCCGGCAACTGGCTGAGTGTGAGCAGCAAAATAGCCAGTCCCACCTGCCCGCCGCCGCTCACCAAAATCACCAAAAGAACCACCGGCAGGGCGGCCAGCGCCAGCCCCATCCGCAGGCCGCTGGTGTTGAACAAGTGCGCCTCGCTGTGCGTTTTGTCTTGCGCCACCTCTCGCGTGAGATAGGTGTTCAGGCCAAAGTTCATGAAGATTTCGAACCAGCTTACGATCACCACCGCGAAGGCGTAATCGCCCGCGCCAGATGGCCCCAGCACGCGCAGCATGAGCGTGGCAAACGCAAAATCAATCAGCCGCGAGCCAATGTTGACCGCCGTGAGCACAAGGCTGTTTCGCGCCACGCGCCGCACGCCCTCGCCGTGCGCCTCTGCGCTGGCCGATGGCTTTTGCGCCCGCCGCCAAACCGCCACCACGCCCAAAAGCGCCAGCGCAGCGAACCCAACCAACGAGGCCAGCCCGCCAATGCGCACGCTGTCTGGCGAGTATTTGAACCGCACGGTATACGCGGCGGTTTTGGCCGTTTGGGCCGATGGCGCCTCGGCGGGCTTTGCGCCCAGCCCCGGAGCCGCGCCGCCAAAGGGCGCGGGTTGCGTTTGGGTG
The DNA here is from genome assembly GCA_035433205.1 of Thermoflexales bacterium. GTDB lineage: Bacteria > Chloroflexota > Anaerolineae > J036 > Brachytrichaceae > DAORUN01. Next base: position 10,446 of record DAORUN010000103.1, on the reverse strand, counting down.
ATGGTGCTTGTGGCGGGCATATCCAGCCGCACGGCGCGGAAATTTCCATTGGCCAGGCCAATCTGCGCTTCCTTCTCATCGGCATCAGCGCCGCCAAGCGGGCGCACCCACGCCCGCCAGCCGGGGAAGTAGCTATCGGTCAGCATCAACCAAGATGGCTCGTCAATCGCCACATCCACCCACACCTCATTATTTTTGTAGCTGGTGATTGTGGCGGCTTTTGCTTGCGCGGGCCGCGGGATGACGCACCCCGCATCCGAGATGCCGCAATTCGCGTCAATCATCACGTATTGGGTGGGGTTGTCGGTTTGCACGCGCCCGGCAAAGTCATTCGTAAGCAGTGCGCTGGTTTGCGGCAAGGTGAAGGCGCGGGGCAGGGCGCGGGTGTTTTGGTAAATGCGCAACTCGCCAGAGGTATACACCTGCGTGTAACCCGGCGTTTTTATCTCCACTTGCGAGGCGATGTATTTCACGCCCAGCAAATCCAACAAGGGCGAGTCTAAACTTTCGTATTTGTAAAGCGGCCCAACGCGGTTGTATTCCAGCTCCACCTGTGGCTCAATCAACTTTGCGTAATCCACATATTGCTTGGGGATGATGGAATCGTAGCCGCGCACGTCTTGCATGTTGAACAGCCAGGGCGTGTTGGCATGAAATGGCCGCGAGCCATCGGGCGTGAAGCTGGTCATGCGCCACTGGCTTGTGTCTTTTTTCAGGAAGGCCACCGCGTCGGGCGTGGCCTCCAGCAATTTGGGGTCTTGCGCCGGGTTAAAGCCCGTCCATGCAATGGACAGGTCTGCGGCGATGAGAATCGCGGCGATGGCAGATGCGATGTAGGGGCGAGGCACTGCCTCGCCCCTACGATTTACCCATACCAATATCCCCGCGCTGGCAAGCAGCATGAGCGCAAAAAGGCCGATGTTGACCGCCTCGTAGCTAAAAAACATCTCTGGCGAGGTGAAGGCTTTATCGGCATAAAGCAAGCGCGCGAGGGCCGCGCCCACCAGCTTCTCGGCCATGGGCCAGGCCAACCGGGCCGCCACGAGCGCCATCAGCAAAACCGCGCCAAACGCGCCCGCCACAAACGCCATCACCCGCACAAGGCGGCTGCGCGGCGTGGTTTGCACAATCTGCCAGCCCGCGCCTGCCAGCGCGGCCACGCATAATGTGAGCGGGTAGAGCCAGCGAAACGGCGAGTGCAACTGGCTGAAGCCGGGCAGGGCGAACAAAAGCGCATACGCCCGCGTGCCAAAGATAAACAACACCGAGAAGATGGCGAGGATGACGAAGAAGAAGGTGGGGAAGCGGCGCTCAGACCTGTGAGGTCTCGCAGACCTCACAGGTCTAATGGCACTGATCACCGCGATGCCCGCCAGCAAAAGCGCGAACACGCTCATGTATGCGCCGCCTTCCACGTAATTTTTCACGCCCCAATGCGTGTTGCCGCTGGCGGTTTGCACGGCCTGCCACGACCCGCTGAACAGGTCAAAATACGCATGGGTGGCGGGGTTGCCAAAAAAGTTTGGCATGAGGAAGTTGAGCACTTCGCGCGGGGCGAAGCCGTAACTCATCACCTGCTCTAGCGTGCTGTGCCCGGAACTGCGAAAGTTGCGGGTGACCAGCTCGAACAACGGCACAATTTGGATGGCGCCCAACGCGCCGCCCAGCAGCGCCATCGCCAAAAGCCAGCCAGATTTTTTGAGCGCGCCCTCGCGGTTTGACGCGATGCGCCAAATGCAAAACAACGCGGCCACCATCGCGGTGTAAATGGTGATCTCCACATGCCCGGCCAAAATGTTCATGGCGATGGCAGCCGCGCCGATGATGACCGAAGACAGGGTGCGGTTGCGCCGGATGATGCGCTCGCACATCGCCAGAATCAGCGGCATCCACGCCGCCGAGGCGATCACCATTTGGAACACCACCGAGACGATCATGAATCCGCTCAACTCGTAAATCACGGCGGCGATGAGCGCCGCGCCGCGCCCCAGCTTGAGCGTGCGCATGAAGATAAACATGTTCAGCCCGGCGATGGCGAGATTGAGAACGGTGAACCAGCCGTAGGCTTTTGCCAGCGGCATGATGAGATACAAAATGCTGAGCGGGTAAAGCATGGAGTGCTGACCCGCCGCCAAAAACGGCACACCCGCAAACAAGTTGGGGTTCCAAAGCGGCAACTCGCCCGCGCGGAGCGAATCAATGGCGAACTTTTTCCACTCGTAATTTTCCAGCACCAGATCGGCCAGCAGGTCGTTTTGCGGGCGGATGATGCCAAACTGCCCGGCCAACTGCTTGAACGGCTCGTATTGATACAGAATATCTGCCGGAAGAAGGGTTTTGCCGCCCAGCGTGACCGGCGCAAACAACACAAACGGAAGCGCAAACAAAAACGCCACGCACAGCAGCGTGAACCAGTTTGCGCGAAAAAAGCGACGCATCATTGCGCCCATTCTAGCGGGTGGCCGGTTTGGATGCGTGGTTTGCGCGGCGCGGCAGAGGCAATCAACCTCGCAGGCCAACCTGCGAGGTTGTAAGTCCAGTTCACATACGGGTGCATTCGCCAAAAGGGGCAGAGGGAAGTCAGAGCCGGAGCGTTGTGATTTTTTAAGCGCCAAAGGCGCGTTCCATACCAGCCCGGAGCGGCGCTCCGGGCAAATTGGCGTGGAGCTTCGCTCCCGCCTGATATAGAGCGCCCCTTCGGGGCTTTTTGGCAGGATATTGGATGGTTTTTCATTTCAAGTTTTGCCCCTTTCCGCGAATGCACCCTCACATACGCCAATCGGTAAAATGGCAGATATGTCCAACGCCATTGCCATTCTCGATTTTGGATCGCAGTTCTCACAACTCATCTCGCGGCGGGTGCGCGAGGCCAACGTGTATTGCGAGTTATTTCCCTGGGATGCGCCCGCGGAGCGCGTGCTGGCGCTTAACCCGCGCGGCATCATTCTTTCTGGCGGGCCAAACAGCGTGTATGACCCCGGCGCGCCAACCTTGCCCGCGTATGTTTTGCAGGCGGGCGTTCCGGTGCTGGGGGTGTGTTACGGCATGCAGCTTTTGGCGATGGCGCTGGGCGGGGCGGTGACCCCGGCTCAACGCCGCGAATATGGCCCGGCGCAGATTACGTTGCTGGATAACGCGCTTCTGCCCGCTGGAACGCGCGAGCTAAACGTGTGGGCCTCGCATGGAGATCACGTGGCGCAACTGCCGCCCGGCTTCAGAGCCATCGCCACCAGCGCCAACGCGCCCATTGCCGGCATGGCGGATGAGGCGCGGAAAATCTATGCCATCCAGTTTCACCCGGAGGTGGGGCACACCCAGCGGGGCGGGGAACTCATCGGCCATTTTGCGCACACCATTTGCGGGTGTGATTCCTCGTGGAACGCGGCCAACATCATCCAAATTGGGGTGGAAAAGATTAAGGCGCAAGCGGGGGATCGCCCGGTCATTTGCGGCCTGTCTGGTGGCGTGGACTCCTCGGTGGCCGCGGCGCTCATCCACAAAGCGATTGGTGACCAGTTGACCTGCGTGTTTGTGGACACGGGCATGTTGCGCAAGGGCGAGGGCGAACAGGTGATTGAGACCTTTCAGCGCGAGCAGGGCATCCGGCTGATCGCCCTCAACGCCAGCGAGGATTTTTTGGACGCCCTGCGCGGCGTGACCGACCCGGAGCAAAAACGCAAGATCATCGGCGAGAAATTTATCCGCACGTTTGAGGGGCAAATTCAAGGGCTGGCGCAAGGCAAGCCGCTTTTGGCGCAGGGCACGCTTTACCCAGATGTGATCGAATCGCGCGGGCCGGAGCGCAAGGCGGCGGCCAAAATTAAGACGCATCACAACGTGGGCGGTTTGCCCGCCGATATGCGGTTTGAGCTGATTGAGCCGCTGCGGTTTTTGTTCAAGGATGAGGTGCGCGCCATTGGCTCGGCGCTGGGGCTGCCAGATTCGATCGTGTGGCGGCATCCTTTCCCTGGGCCGGGGCTGGCCGTGCGCTGCCTGGGCGAGATCACGTTTGAGCGGCTGGAAAAACTTCGCGCCGCAGATGCCATCATGCAAGAGGAGTTGGGCCGCGCCAACTTGATGCGCCAAACCGCGCAGGCGTTCGCCGTGCTGTTGCCGGTCAAAAGCGTTGGGGTGATGGGTGATGGGCGGACTTACGAGGAGGCCATCGCCTTACGCGCGGTGACGACCGATGATTTTATGACCGCCGACTGGGCGCGTTTGCCGCATGAGGTGCTGGCAAAAATGTCCAGCCGCATCGTGAATGAGGTGCGCGGGGTGAACCGCGTGGTGTATGACATCACCAGCAAGCCGCCCGGAACGATTGAGTGGGAGTAACTCACGGCGAACAGCTTTTGCTGGTTTTCCACAAGCTCTCAAACGCGGCGGGGCTGGCGCTGGCGGCGGCAAAGCTCCCGGCGAATGGAAGTTGCGCGGGCGGCGCGGCAAGCTCCATCACAAACACAGGCAGCCCCCGCGCATAAACTTTTTGCGCCGCGGCCGCATCGGCCAGACCATACACCACATTTTTGCCCTGCAAGGGCGCGCTGGTTGCGGGGTCGGGGTCCAGCAGCCAATCGGCGTTGCTGATTAGCACGATGTCATCCACGCCCAAACCGCGCACAACATCCACCATGCGCTGGGCAATGGCCTTTTGGCGTTTGGAGTTGGCCCCTGCGATGGGCTGAGTGAACGGCTCCAGCCACACGCCGGGCGAATTCTTAAGGTAGCTCAGGGCGAGGCGCATCCAGTCTTCCGCGTCGTCGGCCTGGTTATCGGGTTTGGCAGATGGGTTGTTCACCCGGCTGAGAACCGCCACCATGCCCAGCCGGTTGGCCTGCGCCACAAACGGCTGAACCTGACCCGGAACAAAGGTGGGCATAATCTCGCTTTCGGTGATGTTGAGCCGCACAATTTTTGCGCCGCGCTGGCTTAGCTCTTGCAGATTTTTTTCTGGCGCGGGCAAGTCTTTGAGCGCGGGCAGCGACCCGCCATACAGCGCCAGCGGGCGGCCCTGCGCATCTTGCACAACCGCGCCCGCCACATTCATGGCGCACATGCTGGATGGCTCTGGGGTAATGACCACGCCCTGCGGTTTGCCGCACGCCGCCAGCGTCAGTGTCGCTGCCGCCGCGCACAGCGCAAAACGCCATCTGCTATTTGTCATTCGCAATTCCTTCTTCATGGGCGCAATGCTACACTCTATATCAGAAAATAACATGACGCGGGTAAAAATATGCGGCCTCACCAATCTTGAAGATGCGATATGCGCCACCGAAGCGGGCGCGGACATGCTGGGGTTTATCTTTTACCCCAAAAGCCCTCGCGCGGCGCATGTGGATGTGGTGATGGATATCGCGCCCGTCGTGAGAGCCATCAACCCGGATGTGAAATGCGTGGGCGTGTTTGTGAACGAAAGCCCGGCGCACATGCTGCGCATTCTTGACCTGGCCGGGTTGGATTACGCCCAACTGAGCGGCGACGAGCCGCCGGAAGTTTTGCGGGCGATGGGCAGCCGCGCCTACAAGGTTGTGCGCGAGGGACATCAACTTGCGGCGTTTGCGTTTGCCATCCCAAACCCGCAACCCAATGCGCCCGATTTTTTGCTGGACACGCCGCATACTCAGCTTTATGGCGGCACGGGCGTGCGGGCCGATGAGTTTGTGGCCTCGGCGCTGGCGCGTCAACACCGCATGATTTTGGCGGGCGGGCTAAACCCAAACAACGTGGCCGAGGCCATCCGCGCGGTGCAACCCTGGGGCGTGGATGTGTCCAGCGGGGTGGAGGCCGCGCCCGGCAAAAAAGATCATGAGAAAGTGCGGGCGTTTGTGAAATACGTTCGGGGCTAACCCGCCTCACACCCACGCCATTTGCCAGCCGATGGGTTGTCCGTCGCGGTAAGGCATCACGCCGTGAAATTGGCGCGGGTCATCGCCAAACACCAGCGGCAAAAAGTATTTGTCGCCGGGCCACATCGGCAACATGGATGGGTCATCGCACGCGCGGAGGATTTTGCTCACCGCCACCCACTCCAGTGTGCCTTCGTCATTTTTGGTCAGCGGCGCTCCCGCCCATTCGGTGATGAGAAAGATAAACCCCAGCCAGTCTTCGCCATTTTTGCCAAAGCCCGGCCAGTTCACCGTGCCGCGCAGGGCAAGTTTGGTCGCGTCAATCCCGGCTTCCTCGCGGATCTCGCGGCGCATCCCGCTCACCACATCCTCCTCGCGCTCCAGCTTGCCGCCCAGCCCGTTGTATTTGCCGAGATGAAGGTCGCCGGGGCGCGTGTTGCGGTGAATAAGCAACGCCTGTGTTTTGTCGGCGTTCAGAATGTATCCGAGTGTGGCGAGGATGGGGGTGTAGGGCATGGGTGAGGTGTACAGGTTTTATGCGCTTGGCTTTCTTTTTCTAACAGGACTTGCTTGCAAAATAAGATCGTCATTCCCGCGCAGGCGGGAATCTATAACTAACCCGCAAAACGAGTGACGAGGAACGAGACTTCCATTGTGTTTTTGGTTTGGCTTGGCATGGATTCCCGCTTGTGCGGGAATGACGGACATCCTTTCGGTTGTTTGAGATACATTTTGCGCGCGCATGGTTCTAAATCAGTTTATTGCAATAATGGAACCACGCCTGAAATTTTGTTTGCTTATTACAACGAAACCCGATCTTTATCAAATCGGGTTTCGTTAGCTCAATTACTTTTTGCTTGCGGGCGGTGGCGCGCCGGGGGCGGGCTTGCCACCCGGAGGAGGCGGAGCCGCCGGAGGCTTTGCCGCTGGTGGCGGCGCTCCTGCCGATGGCGGTTTGGCCGCAGGCGGTGCACCGGGTGGTGGCGCTCCTGCTGATGGCGGTTTGGCCGCGGGCGGCGCACCCGGAGGCGGCGCAGAAGCCGCTGGTTTTGGCGCACCGGGCGCAGGCGCGGTAGCGGGTTTGGCCGCAGGCGATGGCGCAGCTTTTGCAGCCGGCGCGGGCGCTCCGCCCTTCTTGGCTGCCGCAGCGCCTTTCTCGGCCATCTCACGCGCCCAACCAGTTGGGTGCAACGCGGCATGATACGTGTCTGGGTGCTCCAGCATGGCCTTGTCGTATACCAGGCGGTCTTCGGGCACCTGCCCAGGGAAATAGGCGATCTCGTAATCTTTGTTCATCTTGATCGCATCGAACGGGCAGAACTCGGCGCAATAGCCGCAGTTCATGCAGATCGTGGAATCAATAAAAAACTTTTGGGGCTGAGGCACAGGCCGCTTGGTTACGGGGTCTTCCGTCCGCACAATCCAAATGCACTGCGGCGGGCACACCTTTGGACAAATGCCGCACGAGGTGCACTTGATCTCATCAAGGGTGGTATCGTGAACCAGAAACGGAATATTGCGAAAGTTCTCTGGCAGTTCTGCCTTCTCCGCCGGGTATTCAATCGTCACCGTGCCCTTTGCCTTTGGGCTTTGGCGGCGCAAATAGCGCGGGCCGGTCTCCGCATCGCGGCCCCAGTATTTCAAATCTTCTGTATAGGTTGCAATGAAGTGCCGCAATGTCACTCCCAAACCCTTCAGAATGCCCTGTCCAAGTAATGCCATGTTTGCTCCAAATCAATTACTAATTACGAATTACTAATGACCAATTCGTAATTTATCGGTCCACTTCTCCCAACACAATATCCAGGCTGCCCAAAATCACAACCGCGTCGGCGATCTTTGAGCCGACGGTCATCTCGCGCAGCGAATTAAGATTGATAAACGATGATGAGCGGATGTGATAGCGATACGGGTTCTGGCCGCCATCGCTCACGATGTAGTACCCCAGCTCGCCCTTTGGCGTTTCCACGCGCCCATACGCCTGACCCGCTGGAACGCGGTGGGTATATGCCTTCTTCCCGGCCTGAATGTCTCCCCACTTGGAGTTGGTCTCGGCCTGCTCAATCGCCTGCTTGAGGATTTTGATGCTCTCGCGCATCTCGGCAATGCGAACGCGGTAGCGGTCATACACATCTGCCCCAAACAACGTTGGAATTTGAAAGTCAAAGCGGTCGTAGATGCCATACGGGTCGGCGCGGCGGATGTCGTATGGCACGCCCGCGGCCCGCAAACACGGCCCGGTGAGCGAGTAGGCAATGCTGCGGTCGGCGGGCAGGTAGCCCACGCCAATGCAGCGCGCCTTCACAATTTCGTTGTCGCTCAGCAGTTCTTCCAGTTCATCAATTTTGCGGGGGATGCGATCCCAAACCAGCTCGCGCATTTGCGCCCACTGTTCGCTCGTCAGGTCGCGGTTCACGCCGCCAAACCGCATGTAATTGCACATCATGCGGCTGCCAGAAACGGCCTCGAACAAGTCCAAAATCAGGTCGCGCTCGGTGATGAAATACAGCGCGGGGGTGTAAAACGCGCCCAGGTCGTTGAGCAAAAACCCAATGGCCCAGAAATGGCTCTCAACGCGGGTCAGCTCACTCATAATCACGCGCAGGTATTCGGCGCGCTCGGTGGGTTTAATGCCCATCATCTTTTCAACCGTGTGCACATAGCCCCACTCGTTCACCATGCCCACGATGTAATCCAGCCGGTCGGTATACGGCGTGTTTTGCAGCCAGGTGTTGCGCTCGCCAATCTTCTCGTGGTTGCGGTGCAGATAGCCCAGCACCAGCTTCACATCGGTCACGGTCTCGCCATCCAACTGCACCACCATGCGCAAAACGCCGTGGGTAGATGGGTGTTGCGGCCCCATGTTGACGATAATGCGGTCGGTCCGCATCTCCTCCGTGTCCGCAATCCCGTTGCGATTGGTGTCCAGCGCCATCTCGGCAAGACTGGCCGATGAGATGCTTGGCACATCTACGCCCATCGTCTCATACAGGTTGCCATCGGGTTTTGAGGTGTATGTGAACGGGTCAAAATCTGCCGGAATTTCAACGTTGTCGCCCCAGGGCACGCGCTCTTCGGCCAGCACATGGTTGCCGCCCGGCCAGCGCGATTCAAACGGCTTGGTCTCGCCCTCGTAATATGCTTCGCGCCAATCTTTGCGCAACGGCCAGCCCCTAAACCCATCCCACATGAGAATGCGCCGCAGGTCTGGGTGCCCGGAAAAAGAGACGCCGTACATGTCATAAATTTCGCGTTCCTGGAATTCCGCGCCCGGGTAGACCGACACAAGCGAGGGGATCGGCTCGGTGGGGGCCACTGCGTCGCCGCGCGGCACACGCACCTTCAGGGTGATGGGGCTTCCGCCGCCCGGCACGCGCTGCATTTGATGCACGACCTCGATGTAGCCTTCTTTTGCGTAGTCCACCGCGGTGGCGTTTGCGAGCATGTTGTAATCCAGCTCATCGCGGCAATAGCGGGCCACATCCAGCAATTTGGCGGGGTCGTTGAGCAAAAGGCCATCGTATGGCGCGGCCACAAGCGCGTCTGCGCCAAATTTCTCTTGCAGTTTTGCCATCTCCGGCGTTAGTTGCGCCAATGGGAGGCTGGCTGTTTTTGTCGTGGGTGTTGACATTTTTTTATTTTTTATTGGTTATTGGTTAACAACGTGCCAAAGAATCATCCTTGTCATCTCTGTCAACCAAGTCATCCCTGTCATCAGACTTTCCGCATGTCAATCAAATCTGGTCCAAGCATGGGGATGGGAACTTCGGTGGCCTCGCCTGGCTTAAACCAGCGCACGGTCTTGATGGATTCCTTCTCCATCTTTTCCTGGAGTTTTACAAACCCGTGCAAAAGCGCCTCTGGGCGGGGTGGGCAGCCCGGAATATACACATCCACCGGAATGTATTTGTCCACGCCGCTGACCACGTTGTAGCCGTCTTTGAACGGGCCGCCGCTGGTGGCGCACGCGCCCATGGCGATCACATAGCGCGGCTCTGGCATTTGGTTATACAAACGCACAATTTGCGGCACCATCTTCTTGGTTACCGTGCCAGACACAATCATCAGGTCGGCCTGGCGGGGGCTTGGGCGCATTAGCTCCCAGCCAAACCGCGAGAGGTCGTGGCGGCTGGCGGCGGTGCAGATCATCTCGATGGCGCAGCAGGCCAGGCCAAACAACATGGGCCAGGTGCTGCGCTTGCGCCCCCAGTTGTAGAGCTTGTCCAGCGTTGTAACAAACACATTGTTGTTCAACTCTGGCGGCACCATGGGGTCGTTTCTGACCTCATCGGGCAACGTTGGAACGGGTGTGGTTTGAAAATCTGACATTATTTCTCTAATTCAATCCATTCGGCTTGAATTGCTTCCAATATTTCTGTGTAACCGCCATCAGGCGCGTCGCAAAAGCCATCCAGCGCAACCGCCCAGTTTGCCAGCGTGCCCAAATCCAGCTCCGCCGGCTCAATCTGCGGGTGAGCCTTCTTGAGCAAAAGCGCGATGCCATACGCGTCATCCCAATACAGCGGGTCTTGTGCCAGTTGCGCTGCGACCATTTTGCGGATTATACCTTTTGATTGCCTTTTGTGAGGACTGCTAGAAT
>DAORUN010000102.1:1613-12427 GCA_035433205.1 Thermoflexales bacterium | reverse complement strand
CCACGTTCTATGCCGCACCCACTGCCACCATGTGACCACCGGGGCGCGCACGCGGAACTTGAACTCCACTTGCTCAAATGGCGAGGTGTGCCGATGGTTGAGCAAATAAAACAGCAGTTTTTTGTCTTTCTCGCTGCCTTTGGTCTCGCCCAAAAAAGACACGCGGGCGGCGTTGATGATGGCAAGGTCGCCGCTCACACCCGTTTGCGGATGCGGCATCAGGTCAATCAGCTCAATCCAGCCCTGATCAAGCACATCCACGCGCTTGCCAATGAGCGCAGACATGGCGGAGGTATCGGGTAATGACATATTTTTGTATTTCACCGCAGAGGCGCAGAGAGACAGAGCCTTAGAAATTGTTCTCGGCATCTCCCCGTCTTTACGGCGATTTATTTTTATTCCACAACCGCAAATTCTGCGCGGTTAAACGGCGCAGGCCAGCCCTGCCCCATCGCCAGTTGCGCGCCAAGCAAACCCAGGGTGTCGCTGCATTTGGCGCTGGTGCCATTGCCAGCGGTCAAAATAAACACGCCCTTGTCTAGTTCGTCAATAAACGGCTTTTTGTGCGGGGTGTAGGTGACCAGACATGGCACGGTGCGCAGGCCGCTGAACGCCACGCCGGGCATGAACCCTCTCAACGCGTCAAACATGACTGGCCCCATGCCATCATCGCGGCCATATTTCATCCACTTTTGCATGGCGGGCAAATCCTTGGGCCATTCATCGGTGGCCGTGTCGTTGCCCATCTTGATATACATCTTGCCATCTGGGTAGCGCATGGGCGGGGTCATGTAAATCCCCGCGATTTTGTCGCTCTGAATTTCGTAGCTCAGGATGGGCATACCGCCCAGTTTGGCCGCCTCGGCCTCGCTGATCTCGGCCAAAATCACGGTCTCGGTCTTCACCGTCACCGGCAATTTTTTGGTCAGCACGTCATACGTGTTGGTGAAGGAGCCAGTTGCCACAATGACCTTCGCGCCTTGGTAGATATCGCCGCGTTTGGTCGTGACCTTGACCACATCGCCGGTTTTTTGCGCGGCCACAACCACATCACGCACCAGCGTTGCGCCCGCTTGTTGAGCAATTTTCAACTGCGCGGCCACTAACTTTCGCGGGTTGATCCAGCCCGCCGGGGCGCCCTCCAACAAACCGGTAAACCCCGCCGGAAAAACAAACATGGGGTGCGCTTTGTTGATGGCCTCGGAGCTGGCATAGCGCGTCATGGGCAGATGGTATTCCTGAATGATCTCTTCTGCGTGCAAACCAAATTTGTAGGTCTCCATGTGATGCGCCACCACCAACCCGCCCACCGGCCCGTGAAATGTGATGCCGCTCTGCGCCTCAATGATTGGATATTGCGCGATAGATTCTGCAGAAAGCCGCGCCCACGTCACATCGCGGCTCAGGATGTTGGTCAGGCGGCCTTCGTCGTAATGGCTGGCAAACACCGCGTCGTGCGTTTGGTAGTTGGCGGGTTCATCTTGCCCAATAATAAGAACCTTTGCGCCGCTCTGAGCCAGATACTTGCCCGCCGCGCTTCCCATCAGACCCGCGCCAATAATAATGAAGTCGTATGTTGTCATGATTTGTTGTAAAAAAGACGGAAGACTGGAGACGGAGGACGGTTCTCATTCTCACCGTCTTCCGTCCTCCGTCTTCCGTCATTCACCTATCACCCTTTCTTCACCCACTGTTCGCCCATGCTCATGCCCAACGCCTGATAAATTTTGAGCGTGGCGCTGGATTTGTTGAGCGTGTAAAAATGAACGCCGCGCGCGCCGTGGTCATACAGGTCAAACACCTGCTGGGTGGCCCAGTGAATGCCCACACGCTCAACGGCATCGTCATTTTCTGCGCGAAGAACTGCGCGCAACAACCGCCCCGGGAAGGACACACCCAGCGCCAGCTCGCTCATGCGCTTCATCCCGCTGACAGTGCTGATCGGCATGATGCCCGCCAAAATGGGGACTTTGATCCCGGCGATTTCGCATCGCTCGCAAAAATCATAAAAATAGCGGTTGTCAAAAAACATCTGGGTGCAGATGTAATCCGCACCTTCATCTACTTTGGCTTTCAGGTAATCCATCTCCAGCATTCGGTTTGGCGTTCCGGGATGGCCCTCTGGAAAGCCCGCCACGCCAACCCCAAGCTGGGGAAAGTGCTTTTTGATGAACGCCACCATCTCCGCGGCGTATTTGAAACCATCTGGCGCAGGGGTGAAGTTTGCCACGCCGCGCGGCGGGTCGCCGCGCAGGGCCAGCACGGTCTCAATGCCGCCATCCACAAACCGCTGAACTTGCGCCCCCACCTGGTCTTTGCTTGCGCCCACCGAAGTGAGGTGCGCCACCACGTTGAGCGGCGTCTCTTTGCGAATGCGGACAACGAGATTTTCGGTTAAATAGTTTGTGCTGCCACCCGCGCCAAACGTCACGCTCACAAACGAAGGGCGCAACGGCGAGAGGTCTTTGATGGTCTCGAACAACGCCCGCGAAGCGTCTTCGGTCTTGGGCGGGAAGAACTCAAAGCTGAAGTGCGTCCCTTCTTTTTTTAGAATATCGGCGATGTGCATGAGTCAAATTGTAATGCGCTTGCGCGCGGTCTTTTTTGGTGGCGCGTTTGGGGTTAAGGGCAAACCACGCCTGCTACACCGCAGAAAACGTGGCGCGCCCAAAGGTCATCTCGGCCAGCTTTAGATTTTCGTGAGAGCCAATATCCAAGAGATACGTGTGAGGGGGAACGGGCGCCCCGCACATGGGCACGCCCTTCGCCAGCAAATCGGGGATAAGGTGCAGGCCAAAATCATAAAACACGTCCGGGGGGATGTGATCCAAAACGCCCGGCTCTGCGATGAGAATGCCGCTATTGGCCAGGTCGCTGAACACCGCGTTCGCGGCGGGTTTTTCCACAAATTTTGTCACGCGGCGCGCGCCATCCAACCCAACAATGCCAACGCGGGTGGGGTCTGGCACGCGATACAAACTGAGCGTCATGCCCAGCGCGGGGTCTTGCGCCAGCGCCTGATTGTGCAGCGTGAACAACCCACGCAGATCAAGATCGGTGAGCACATCGCCATACGCCACCACAAACGGCCCGCCGCGAAAATAACTTTCCAAATTTTTGACCGCGCCGGCGGTGCCCAGCATGGCGTTTTCGTAGGCATAGGTGATGTTCGCGCCAACCGAGGCGCCATCGCCAAAATAGCCGGTAATGGCGCGTGGCATGTAATTCAAGTTGATGGCGATCTGGCGGACATTTTGCGAGACCAGCCATTCGAGAATGTGCTGCAAAACCGGCTTGCCGTTCACCGGAATCATGGGTTTGGGTTTGTCCAGCGTGAGCGGGCGCAGGCGCGTGCCCTCGCCCGCGGCCAGCACCAGCGCCTTCAGCTCGCGGGCGTTTAGCTCGGCCACGCGGGCAATCCAGTTGCGCAGGCTTTGGGTGATGAGATGGTCAAGGACAAGGTGAATGTCTTCTTGCGCGCCAATGAACGGGTGCGGCGCATGCACACACACATCGGCCAGCGGCGCAAGCTGGCCGCCGGTGTCTCCGGTGAAGGCGATGATTTTTGCGCCAATTTTTTTGGCGGCCTCCACCGCGCGAAGCACATTTTTGCTGTTTCCGCTGCACGAAATGGCGATGCACACATCACCCGGTTTACAAAAATTGAGCAGCGGCTCAACAAACGCATTTTCGTAGCCAGTGTCGTTTGACCAGGCGGTCATAAGCGGCACGTTGTCTGTCAGCGCGATGGCGCGGAAACGGGTCATGCCGCGCGTGTCAATCATGTTGAGGTCGGTCATCATGTGCGAGGCGGTGGCCGCGCTCCCGCCGTTGCCAAACAGGTAAATGGAGCGTTCCTCGCGCCAGGCATCCATCAGCATGGCGGTGGCCGCGCCAATGGCGGCGTGGTCTAGTTTTTGCAACGCCGCTGTCAGGTCGGCGATGTAAGCCTGGGAATGTTCAATCAACATTGAGAATGGAAATGCAAAACGCTAAATTTATTTTACGGCTGGTTTTGGAATCCGTTTATTCTGGGCGCAGCTCGCGTTATTTTAAGTCACGAATTTTGCGCAGGCCAAAAACAGCCAGCGCGCTGTCTTTCAGAATGGCGATGTCTTGCCAAACGGTCCAGTTGCGCACGTAATGCAAATCGCGCTGTTCGGATTCGGGCGAATCTAGCGGAACGAACGAGTAAAAGCCAACAAAGCCCGGTTTAACCGCGCGAAGAATGGCGCGGGCGGGGCTGTGCAAATACGCCTCATCGGTAGACAGGCGGGGGCGCACCCCCACCAGCGCCATTTGACCCATCACCACGTTGAAAAGTTGCGGCAATTTGTCCAGCCCGCTGCGAATGAGAAAGCGCTCCAGCGCAACCCCATCTTTGCGGGTGTGAAACTGGTAGCGGATGAAGGGCTGGTCGTTGCGGCCCAGCGTGGGATGGCGATCCAAAACAGTCAGCCGGAGCGCCTTCAGCCAAATGGCAAAAAGCGCGGCAAACGGGAGCGAAATGACAAACGCCAACGCGCCCAGCCCGTAATCTAACCCGCGTTTGAGCCACACGTCTTCATCCACAATTCTGGCGTGGTTGATGGTGAACAGCGGGACAAAAGATTTGGTGGCGAGGGTGGCGTTGTTGGTCAGGATATCGTAATAACCCGGCGAAAGGCGCAGCGTGAAGGCATCTGCGGCCAGCGGGCGCGAGACGATCTCGTTAAACGTCTCCCACGAAACGGCATTTTGCACCAACACCACCTCATCCACGCGCTGCTCGCGGGCAATCGCATCCAGCGCGGTGGGCGGGCCAAGCACGGGCACGGCCTCGCCCACGCAGGTGCCGATGGGTTTGAAATCATCCAGGAAACCAATCACCCGCATGCCAGAGGTGGGCGAGGAATTCCACTGGCGCAAGATGGCCGCCCCTTGCGCGTTGGCGCCCACGATGAGCACACGCGCGGTGAGAAATCCGCGGCGGCGCAGGGCATAGGCTATTCTGCGCGAGATAAAACGCGAGACCAGCGCGAGCGTTGCGCTAACCAGCAACACAATCAAAATCCAGCCGCGAGAAAGTTCGGCTTCATCGCGCCGCAAGAAAGACAGAACCACCAGCGCCAACGCAGACATGGCGCAGGCTTTTAGGACGGCGCGGTATTCATCCACCCCGCCCAAAAGCCGGTCTACCCGATACAAACCGGCAAGGGCGAACATGGCGGGCCAGAGCGCCATCCCCAGCCAAAAATATTGGGCATAGACCTGCGGTTGTTGCGGCCCGTAATACGCAAACACCGCGCCAGAAATACGAACATCGTAAGCAAGGCGCAGGCTGAAAGTGGCGAGGAGCGCATCGGTGATGACCAGCCAAACGACCAGGGCGCGGCTTTGAGCGCCAAAGTTTGCGGCGCGAATTGGGTGGGGGCTGGTGGCTGAGGCCATGTAATTTTTTTCAGTGATCTACTGCTTGTTCAGCAACAACCCGGCGTTGAACAACACGCGCGCGCCATCTCGCTCAAACGCAAAATCCATTCGGCGCAATCCCTCGGCGGTCAGGGCCAACTCTACCCGATTGATGGTGGATGGCTCGCAGTAAAGCAGCAAAAAACCGCCGCCGCCCGCGCCGGTTATCTTTCCGCCCAGGGCGCCATTGTTTTTGGCGATGGCGTACGCCCGGTCAATGGCCTCGGTGCTAACCCCGGCGGCGAACCGGCGTTTGTATTGCCAGGCGGTGTCAAACAGGCGGCCAAAGGCGTCCAAATTGCCAGATTCAAGCAAGGCTTTGGCCGTGCGCGCCAGCTCGTGGGTGGCTTGCAGCGATTCAATGACACGCGCATTTTTTTCTGCGCTGGATTTGTTTTGTTGGCGCAAAATCTCGGCGGAATCGTGCGAGGCCCCGGTGAACATGAGGAGCAGCGATGATTCCAACGATTGAACGGTGGACTCTGGCAAGCGCATGGGTTCCACCTTAACGCCCTCCGCGCCAAAGGTCATCCAGTTTATGCCGCCAAACGCCGAAGCATATTGGTCTTGCACACCGATGGGTTTGGCAAGTTTGTTGATCTCAATCTCGCAGGCCAGCTCGGCAAGCTGGTGTTTGCTCAGGTTTTGGCCGCTGGCCACGCTGATGGCTTTGCACAAACCCACCGTGACGCTGCTGGATGAGCCAAGCCCGGTGCCGGGTGGTATCTCGGACGCCAGAAAGACCGACACGCCCTCATCCACGCCAAAATGATGCAACGCGGCGCGTGGCAGGCTCAGGTCGCCATCCCAAAGCAGCGCCTCGCCGCGCGGCAACCGGTAATAGGCGCGGTAATCGGATGAGGTGATTTGCAACGTGTGCTTCTCGCTCACGTTCAAAATAACGTAAACGTATTTGTTGATGGCCGTGCTGAGCACAGCCCCGCCGTATTGGGTGTAATACGAGGCAAGGTCTGTTCCACCGCCAAAAAAACTGACGCGAACGGGAGCGCGGGCTATGAGCATGGTTTTTGTCGCTGGCGGTCATTAACGGGCCGCCAGCAATAAGTTTAGCCGCAGAGATGCAACTTGCCGCGTTTGCGTTTGGCGGCCAACGGCAGCGGATAAATCCGGTGGCGGCAACATGCGCGCATCCTGTCAAAGCGATTTATTCGGAGCTGGGCTTACGCAAAATGTATGTCAAATAACAGAAGGAATGACGACCTTGATTTTTGCGTAAGTCCAGCGGAATATAAAAAACAGTCTCTCAGGCCATGACCAGCCCCACCCCAACGGTGTTATTCGTCCACTCATCAATCAAAATAAACGAGCCGTTGGCCGGGTTGTCGGCGTAGGCGTCGGCCATCACCGGGGCGGCCAGCTTGAACGATGCCTCGCCAATTTCGTTGAGCAAAAGGTGCGGCGGGTTGGGCGTCTCGGCCAGCGTGACCACATCCACCACCAAATGAATGCCCAGCGTTTTTGCTTTTACGCGGTGCGAGCCGTGCTGCAAAAAATACACGCCGTTGGGGTTCATGGGCCGCTGGTCAAACCAGCAAATTCGGGCGCGCATTTCTTTTTTGGGCGATGGCGCCTCGGCGGGCTTTGCCAGCATCGCCCCGCGCGGGATGTCAATGTCATCGGCCAGTTGCGCCGCCACCGACGCGCCCGCCAGAGCCGAATCCACTGGCTCGCCCGCCCTCGTCATCGCCGCGATTCGGCTGAGCTGGCCGCCGGGCAAAACCACAACCTCATCACCCACCGCAAAACGGCCGCTGGCAATGCGCCCCGCCACCGCCCGGTAATCATGCAGCTCGGTTGTGCGCGGGCGGATAACCGTTTGGACTTGCAAACGCGCGGGCAAAACCGCGTCGTACTGCGCATCGCACGCCTCCATCAAATCCAACACGCTTGGCCCGTCGTACCAAGGCATATTTTCCGACCCGCCCACCACATTTTCGCCCAGCAACGATGACATGGGGACAAAATGAATGCGCTGGCCTTCTGGGCGAATGTTCTCCGTGGCGCGTTGAAACTGGGCCACGATCTCATCAAACCGAGCTTGCGAATAGCCCACCAGGTCCATTTTGTTCACGCACACAATCACAACCGGAATGCGCAGCATGGCGGCGATGTAATAATGTCGGTGGGTTTGTTCCAGCAGGCCGTTGCGGGCATCCACCAAAATAATCGAGACCTCGGCTTTGGATGCGCCGGTCACCATGTTGCGGGTGTATTCAAAATGGCCGGGCGTATCGGCGATGATGTATTTGCGCCGCGCGGTGTGAAAGAACACATGCGCCACGTCAATTGTGATGCCCTGCTCGCGCTCGGCGATCAGGCCATCGGTGAGCAAAGACAAATCGCGAAAATCCAGCCCGCGCCTGCGGCTGGCGGCGTCAATCGCCTCCAGCTTGTCTTGCGTGACAGATTGGGTCTCGAATAACAGCCGCCCAATCAGCGTGCTTTTGCCGTCATCCACCGATCCAGCGGTGGCAATTCGTAAAACATCCATGTGCTGTGCTAAATGCTATGTTCTGAGCGCGAAGGCGCGTCAAAAGTATCCTTCTTTTTTGCGCGTTTCCATCGCAGATTCAGAGCGTTTGTCGTCAATTCGCGCGCCGCGCTCAGAAATTTCGGCGCGTTCAATCTCGCCAATCACCGTATCCAGCGTGGCGGCGGCAGATGGAACCGCCGCCGTGCAAGTCATATCGCCCACCGTGCGGAAACGAACCTGCGCGGTGTACACCTGCTCGTCTGGCGTTTTGTTGATAAACGCAGAATCGGGCCACACCAGGCCATCTCGGTTAAACACGGGCCGCTGATGCGAAAAGTAAAGCGAGGGCAGCGCCAAATTGTTTGCGCGAATAAACCGCCACACGTCCAGCTCTGTCCAATTGGAGATGGGGAACACGCGCACATTTTGCCCGTGCGCAATGCGCCCGTTCAGAATATCAAACACCTCCGGGCGCTGGCGCTGGGCATCCCATTGCCCAAACTCATCGCGCACAGAAAAGATGCGCTCTTTGGCGCGCGCTTTTTCTTCGTCGCGGCGCGCGCCGCCAATGCAAGCGTCCAGCTTCAGCTCGTCAATGGCGTCCAGCAGGGTGACCGTTTGCAGCACGTTGCGGCTGGCATATTTGCCGGTCTCTTCCTTCACCCGCCCCGCGTTGATGGAATCCTGAACATAGCGCGCGACCAGGTTCAATCCCAATGATTTAACCAGCGCATCGCGGAAAACCAGCGTCTCTGGAAAATTGTGCCCGGTGTCTATGTGCAAAAGCGGGAACGGTGGCTTTGCGGGCGCAAAAGCCTTCACCGCTAAATGCGTGACAACGATTGAATCTTTTCCGCCAGAAAACAAAATCGCTGGCCGTTCAAACTGCGCAGCCGTCTCGCGCAAGATGAAGATGGCTTCATCCACAAGCGCATCGGCAAAAAATGACATGCCCCAAGTTTAACCCGCGCGGGAAATTCAGAAGTCAGAATGCAGAATTCAGCATTCAGCGTTCCCTAGTTCACTTCCGTCCACACCTTGCCGTTGCCATTTTTCACCACTTCCACATCGCGTATTCCGTTCAGCGCTTCCAACGGTTTGATGGGGCTGCCCGTGGCATTGGCCGTGTTTTTGGCATCCTCGCGGTGCTGGTGCAGGTTGTCCCATCCTTCGGGTTTGATGGCTAACTTTTCGCCGGTGAGCAGCGGCAAAAGTCCTTCCTGGCCGGGTTCGCTTTTTGCGCCCGGTATCCACTTGGTCATGCGCGGGCGTTTGTAATCGGTGGGCTGGGCATAGGTCGAAAGATAGCCCTCGAAGTTGCGCATCACCACGTGATCATGCGACATGCTCACCAGATAATTTGGCAAAATGGGCAGCTTGCCGCCGCCGCCGGGCGCGTCAATCGCGTAGGTGGGGATGGCGTAGCCGCTGGTGTGGCCGCGCAACGCCTCCATGATCTCTAACCCAACCGAGATTGGCGTGCGGAATTGCCCGCTGCCTTTCACCTGGTCGCACTGGTAAAGGTAATACGGCCGCACGCGAATCTTCACCAAATCCTGGCACAGTTTTTTGATGGTGTTCGGGTGGTCGTTCACCCCGGCCAAAAGCACGGTCTGGTTGCCCAGCGGAACCCCAGCATCGGCCAGTTTGGCGCAGGCCCGCGCCAGCTCCGGCGTAATTTCCTTCGGATGATTGACGTGAATGTTCATCCAAAGCGGATGATGTTTGCGCAGCATGTCCACAAACTCATCGGTGATGCGCTGGGGCATGAACACCGGCACGCGCGAGCCAATGCGGATGATCTCGATGTGCGGGATCTCGCGCAGGCGGGTCAAAATTTCATCCAAAATTTTTGGCGCAAGGGTGAGGGGATCGCCGCCGCTGATCAGCACATCGCGCACTTGCGGCGCGCGCTTCAAATACTCAATCTGCTGCTCGTAGTGAGAGCGGTTGAACATGTGGCCCGGGTCGCCCACGATGCGGCTGCGGGTGCAATATCGGCAATACGAGGCGCACTGGGTGGTGACCAGCATCAGCACGCGGTCTGGGTAGCGATGCACCAGCCCCGGCACCGGCGAGTGCGCGTCCTCGCCCAGCGAGTCCTCCATCATGGAGTCAAACGCCTCAAACTCGCGGGCGCGGGGGATGACCTGCTGGCGCACCGGGCACTCCGGGTCGTCGCGGTCAATCAGCGAGGCGAAATAGGGCGTGATGTCCACCCGAAATTTGTCCGGCACGCTCAGCCCGGTCACTTCATCCGGCGAGAGGTTGAGGATTTTGGAGAGGTCCTCCAGCGTGTTGAGGCGGTTCGCCATTTGCCAGCGCCAGTCGTTCCACTGCTCATCTGGAATATCGCGCCAGATCTCCGCGCGGGGGGAATTTTCTTGCGTTATTTTGTAAGGTGCGCTCATGTTTTGCAATGTGTAATGCGTAGTGTGTAAGATGCGCCCGCGGCTTGCCATTTTCTTTTACACGTTACATCTTGCACATTACATTTCTATTCTTAAATCAACTCTTAAATCAACGAAGAAAGGTATAGCACATCAAGTGAAAATTAACAGTAGTTTGCGCCTAAAATTTTCTTTTAACATTGTAAAAATTTAAGAATGTTAAATTTTTTTGGGGTTGGGGGATGAGGGTTAGCGGTTGGGTAAACGCAGACGCAAACGTGATGTGTGAGAGAAGTTGTGTTCACGTAGATGCAGACACTTGTGTTTACGTGAACGTGCGCTTACATGCAAACGATGGGCAGATAAAATTTGCCCTACTTGCGAAAATTACGAAAAAACCGCCGCAATTTTGAACCTTGCATTCGCGCCCTAACCTGCTCCACCCCCGCCGCGTCTTTCTCGGCATCGGGATGGCCGAT
>DAORUN010000102.1:0-1513 GCA_035433205.1 Thermoflexales bacterium | reverse complement strand
GCGCCCTAACCTGCTCCACCCCCGCCGCGTCTTTCTCGGCATCGGGATGGCCGATCTCGCGCTCAAACATGACGAGCACCATCATCAACTCAACCGCGCGGGGCAAGTCACCCAAGGCTTCGTAACGCAACCCCAAATTCCAACTTGCATTGGCTTCACCACTTCGGTCGCCAATCTCGCGGGTGATCACAAGTTGTTGTTCGTAAAATTCAATTGCGCGGCGCGGCTCGCCCAAAGCCGCATACGCCAAACCCAAATTGCCCAGATCGCTACCTTCGCCGCGCCGGTCGCCGATCTCGCGGTCAATGATCAACGCTTGCTCATGGAACTCAATCGCGCGGCGCGGCTCGCCCAAATTTTTGTACGCAACGCCCAAATTGCCCAGAATTGAACCTTCGGCGCGTTTGTCGCCAATCTCTTGCATCACTTTCAACGCTTGCTCATGGAACTCAATCGCGCGGCGCGGCTCACCCAAATCTGCATACGCCAAACCCAAATTGCCCAGCACGCTGCCCTCCCCGCGCCGGTCGCCAATTTCGCGGGCGATCATAAGGTCTTGTTCGTAAAACACAATCGCGCGGCGCGGCTCGCCCAAATCCGCATACGCCAAACCCAAATTGCCCAGAATTGAACCTTCGGCACGTTTATCACCAATCTCTTGCATCGCTTTCAACGCTTGCTCGTAAAACTCAATCGCGCGACGCGGCTCGCCCAAATCCGCATACGCCAAACCCAAATTGCCCAGCGCGGCCCCTTCTTGCCCGCGGTCGCGCATCGCCCGCGCCGCATCGCGTTGGGCTTCTAGCCAAACAATGCGCTGATGGGGGTGAAAGCGCAAGTTGCTGGTGTAAGTCACGGCATCCACCAATTTCACCACGCGCGGGGCAATGGCGGCCGCCGCCCCATCGCCCTGCCCGCCGCTTGTTTGGGCGCTCAGCCAGGCAAAGGCGGCCTCAAAGTGGGCGCGCTCGCGGTCAAACAGGGTCAGGGCTGGCAGCACCTGCCCTTTGAGATATAACTCCCATTGGGCAAATTTCTCAACGCTCGTAACCCAATCCACATGGCGCAGGTGGGCGGCGGCGCGGGCAGGCGCGGGCAGGCGGGCGCTGGCAAAGTCTTTAAGCAGGTCATGCCAGCCATACCGCTCGGTTTGGGGGTCGTATTCCAGCAGGTTGGCCTGGGCCAGGGCATACAGCGGGTGGGTCAGCCCGTCCTCGCCCGCGTCGCTCACCGCCACGCCCGCAGAAAGGTCAAAGCTGGCGGGCATCACGCTCAGGGCCAGCCAGGCGCTTTGCTGGGCGGCGGTCAGGGTGGCGTAGCTGTGTTCAAACACGGCCTCAACCCGCTGGCCCTCTGGGTCCAAATGTTGCTCTGCTCGCAACGCGCCCAGCCGGTCTTTGCCCAGCTCGCGCAGGTAGGTCTCGGTCGGCATCGCCTGGTTGCGCTTCAAAAACGCCCCGGCCACGTTCAGGGCCAGGGGATGGTCGGCGCACAAGGCGGCCAGAGCGTCGGC
>DAORUN010000101.1:1877-12444 GCA_035433205.1 Thermoflexales bacterium | reverse complement strand
CCACTATCATTATGACAATGGATACAACTTCTCGACCCGTAAAACACACAATCACCCCGCAAATGGTGATTGAAGGCGCGGGGGTAAAACTGCGCCGCTCGTTTGGACCAACCCGCAGCAACCCGCTTGACCCGTTTTTGCTGTTTGACAATTTCGCGTTTAACAATCCGCAAGAAGGCCCCATTGCGGGCTTTCCCACCCACCCACATCGCGGCATAGAGACGGTGACCTACATGCTGGAAGGCAGCGTGCGCCACCGAGACAGCCTGGGCAATGTGGGCCTCATCGGCGCGGGCGATGTGCAATGGATGACCGCTGGGCGCGGGATCATGCACGAGGAAATGCCGCGGCGCGGGCCAAGCGGCCTCATCAAAGGGTTTCAGCTTTGGGTAAACCTGCCCGCCGCCCAAAAAATGAGCCCGCCGCGCTACCAGGAAGTCAAAGAAAATGAAATTTCGGTGGTGAAAAAGGATGGCGCAACCGTGCGCGTGGTGGCGGGCGAGTTCGCAGGCGTGCGCGGGCCGGTGACAGACATCGCGGCCCAGCCGCTTTACATGGATGTGACGCTGGACGCGGGCGCAACGTTTAGCCTGCCCACCCCGCGCGGGCACACGGTGGTGGCGTATGTCTTTGAGGGCGCGGGGCTGTTTGGCAAAGACGCAACCAACACAGAGGCCGTCAAAATGCTGGTGTTTGGCGATGGCGATTCATTCACCGCGCAAGCCAGCCCCAGCCAGCCCGTGCGTTTCATGCTGATGGCCGGCGCGCCGTTCAAGGAGGCCATCGTGCCCTACGGCCCATTTGTGATGAACACCGAAGCCGAGATTTACCAGGCATTTGAGGATTTACGGACGGGGAATTTTGTAAAGTAAGACGGGAGACGGGAGACGGGAGACGGGAGACGGGAGACGGATATTAATCACCGTCATCGGTCTTCCGTCTTCCGTCTTTTTCGCGTAAACTATCCCCCACTAATCGCTTGAGCGAAGCTCTGCTAAAAAGCAAACTTGCGAAGCCCGAGGAGAAAATGAAATATCACGTTTGGACGTTCGGCTGTCAGATGAACGAAGCCGACACCGCCCGCCTTGGTGGGCAACTTGAGCAACTGGGTTTGCAACCCACCGATAACCGCGACGAAGCCGATGTGCTGGTGCTAAACACCTGCGTGGTGCGCCAAAGCGCCGAGGACAAGGCGTATAGCTACCTGCACATGATCAAACCCATCAAACAGGCCCGGCCAGAGCTGACCGTTGGCGTGATGGGTTGCCTGGTGGGCGTGCGCGGCAACTCGCCGCTCCAAAAAGCCTTCCCCTGGGTGGATGTGTTTATGGCCCCCAGCGAACCCGCCCCCATGATTGAGCATCTTTTGCAAAAAGAGGGCAAGCGGCAAAGCGAGCTTGAGACCGCCCACCGTTTTGCTTTGCAAGATGGCGCTCTGGCGGGCAGCGTTGCTCGCAACGCCATCGCAAATGACCCCGATCAAGGCGTGGCCGCGCATGTGCCCATCGTGCTGGGCTGCTCGCACGCTTGCGCGTTTTGCATCATCCCCTACCGGCGCGGGGCCGAGCGCAGCCGCCCGGTAGATGACATCCTCGCCGATGTGCGCACGCTCGTCTCGCGCGGGGTAAAAGAAGTCACCTTGCTCGGCCAAATCGTGGATCGTTACGGCTACGATCTGCTGGGCGATGACTACGCCATCCGCACCTACAACCCGGGCGCGGCCAGCGGCAACCCATCTCAGCACATCCCGATGGAAACGCCAATGATCAAACTTCTCCGCGCGGTCAGCGCGGTAGACGGGTTGGAGCGCATCCGCTTTCTCACCTCGCACCCCAACTGGATGACCGATGACCTGCTGGACGCCGTGCGCGACATTCCAAAAGTGATGCCACACATCGAGGTGCCGGTGCAGGCTGGCGATGACGACGTGCTTTTGCGCATGCGGCGCGGATACACATCCGACGATTACCGCCGCCTGATTGAGCGCGTGCGCACAAAATTGCCGCACGCCTCCATCGCGACCGATGTCATCGTGGGTTTTTGCGGCGAGACCGAGGCGCAATTTATGCGCACGTATGACCTGCTGGCCGAGCTAAAGCTGGACGTGGTGCATTTGGCAAAATACTCCCCCCGCCCGCACACCACCGCCTCGCGCAATTTGGTAGATGACGTGCCGGAGGCCGAGAAAGAACGCCGCCGCGTGGCGATTGAGGACTTGCAGGAAAAAGTGTGCGCAGAGATCAACCAAAAATATCTGGGCCAAACAGTTGAATTGTTGGTTGAGGATATGCACAAAGGCAAGTGGCGCGGGCGCACCCCGCAAAACAAGCTGGTGTTTTTTGAGGATGGCTCTCGCGACTGGCGCGGCCAGCTCGCCCCCGTGCGCGTGGACTGGGCCGGCCCGTGGATTATGAAGGGTGCGCTTGAACCTGCGAGTCTGGCCTAAACACCGATTCCCAAACAAAAATTTCCCCTCTCCGCGCAGAAGGGCGCGGTAGGGGCGAGGCATGGCTCGCCCCTACGCCTAAACCTTCGATTTTTGTGCCAGAACAGACGGCGAAAATCGTTTTTTTAAAATCTTTGTTTAAGACAGTTTCTTAGGCCCTCATCACGCACGCACAAACGAGCCAGCGCAGACAAAGATGTCACGCAAGTCTGGCCGCTCCTGCACGTCATCAACATAAACCCCGTTGCGGCCACGCGAGGAATGGATCATCTTCCATCCGCCCAAACTAACGCCCACGTGGGTTATCTTGCGCGTGCTGTCTCGTTCGCCAAAAAAGAACAGGTCGCCGGGTTGGTATGGCGCTTGCACCGGCGCGGCAGCGGCGCATTGCATGTCTGCATCGCGCGGAATTTTTATCCCCGCCCAGGCATGAACAAGCCGGGCAAACCCGGAGCAATCAATGCCATTGCCGCTTGTGCCGCCCCACAAATAGGGCGTGCCCATCATGCGCGGGGCATGGGCCAAGATGCGCTCAACGCGCGTGGCGGGGGGCTGCGGCGCGGCTTCCAGCAAATTTGCGCAGGGCAACCAGCCCGCCATGTGCGCGGCAATATGCGCCCACTCACCTTGAATGGCACCCACCTGCACGCGAGTGCCGCAATATGTCCGGCTCACGACCGGAGCGTTTGCATTTGGCTCAGCGCGCATTTCTGCGAGCGGCGCAAGCACGATGTGCGTGGCAACCGGGGGCGCACTTTCGGTCAAAAATGGTTTGTAAACCCACACCAGATAGCCATCCGGTTGGCGGGCAAAAATCCACCTGCCCGATTCATCCAACGGCTCAAGCGCATCCCCAAACAGCACATGGCTATACGTCTCAGCCAGCCAGGACGGGCCAGCATGAACACTGGTGAGATTGGTGTTCACATACAAATTGCGCGCCTGAGGTTGGCGCAACACGCGCACCCCGCTCGCATCCACATGCACATTTGGGGCTTCGCGCGTGATAGCCGCGATCAGTTCTGCAAGGTTGCCCTGCTCCAAAACCCGGCCCGCCAAAGTGAGTGTATTGTCTTGCAGAGACTTGACTTCAACGGCAAAAACGTTCACGCGTGAATCAGCATGCTTTTGACCAACAGCCTGAACAAGCCGCGCAATGCTTTCGATCATCTCTACTCCTCTAAAACCTTCATCTATTTCAGGATTGCTAGAATCCATCGCAAAAACTTTTCACTTCACATTCATGCGCAAATCATATTTTCTCTGTGTAATGAACGCCCTCAATACCTTTGAAGTGCGCGTCTTGTGTCCAAAAAACGGCTTTGTAAGCCCGCGCAGAGGCGAGCATGATGCTGTCTGCCATTGGCAATTTAAGCTCCAAAGAAAGTTTGGCGGCTTGCAAAGACAGCGCTGCGCCAAGTTCAAACACTTTGCCTTGATACATGAGCGCGATCGCTTGCAAAGCCGCGCTCTCTCCGCGTTGCTGAAATATGCGCTTAAACACTTCGTAAACACTGATGGTCGGCACGATCAGTTTATCCGCGTTTTCAATGGCTGGCGCAAAAAAATCGGCGGTTGGCCCATCTGCCAGATATTCCAGCCATCCCGAAGAATCCACGACGTTCACAAGCGGTCATCCTCTCTGGAGACGGTTGTGTCTATGCCCTTGAGAAAACCGCGCATTTTTTTGGCAGGTTGAACAGGCACAAGCTCAATCCGATGATCATAAACAATGACCCGAACTTTTTGCCCTTGTTTTATACCCAACAATTCTCTCGCGGCGCGGGGAATAACCACTTGATATTTTGGCGATACGGTAACTGTTTCCATATTCCTCCATCGATGCGCGCATTGTAATACGGCTTGTAAAATAGCGTCAATTCGTGATTTTTAATTCATATGAATCCTCAAACACTCCTTTTCCTCTCCGGCCAAAAAACGTGGCAAATGCCGCAACTGCCCAGCCTGAACAAACTTCCGCCGCGAGCCACGCTCTACCCGTTTGCCAGCGCGGCAGATGCGGCCACGCTGGACCGCGCAAAATCGCCCTGGTGGATGGCGCTGGATGGCCGCTGGCAGTTCAAGCTCAAAGCGCGGCCAGAAGAGGCGACCACAAACGCCATCACCCGCGGAAAGTGGAGCGAAATTGACGTGCCGGGCGTGTGGACGATGCAGGGCTTTGGCAAACCGCATTACACCAACGTGCAAATGCCCTTCCCCAATCTGCCGCCAAATGTGCCAGATGACAACCCAACCGGCATGTATCGCCGCGAGTTTGAGCTGCCCAAAACATGGCAGGGCCGCAAAATTATTTTGCACTTTGGCGGGTGCGAGGGGATGCTGTGCGTGTTTGTCAACGGGCAACCCATCGGCCTGAACAAAGACGCGCGCACCCCCGCCGAATTTGACATTACGAGCCACGCCAAATTTGACGCGCCCAACGAGGTTGTGTGCGTGGTCGTCAAATGGTCAGACGCGGCGTTTATTGAAGACCAGGATCAGTGGTGGCACGCGGGCCTCAGCCGCGAGGTGTTTGTGTATGCAGCATCTGCGCCCCATCTGCAAGATATTTTTGCGCGGGGCGACCTGACCGATGATTACACCAACGGTGTGTTGCGCGTAAAGGCCAAAGTGGGCTGGCCGGGCGAAAAACACGAGGAGTGTTCGCTCAGCGTTCAACTGCTTGACCCGCGCGGAAAAGCCATCCTAAAAAAACCGCTGACCGCGAAATGCGGGGGCGCGGTGGGTGTGCAATCTGCGGTGGAGCAAAACACCCGCGCCAGCAACGAAACGCTGTTCGAGGCGCCCATCCGCAAACCCGCCTTGTGGAGCGCCGAGACGCCATCTCTTTACACGCTGGTGGTGGGGCTGCACACGCCGCAAGGGGATGAATACACGGCTTGCAAAGTCGGCTTCCGAAGCGTGGAAGTGCGCGAGCGCAATTTGCTGGTGAACGGCCAGCGGGTGATGATTCATGGCGTAAACCGTCACGATCATGATGACACGCGCGGCAAAACCATCTCGCCAGAATTGATGGAGCTGGACGCGCAACGCATGAAGCAGTTCAACGTGAACGCCGTGCGCACCTCGCATTACCCCAACGACCCGCGCTGGCTGGATATTTGCGACCGCTATGGCTTTTACGTGGTGGACGAGACCAATCTTGAATCGCACGCTTTTTATCACGATGTGTGCAAAGACCCGCGCTATGCCAGCGCCTTTTTAGAACGCGCCCGCAACATGGTGGAGCGCGACAAAAATCATGCCAGCGTCATCATTTGGTCGCTGGGCAACGAGAGCGGCTTTGGCCCCAACCACGAGGGCATGGCGGGCTGGGTGCGCGGCGCGGATCCCTCGCGCCCGATTCAATACGAAGGCGCAATCTCGCGCTTTAACGGCTCGGCGTGGGAAATCAACCACCGCCTCACCGACATCGTTTGCCCAATGTATCCGCCAATTGCCGATATTATTTCGTGGGCCGAGACGACCAAAGACACCCGCCCGCTCATTTTGTGCGAGTACTCTCACGCGATGGGCAACAGCAACGGCAGCCTGAGCGATTATTACGCCGCGTTTGAAAAATACCCCGGCTTGCAAGGCGGTTTTATTTGGGAGTGGGTGGATCACGGCATTCGCCAGACCGCACCAGATGGCGCAACATTTTGGGCGTATGGCGGCGATTTTGGCGACACGCCCAACGACGCCAATTTTGTGAGCGATGGCCTTGTGTGGCCAGACAGAACGCCCCACCCCGCGCTCAACGAGTTCAAAAAACTGGCTCAGCCGGTGGGCGTTTCTTTGGTGGATGGCGCCCGCCCGCGCATACGCATCACCAACAAACAAAATTTTGCCAGTTTGCGCCACCTGCGCGGCGAGTGGGAGCTTCTGGCCGATGGCGCCCCCGCCGCGCACGGCTCATTGCCGCCGCTCAACATCAAGCCGGGCGAATCTCTTGAGGTTGATGTTTCGCCCGTTCGCTCTGAGCTTGTCGAAGGGCGGCAAAACGGCGAGCGATTTCTGAACCTGCGCTTTTACCAGCGCCAAGACACGCTCTGGGCCAAAGCGGGACACGAGGTGGCGTGGGAGCAAATCGCGTTAAGCAATACGTCCGTTCGTGGTTCGACAAGCTCACCACGAACGGACTCGGTACATCTCGCAGAAAATGGCGCGTCCATCAGCCTGATTGCGGGCGAGGCGCAAGCAACTTTTGACAAACGCAGCGGCATGTTGGCGGCCTTCACGCGCGCCAGCCAAAGCGCCATCACCCAGGGACCAATGCTAAACGTGTTCCGCGCCGGAACAGACAACGACGGGATAAAACTTTTGCCAGAGGGCGCGATTGGGCCGCAAGTGCTGTTCTCCTGGCTGCGGATGGGGTTGGACAAGGCGCAAGCCCGGCTCGGCCACATCCGCGTGCTGGAAGGCGAGGACGGCTCGCCGGTGATTGAGACGTTGCACCAGATCAGCGGGCGCGGCCAGTGGGATGACTTTGAGCACATCCAGCAATTCCATCTTGCGCCCAGCGGCGAACTGCGCGTGTTCAACGTGCTGGAACTTGGCGCGGGTGTGCGCGATGTGCCGCGGGTGGGCGTGACGCTGACCTTGCCCTGCTCGCTGGAAAATTTGGCGTGGTATGGCCGCGGCCCGTGGGATAACTACCCCGACCGCAAAGCCAGCGCGATGGTGGGCGTGTATGCCAGCACGGTGAGCGAGCAATACGTGCCATACATCATGCCGCAAGAGCACGGCCACAAAACCGATGTGCGCTGGCTCACCCTCACGGACGCGCGCGGGCGCGGCCTGCGCGTAAGCGGCGACCCGCTGATTAGCTTCAGCGCCAGCCACTTCACCAAAGAGGATTTGTTCGCCGCGCGGCACACGTATGATTTGAAGCCACACGAGGAAATTATTTTGAGTTTGGACTTCGCCCAGCGCGGCCTCGGCACGGCCAGTTGCGGCCCAGACACGTTGCCGGAATACCGGTTGATGGAGCCGCGGTATGCGTGGTCGTATCGGGTAGAGGTGGTTTAGGTTTACAAAAACAAAACACCAGCAATGGCCGCGCCCAGCAAGATAAAAATTGAGGGGATGCGGCCTAGATACATCAACACGGCAGATGCCGCAAAAATGCCAACGGTCACCGGGTCAAGGCCGTTCTTGACAAACAGATTAGCCAGCACAACGACGGCTGTGCCGACAATTGCCAAAACAAGGCCATCCAAAACGCCCTGCGTTGCGGGGAGGTCCTTCAACTTTTGGTGAATGCGGCTGACCAGCAAAACGCCAAGGGGCGGCAAGGTAACCGCCACAAGCGCGAGCAGCGCGCCGGTTAGCCCGCCCGTGAGATAACCAAAGCTGATCACCCACAACCCGCTGGGGCCGGGGCTGATCTCGCCCACCGAGAGCGCTTCGGCAAAGTTAGCATCGGTGGCCCAGCCATGCGAGAGAAAATCTGCATACAGATAGGGAAACGGCCCGCGCCCGCCGGTGGAGAGCAGGCACGCTTTTAGCATCAAGGCAAAATACGTTAGCCAATCCATCTAAACATGCGCCTCTGTTTTGTTTTGTCTGGCCCAAAATGTGTAAGCCACGCCCAACACAAATGCGCCCACAAAATAAATGACCAAAATCGGAACATTAAACGCGGTGAGCGCCATCGCGCAAAGGACCAATACCACCCCCAACAAGACCGGCCCAGACCCATTTTTTTGAAGCTTGTGCATTGGCGGTTTGAGCAAACGCCACAAAAATACAATGCTCATACCAACCAGCGCGGGCGTTACCCCGCGCAACGCTTTTTGAACGGCTGGGTTGCTTCGCACGGTTGCGTACGCGGCGGTCATGATGATGGTGATGCCCGCGCTGGGCAGCAGCATCCCGATGAGCGAGACCACCACGCCCGCCGCGCCCGCCAGGGTGTTCCCCATCAAAATAGCCAGGGCGATGAGGTTAACGCCGGGCGCAAACTGCACAACCGCCCACATTTGGGCAAATGCCTCTGGCTCTATCCACTTGCGTTGAGTTACAAAATGCTGATAAATAAGAACCTGAGTTGCCGGCCCGCCCCCAAACGAGGTAAGCCCTATTTTTAACCAAACCGCCAGAAGTTGCAAAAGAGTTGGCGTGTTCTTTGTGCCAGAGCCATGTTCAACCATTCAAAGATTCTCGCATATTTTGGTCATGCGCCATTTGGGGTTTGAGAGAATAGACGTTTAACACATTCATGGACATTTACATTCGACCCGCCACGCTGGATGACGTTCCGGCCATCGCAAAACTCATCGCCGCCAACGCGCGCAAGGGCGGGCTGCTGCCTCGCACCGAGGCCAGCATTCGCGCCACAATTGACAATTTTGTGGTGGCGATGATGCAGACGGAAGACGGAGGACGGAAGGCGGAAATATCCGTCCCCAGTCTTCCGTCTTCCGTCGTGGTTGGGTGCGGCACATTGTTCCCGCACAACACGGCGTTGGTAGAGCTGCGCTCGCTGGCGGTGGATGAGACCATTCGCGGGGGAGGCATTGGCAAAAAGCTGGTGGCCGCGCTGGTAAACCGCGCCCGCGAACGCCACTTTGGCGAGATTTTTGCGCTCACCCGCGCGATGGATTTCTTCATCAAGTGCGGGTTCGCCATCACCGCCAAAGAAGAGTTCCCCGAAAAAGTGTGGCGCGATTGTGTAGGCTGCCCCATGCTGGCAAATTGCGATGAGGTGGCGGTGACGATGGATCTTGCGGTTGAGGACGGGAGACGGAAGACGGAAGACGGCACGCCGAAGACGATGGACGATGGACGACAGACGATGACCGCCCCAGCCCCCAACCCCCAGCCCCCAACCGCCGCAACTCAACAACCCATCCGCAAAGTTGTTTTGGCATACAGCGGCGGATTGGACACCAGCTGCGCGCTGCCCTGGCTGAAAGAAACGTATGGGTGCGAGGTGATCTGCTTCATCGCCAACATCGGCCAAAACGAGGAGCCGGAAGCGGTGCGCGACCGCGCTCTGGCCAGCGGCGCGGATAAGGTGATTATTCGCGATTTGCGTGAGGAGTTTGCCAACGGGTATTTGTTCCCGCTGATTCAGAGCGGCGCCATTTACGAGAAAAAATATCTGCTGGGCGCAGCCATCGCCAGACCCATCATTGCCAAACACCAGGTGCAAATTGCCGAGGAAGAAGGCGCGGACGCCCTGGCGCATGGCAGCACGGGCAAGGGCAACGACCAGGTGCGGTTTGAGCTGAGCTATTTTGCCCTCAACCCAGAGCTGACCGTGATTGCGCCGTGGCGGTTATGGCACATCAAAGGCCGCGATGACGCGCTGGAATACGCTCACGCGCACGGGATTCCCATCACCGAAACGAGGGAGGATATTTATTCCGACGATGACAATTTATGGCACATTAGCCACGAGGGCGGGCGGCTGGAAGACCCCTGGGACGCGCCAGACGAGCGCATGTTCCAACTGGTGGTCGCGCCAGAAAAAGCGCCCGACCAGGCCCAGGAAATTGAAATTGAGTTTGTGAACGGCGTGCCGCGCAAACTAAACGGGCAGGAAATGCGCGGGCACGAGTTGATCCGCACGTTGAATTTGCTGGGCGCAACACACGGCGTGGGCCGCGCCGACCTGGTGGAAAACCGCCTAGTGGGGATGAAAAGTCACGGCGTATACGAGACGCCCGGCGGCACAATTTTGCGCGAGGCGCATCAGGGGTTGGAGGAGCTGACGCTGGACCGCGAGATGGCAAACTTTAAGCAGATGGTGGCGTTGCGCTACGCCGATCTTGTGTATAACGGCAAATGGTTCACGCCCCTGCGCGATGCCTTGCAAGCGTTTGTGGCGGTCACGCAGCGCGATGTCACGGGGACATCGCGGGTGCGGCTGTACAAAGGCAACGCCACGCTGGTGGGGCGCAAGGCTACCTACTCGCTTTACCGCGAGGATTTGGCGACCTTCATGGACGATGAGGTGTATGACCAGACCGATGGCGAGGGGTTCATTGCGCTGTATGGCTTGCCGCTGCGCATCAAAGCCGCCGCAGACCGCCAGCGCATTGCCCGCGCTTTGCCCAAAGATGTGCGCAAGGTGGAAGGCAGAGATTAGAAGCGTGAAGGGTGAAGGGTGAA
>DAORUN010000101.1:0-1777 GCA_035433205.1 Thermoflexales bacterium | reverse complement strand
TTCCAACCGTCATCCAACCGTTATTCGTGAAAATTTATTCAATTCTGAAGAATAACGGAGTAAAAAATGAATCAAAAGACCCTATCCATTTTCTGTTTGATGGCGCTGGGCGTGTCGGCGTTTGCCGGCTGCGCCACAACGCCCGCGCAGCCAACGGCCACCTCACAAGCAGCGGCCAAACCCACAACCGCGCCAACCGCAGCCCCATCGGCCACAAGCGCAGCCAAACCCACCGCCGCCAGCACGGCCGCCAGCGGGGCGGCTAACGGGGCCATCTCGCTAGATTTTCCAGTAAACACGTACACCGAAAAAACCGTGACCGTGACAACGACGACCGGCAGCTCGGTGGTGGTGTATCGCGCGTATGAGCATATTCCGTATGTGAGCAAGCCGGTTGATCTGAACTATCAGAGCATGGATGTCAAAGTGCCAGTCAGCATCAACGGCAAAGCGATTGACGCGACCAACGCGCCAATTTTGTTCATCAACAACGTGGGCGGATACATGTCGTCTAGCAATGCCAGCAGCGGCGGGATGCCGGCGGGCGGAGGAATGCCTGGCGGCGTAATGAGCGGCACAATGCCAGCGGGTGGTGCGCCACCGGCCGGCATGATGGGCGCGGGCGGCAACAGCGGCGCAAGCCCATCCGATTTAGGTTTGGCAGCAGGTTACGTGGTGGTTGTGCCGGGCGCGCGCGGGCGCGACAACAAAGCCGCCGATGGCACGTATTACGGCAAAGCCCCGGCGGCCATCGTTGACCTGAAGGCCGCTGTGCGCTACCTGCGCTACAACGACAAGGTGATGCCGGGCAACGCGGAGATGATCATCTCGCGTGGCACCAGCGCGGGCGGCGCTCTCTCGGCGTTGCTGGGCGCATCGGGCAACAGCCCTTTGTATGATGCGTATCTGAAGGAGATCGGCGCCGCCGATGCGCCAGATAACATCTATGCCAGCGCGGACTTCTGCCCAATCACCGATCTGGAACACGCCGATATGATTTACGAGTGGGAGCTTGGCTCGCTCAGCCCCAGCGGGCAAACGGTAGATGCCGCGCTTTCCAAAGAGCTGGCGGCGGCTTATCCGGCGTATCTCGCTTCGCTCAATCTGCAAGGCGTGAACAACTTTGGGGCGCTCACCGCCGACAACTACAAGGATTATTTGCTCAAGACCTACTTGATGCCATCGCTTACGGCGTATTTGAACGGCCTGGCCGATGATAAACGCGCGGCGTATTTGCAGGCCAATGCGTGGATCAAATGGGAGAACAAGACGGCTTCGTTCAGCTTTGCCGATTTCCTGGCTCATCTGGCCAACCGCAAGAAGAACGTCCCCGCGTTTGACGCGCTGGACCTTTCTGCGGGTGAGAACAGCCTGTTTGGCACAAAGACGACCAACGCGCGGCACTTCACCGCCGCCGTGGCCCAAAAGACCAGCACCGCACTGGATGCGGACATCGCCAACTTGCTGAACTTGATGAACCCGATGTATTTCATTGCCCAAAACAACGCGGGCATGGCGAAATACTGGTGGATTCGGCAAGGCACCAGCGACACAGATACGGGACTGCCTGTGCTGGCGAATTTGGCGACCAGCTTGCAGAACAAAGGCAAAGATGTGAACGCTGCTTTGTATTGGGATGCCGGTCACGGCGCGGATCAAGACCCGGAGGCCATGATCGCGTGGATTGGCAAGATCACAGGGTATAGCGCGAAGTAAATTTCGCTGGGTGATGGTTTAAAAAACCTCGCGGGTTGTTGTGACCCGCGAGGTTTTTTTT
>DAORUN010000100.1:0-12473 GCA_035433205.1 Thermoflexales bacterium | reverse complement strand
GGCGCGGGCCATGCGCATGGCAAAATCCACTTCCTCGCTATACATTTCGTAGCCTTCATCCAGCAAACCAATTTGGCGGATGGCCTCTGCGCGGGCGAACATGGCCGCGCCCAACGGAAAGCCCACGCGGAACGGCGCGCCGCCAAAATAGGCAGAAGGCGCATAGCGACCATCCAAGCGCGTGTCTCTAAACCGCGCCTGCAAGCGCGGCTGGGTGTCAATCGCCAGTTGGATGAGGCCCGGAAAGTCAAAACATCCGTGCTGAAGGCTGCCATCTGCATTTTCCAGCTTTGGCCCGCACAGCCCGCATTTGGGGTGCGCCTCCATGAACGCAGTCAGCGTTTGCGTTGCGCCGGGATGCACCAGCGTGTCGGGGTTGAGAAACCAGATGTAGGGCGTTGAGACGGAAGACGGAAGACTGGAGACGAGCAGATGGCCGTCCTCCGTCTTCCGTCCTCCGTCTTCCAAAATCTTTTTGAGCGCCAAGTTGTTCCCCTTCACAAACCCAACATTGGTCTCGCAGGCGATCAGTTCAACATCGGGGAAGTCGGCGCGGAGCATGGCGGGCGTGCCATCCGCCGAGGCGCTATCCACCACGATGACGCGGTTGCCGGGCAGAGCGCCGTTTGTCAAAACGCCATCAGCCTGCAAAGACTGCAAACACCCGCGCAGCATTTCACGCACGTTCCACGAGACGATGATGATGGCGATGTTCATTTTTTGAAATTAACATGGATGAACGGGATAAGCAGGATAAAAATCAAAAATCCCGTTCATCCCGTTCATCCATGTTAAAGAATCACGGCTTTATCAACTGCGCAGAGAAGGGCGTGACGCGGTTGTTGATGGCCGCGATCTCCACCTGCTCTTGAATGAGCGAAGCCCACACGGTGAATGGGTTGCGCGGCTGCATCTTGTTCAAAATCACGCACCCGCGCACCAAAACCTGTTTGCCCGGCGCGAGGTAATACAACGTGTCGCCGTTGGGCGATTTCACTTGATCCAAATCTGCCAGCGAACCCAGCCCCCAGCGCCACGGATGATCCGTGCCGGTGTTGGTCTCCCAATCCACGCCCACGCGCCACACGCCCGGCTCTTCAATAAAGCCCTTGGTGTAGCGGTTTTGATCCATCGTGTAACACTCGTTGCCCTGCGGCGTGTCCATAAACGGCCCGGCTGTGCGGATGGGCACCAGCCCAGAGTTGCGCACGGTCATGGTGAAATACACCGCCCCGCCCAGCGGCAAGGTTTGGAACGGCTGAAACTTGATCCCGCTCCACTCCACGCCGCTGCCATTGGGCTGAATCACAATCTCGGCGGCGGGCCGCCCGCCCTCTTTTATGGTGATGGATTTTGTGAGCAGGTCGCGCTGACCAATGCGATCCTGCGCCTCGGCCACCAGCGTATACGCGCCGTCCGGCGGCGGATCCGCGCCCAGATCAATCCCGCCGTCATAATCGTAGTTGTATCGCCCGGCGGCCAACTCATCACCCGTGGGCTGAATGAGCAAGTCACCCTCTTTGCGCGGCACGTCGTAGCGGAAGCCGTTAGCGCCCATCACATACACATCCAGCCGCGCCTTTTGGGTGAGATACACGTTGATCGCCATGCGGTCATTGATGCCATCGCGGTTGGGGGTGATCACGGTCGTGTCGGTCGTAAAATCCTGAATCTTGGGGAAGGTTTTTTGGCCGTCTTTGATTTGCAGCTTGCCAGAGGCGGTCTCGGCGGTGTTGGCCTGCACGTGCCAGATGTAATCGCCATCTGGCAGCAACTTGCCGCCGCTCACCCCGCTGAACAAAAATTCATACGGCTGCGGCGAGGGCGTGCGCGCCTCGTTTGCGCGCAAATCATAGCGTTTGCCCGCCGCATCGGTGAGATAAATAGAAATGTTGACCGGCTGACTCACGCGGTAGCTAAACCGCGCCACATCATCCACGCCATCGGCATTTGGGCTGATGGAACCCGGCGAGAGTTTTACTTCTGAGAGTGGCGCTTTTGCCCCGCAAGCCGCGCCAAACATCGGCAGCGCCAGCGCCAACGCCAGCGCGCCTGCCATTCGCTTGAACATCGCGGGGAGTATAGCGTGTTTGCGCAGGGCCAAGAGTTGCTTTTTAACCAGAATTTGGGATTTTAGAAACGCGCGTTCAGGAAACGATGAACCTGCCCGGGTTCAGCCGGTCTTGCGGGTCAAACTCGCGCTTGATGCGCCGCATCACCTCAATGCCTTCTGGCTCGCGGCCCCAGCGATTTTGGATGTGCGCCTGCGCGCCACACGCCAGCGCAATCACATTCGCGCTCTCGCGCAACCCATCCACAAAATGAACCGCGCCGCCGCCCCGCGCCCGCAAATACGCCACGCCGCTCAGGGCGCGGGCGCTCCCGCTCAGGTGGATGGCGTTTTGGCTCGCCAGCGTTTGCGCCCGCGCCAGCGCATCGCGCAAATGCGAGGGCAGCATCGCCAGCTTCAGCGCCACCTCGTCCTCGGCCACCTCGGCGGTTTGGGGCATGTCGTTGATGGCCTGCCAGTCTCCCTCCCAGCGGGCGGGGTTGGACGCGAGCGCTTTGGCTATTTCGCTCACCTCGCGCACATGGCGCTCCACCTGCTCTGGCGTGCCTTCCGCGCGGATGAACGCGCGAACGCCCGCGTCGTCCATCACCAGCTCGGCGGCGGATGGGTTTAGAAAGGTTTCGTGCAGTTTGTCCAAAAACGCAAATGCGCCGGGCAGGTCGGCAAACGGGCACACCAGCGTGCGCGTTTCGCGCGGGATTGGGATGAGCTTGAACGTGGCGGCGACGATCACGGCCAGCGTGCCGTAACTGCCCGTCCAAAGGCGCATCATGTTGTACCCGCTCACGTTTTTCACCGTGCGCCCGCCCGCCTTGCTGATTGCGCCGCTGGCTTCCACCACTTTTGCGCCAATGAGCAAATCTTTGACCGTGCCATATCCCAGCCGGCGCGGGCCATCGGCGTTTGTGGCGATGATGCCGCCCACCGTGCTGCGGCCCGGCAAGGCCACATCAAACGGCAGCATTTGGTTGTTTGGCCTGGCGATGGCGTTCAGGTCGGCGATGGTCATGCCCGCCTCCACCGTGATGGTCAGGTCGTCTGGCTCATACTCCACCACGCGGTTCATGCGCGTGGTTCGCAGCGCCATCAGCGGGCGGCCAGCGGTGCGGATGGGATTGCCATGCGCCTGTTTTGTGCCGCCGCCAAACGGCACAACCGCCGCGTTGGCCTCGCCCGCAATTTTCATCACGCCCGCGCATTCCTCTGCGCTGGCTGGGGTCACGGCCAGCGCGTTGTCCATCCCCGGCCAGTCGGATGGCGAAAATTCGGCCAGGTATTCGCGCAAAATTTGTAAATCCATGAGTAAATTGTGAGTGCCCGGAGCGCTCCGGGCACTTAAATCTCACACCCAAATATCGGCTTGCCTATGAGTGGTCAGATCGCTCAAAGAGGTCTGACCACTGAGACCACTCAGTCCACTAAGCCGCGTCTCGGCCAACTCGTTCACCTCGTGATCCAGCGGAAAAACCTTGCCGGGGTTGAACACATCATCCGGGTCAAAGCAATGGTGCACCACCGCCATCGCCGAGAGATCATCGCGGTTGAAGAGCAGCGGCATGAATTCCTGTTTCTCAATCCCAATGCCGTGCTCGCCGCTAATGGTCCCGCCCTGCGCGATTGAAATGCGCATGATCTCGGCGGCGGCGGCGTGGGCGCGCTCATACTCGCCGGGTTTTGTGCGGTCAAACAAAATGTTGGGGTGCAGGTTGCCATCCCCCGCGTGAAAGACGTTGGCGATGGGCAAATTCACCTCGCGCGAGACGCGCTCGACCTCGGTCATCATGTAAGGCAGGCGCGTGCGCGGCACAACCGTATCCACCAAATAATAATTTCTGGCGATGCGCCCCATTGCGCCAAGCGCGTTTTTGCGGGCGGCCCAAAGTTTGGCCTGCTCGTCGGCCGTCACGGCGGGGCGAACTTCAAAAGCGTGGTTGGCTTTGCACACGCTCACAATTTCATCCAACATGGCGTCAAGGCCGTCGCTCACCCCATCCACCTCTACCAGCAATGCGCCTTGTGTGCCGATGGGCAACCCAATGTGATATGCCGCATCCACCGCGTGAAGCGTGTTGGCGTCCATGGCCTCTAGCGCGGCGGGCAAAAACCCGCCCGCGATGAGCTGGCTGACCGTCTGGGCCACATCGGTCATGGCGGGGAAGAACGCCAGCGCCACGCGCAAAGCCTCTGGCAGGCGGGTCATCTTCACCCATGCTTCTGTCACCATGCAGAAGGTGCCTTCGCTGCCGGTGATCACGCCCGTCAAGTCATAGCCCGCGCTGTCCGGGGCGCCATCGCCCGACCAAAACACGCTGCCATCTGCCAGCACAACCTGCACACCCAAAACATGGCTGCCCGTGACGCCATATTTCACGCAATGCGGCCCGCCGCTGTTATGCGCGATGTTCCCGCCAATGGTGCTGACTTTTTGCGAGGATGGGTCTGCGGCGAAATGATAGCCAAACGGTTTGAGCGCCAGCGAAACCTCGTAATTGATCACGCCGGGCTGGACGCGGGCGCGGTTGTTGCGCGGGTCAATTTCCAGCACGCGGTTCAGGCGGGCTGTGCTGATGACGATCCCCCCGCGCG
Source organism: Thermoflexales bacterium (assembly GCA_035433205.1). Classification (GTDB taxonomy): domain Bacteria; phylum Chloroflexota; class Anaerolineae; order J036; family Brachytrichaceae; genus DAORUN01. The sequence goes on along the minus strand of DAORUN010000100.1, from coordinate 7,816 downwards.
AAGGCGTTGAGCCGCCGCTTAGGCCGGTGCCGTTGCCGCGCGCAATCACAGAGACGTGTTCTCGCGCGGCCAGCTTCACAATATCCACCACCTGCTGGGTTGTGGATGGCAACACCACCACATCCGGGGCGTGGGGGTGCGCCACAAGCCCATCCGACTCGTAGGTTTTGAGCGCGGCCGGGTCGCTCACCACGCCGCGCTCGCCAACAATTTTTTGTAATTCCTTGATGAGCATTTTTATTCAATCGCGATTATTTGTTAATTCTGCATTCTGCATTCACAAATAATCTCTGATGTTGTGCGTGGTGGCATAGGCGGCGGCCTCGGCGCGGTTGGTCACATCCAGCTTGGCGAACATGCCGCTTACGTAATTGCGCACAGTTCCTTCGCCCAGCCCCAGCATTTGCGCGATCTCGCGGTTGGTGCGCCCTTCTGCCAGCAGCGACAAGGCGCGCAATTCCTGGTCGGTGAGCGCGGCAAATGGGCCGTTTTCACGTTTGCGGGCTTGCTGGCGCATTCGCGAAAACACGCGCGAGGTGGCGGATGGGTCCAGCGTGCTGTATCCCGCGCCCACCGTGCGGATGGCTTTGATCAGGTCATCGCTGCCAATTTGCTTGAGCACGTAGCCGCTGGCCCCGGCAGAAATGGACTCAAACACGGTCTCGTCATCGGCGTAGGAGGTGAGCATGATGACTTTGACGGAGGGCGCGGCGCGGGTAATTTCGCGGCAGGCCTCAATGCCAGACATGCCAATCATGCGCACATCCATCAAAACAATATCTGGCTGAATTTGCAACGCCTTGCGCACGGCCTCTTGCCCGGTGGCGGCCTCATCGGCCACTTGCATATCCTCCTGGCGAGAAAGAACTGTGCGCAACCCCACCCGCACAACCTCATGGTCATCCACCAAAAGCAATTTCAGCGTCATTGGCCCTATTGTCTCGCTTTTCTGGGCGGAAGTCATTTTGTCCATTGCAAAACACCCCGTTGATTTGCCCTTGCTCGCAACTGCGCCCGCTTGGCTTTAAAAGCAAAGCGAGTTTATCGCCTTGCGCGGTTGAAAAGTCTTGCTTGCCTTACTTTTTGATGAGACTTTTCTTGTATAAAGTTTGCAGAAAGAACATCTGGGGAATAATCTACATTTCTCTAAGAGGTTTATTCATGTTATTAAAACCAGTTGCCATGCACATCCCGGATGGATTTTTGTCTGTCCCGGTTGCCATCTTTTTGTGGGTTGTTTCAATCATCTTTATTGCCATCGCCCTGCGCCGGGTGAACCAGACTCTGGGCGAGCGCCAGGTGCCGCTGATGGGTGTGCTGGCGGCGTGCATCTTTGCCGGGCAAATGCTTAATTTTGCGGTGGCGGGCGGCACATCCGGGCATTTGCTGGGCGCGGCGCTGGCTGTGATTTTGCTTGGCCCGTGGGCTTCCATTCTTGTGATGACCTGCGTGGTGGGCGTTCAGGCTCTTTTGTTTCAAGATGGCGGGCTGCTGGCGCTGGGCGGCAATATTTTTAATATGGCAATTGTGGGCACTTTTGTCGCCTATGCCACGTACAGCCTCATCAACAAAATGGCGGGCGGAAAAAAGTGGGGTGTGTTTGCGGGCGGCGCGGCGGCGGCGTGGCTGTCCATTTTCCTCACCGCGCTGGCCGCGGCGATTGAGCTTGCGGCCAGCGGCACTTCGCCGGCCAACGTTGGCGTCCCGGCGATGGGCGCGGTACACGCGCTCATCGGCATTGGCGAGGCGCTGATTACGGTTGGCGCGCTCAGCGTGATTTACGCCGCGCGGCGCGACCTGCTTGCGCCCGGCGAGTCGTCGTCCACCACCAGCAGCCGCACCGTGCTGGTGGGCGGCCTGCTGATGGCGCTCGCGCTGGCGGTGGCTTCTCCGCTGGCCTCGGCCAACCCAGATGGGCTGGAGTGGGTGGCAGAGCAACAGGGTTTTCTGGACAAAGCCCAGCCAGCGCCTTTTCAGGTCATCTCTGGCTACAATTTCCCCGGCGTTGGCAACGTTGAAGTGAGCACCATTCTGGCGGGGATTGTTGGCGTGCTGGTTGTGCTGTTTTTGGTCATGGCAATTGCCTACTCCCGCCGGCGCAAAATTACAAATTACGAACTACGAATCACGGATAAAGAAGCAACTACGCGTAATTCGTAATTTTTGAGAAGATGCACTTTCACTTTCTAGACCCATATCTGCCGCGAGACAGCGCCATTCACGCGCTGGATCCACGCATCAAACTGATGCTGGCGATTGGATTTATTTTGTGCGTGGCGCTCATGCCATCTGGCGCGTGGATGGCGTATGCGCTGGCGTTTGCGCTGATGCTGGCGGTCATCTTGTTCTCAGACCTCGGCGTCATAGCCGTGTTAAAAAAATCGGCGCTGGCGTTGCCGTTTGTGCTGGCCGCGCTCCCGCTCATCTTCACCGCGGGCGGCCCTGCGCTGGCGACCATTGGCGGTGTTGCCATCAGCGCCAGCGGCGTGGCGCGGTTTGTCAGCATCGCGGTCAAATCGTGGGTGTCTTTGCAGATGGCAATTGTGCTGGCCTCGTCCACGTCTTTCCCAGATTTGCTCCTCGCCATGCGCGGGCTGCATTTTCCGCGTATTTTTGTCAGCATCTTTGGTCTCATGTGGCGCTACTTGTTTGTGCTGGCCGATGAAGCCCTGCGCATGATGCGCGCCCGCGCCGCGCGAAGCGGCGAGTTGGAGCGGTCAGGGCCTGCGAGGTCATCTTATGGCGGCAGCCTGGCGTGGCGGGCCAGGGTGACTGGCGGCATGGCGGGCAGCCTGTTTCTTCGCGCCATCGAGCGGGGCGACCGGATTTATCTGGCGATGGCCTCGCGCGGGTATGATGGCGAGATTCGCGCCTTCCCGCTCCCGCGCATTCCCCCAGACCAGTGGCTTGTTTTTGGGATGGGGCTTGTGGCGCTCGTTTTACTTTTGCTTGTGGCGCTTTTATTGTCTGGGGTCTGACCATTCAGACCCCCGTTGAACTTATCTTGACTTATCTTGCATCACAGAATTGAACTAGACAATATCGTCTTTTCCTATCCAGACGGCCACGCTGCGCTGGCTGGAGTCTCGCTGCATATTGAGGGCGGCGAGAAGGTGGCGCTGGTTGGACAAAACGGCGCGGGCAAATCCACGCTTATTTTGCACCTCAACGGCATTTTGCGGCCCAAAAGCGGCGGCGTGCGCGTGGCGGGTTTGGATGTGACCGAGAAAAATTTGGGGCGCGTTCGCGCGGCGGTTGGGCTGGTGTTTCAAACCCCCGATGACCAGCTTTTCTCGCCCACCGTTTTTGATGATGTGGCCTTTGGGCCAATTTATCAGGGTTTGCCAGAGGCGGAGGTGCGCGAGCGCGTGGCGCAGGCGCTGGCCGATGTGGGCATGGAGGGCTTTGGCCCGCGCGTGTCCCATCACCTGAGCATTGGGCAGAAAAAACGGGTCGCCATTGCCACCGTGCTGGTGATGCAGCCAGAAATTCTTGTGCTGGATGAACCCACCGCCGGGCTGGATCCGCGCTCGCGGCGCGGCCTCATCCATCTGCTAAACAAACTGCCCCAAACCATGTTGGTTTCCACGCACGACCTGCCCATGGCCCGCGAGTTGTTCAAACGCACGGTGGTGATGGACAGCGGGCGCATCGTGGCCGATGGGCAGACCAGCGAAATTTTGAGCGATGAGGTTTTGCTCAAGAAATACGGGCTGGAATAGAATGACAGAAAATTAACGCGTTGACCTGACATGCCTAAATCTAAAAAAGAGCGAATCGTTTTTATCATCCTTCTGGCCATTGGCTCGTTTGCGCTGGGGCTGATGGCTGTGTTTGTGTTTGCGCCGCCCGGCGCGCCGCAGCCCTCTGGCGATGGGCTAAGTGGCACGCTGGTGAACAGCCAGCGCCAAATGCCAGATTTCACCCTTACCAATCAAGACAACCAGCAGATGAAGCTGAGCGACTTGCGCGGCAAAGCTGTAATTTTGTTTTATGGCTATTTGAATTGCCCGGATGTGTGCCCGCTTACGCTGGCCGAGATGAAGAAAACAAAAGAACTGCTGGGCAAAGATGCAGATAAAACTGCGTTTGTGTATATCAGCGTGGATGGCGAGCGCGACACGCCAGACCTGCTCAAGCAATACCTCAAAATGTTTGACCCCGCCTTCATCGGGCTAACCGGGCCATCGGAACAAGTGCGAACAATTGCCTTTGAATATGGCGCGGCATTTGAAAAACAAAAGCCGCCCGGAACGCAGGCGGCGTATATCGTCTCGCACACGGCGTATACCTATTTGCTGGATGCGGATGGCAAATGGCGGATGGTCTTTCCGTATGGCGTTGCGCCAGAGACGGTTGCGGCAGGCGTGAGAAGCATCTTGCGGTAAAGACGTAATGGATCGTTTAGAGCGTGTTTTTCAAATCAAACCGGACTCTGATTTTCGGCCGAATTACTTTGTGCGTGGTGTTCAGGCTTCGGCGCTCAATGGCAGGCAGTGGATAAAATCCGCCGCCTAAGTATTGGGAAACCCGCTGGCACGGGTTACAAAACCTAAGCTAACCCGCGCACATCTAGTCAGAGCAATTTACCTAAAATGCTACGCGACTTTGTGTAATTGAAAAACACTCTCTTAGCTTCGCGGGTTGGCCCATGAGATTCTGGAAAGGTGAGGCTTTGCAGGCCCCCCCAGGTTAAACCGCTTATGGATAAAGATACGGCTGGTCGGGCGGGGGGATTGGCTCGATTTTGTCCGGCAGGATCACCGGGACTTTTTCTCCGGCAAAAGTGGTCACCCCCAGCTTGCCGGTCACGCGCACCCACTGGTCGCTCTTTTGGTCAAACGATGAATCCACTTGCGCCAGCAGGCCAATGGCGCTGGCATCGGCCACGCAGCACGAGATGGTGAAGCGCGAGACCCAGATTTGGTTTGGCGCGTTTCGCGCGTCGCGGTAAACAAAGCCGGTCACATCCACCGGCTGGCCGGTCAGGGTGGATGGGTCTGGGGTGGATGAAAATTCGCGCAGCCAGTCCAAAATATTTTTTGGCCCGGTTTGCGCCCGCCGCAGCGAGGTTGCCCCGCCCGCGCTGCCCGGCGCGGTAAGCCCCACGCCTTTTGCCGCGATGGCCCCCGCCCCCAGCGGCCGGGCCGGGATGAGCAGCCCCAGCGCCAGCGGCAGCGCCATCAGTCCAACGGCGGGCCAGCTTAGCCGCGTTGCCGCTGGGGAAAGCTCTGGCGCGGCGCTTCGCTGGCTCATCAGCCGGCCCACCAGCCCCAGCCCCAGCGCAATGAACAGCATGGCGCCAACATAGGTGAGCCACGCAAACCGCGCGTTGATGTAAAACCCCAGCGTGCCAGAGGTTATTTTTTCGTAGAGCATCAACCCCAGCCCAATCAAAAGGGCGGCTTTGAGGAGGGTTTCGGTGCGGTTGTTCATTTTCTTTTCAAGGGCTGGCGCCTTTTTACCAAACCACGTTCAAGTTGATAAACACGCCAATCACGAGCGCCATCAGAAAGACGAGAATGGAGAGATACACCACCACCCGCGCCCGGAAAACGCCCAGATACATCACAATGCTCTTGACGTCCAGCATGGGGCCAAACACCAAAAACGCGATGATGGCGCCGGTGGTGAAGGTGTTGATGAAGCTGAGGGCGAGGAAGGCATCTACCGTGCTGCACACCGAGAGGGCAAAGGCCAGCAGTTGCAGCGCAATCACCGAGCTGATGGAACCGCCGCCAATGCTGACCAGCGTTTGCTGGGGCACAAACGTTTGCAGGGCGGTGGCAATCAGCATTCCGCCAATCATGTAACGGCCCATGTCAAAAAAATCGTTAGCTGCGGCATTTAGGGCGGCCTGCACCTGCGCCCCAGCGGTGGATGACGTGCGGGCGGGCGCGGGGTCCATCCCCCCAGCCACCACCAGCGCGCGCGGGCGCAACACGCGGATGAGGTTTGGCTCGGCGGAGAACACCAGCCCAACCGCCACCGCGATGAGCAAGGTGAACCCAATGCGCCCCCAAAAAATGGGGCCGGGGCCAAAGGCGGCGTAGGTGCTGGCGATCACGATGGGGTTGAGCACGGGCGCGCCCAGCAGAAAAGCTATCCCCACCGGGGTGGGCAACCCTTTGCGGTAAAGCCGCCGCGCCACGGGCACCACGCCGCACTCGCACACGGGGAAGATCATGCCCAGCAACGCGCCGAACAACGTGGCCAGCACGATGTTGCGCGGCACAAGCCGAGCCAGCGTTTCTGGGGTGACGAACACGGCGATGAACCCCGATGCCAGCGCGCCGATGAGCAAAAACGGGGCGGCTTCGATGAAGATGCCAAGAAAGACCGTGACAAAGTTTTGCGCCGCATCGGGCAGGTTTATGCCACCCGCCAAAACGCCGCTGAGCGAATCTAGCGCCAGCGTTCCCAGCACAACGGCCAAAATGGCGGCGGCGACCCCTGCGAGCTTCTTCGGTTCCATCTTTTTATCTCACCGTCTTTGCGGCGAAAAATTTTATTCGCGCTGGGTGTGAACAAAATGGGTGATCAGTTTGCCGGTTTGCTGGCGGGTGATTTTTGTCACGCTCAGCCCGCGCATATCGGCGCTGGTGGTCACGTTGGCCTGCATCCAGGGGCCGGCATACACGCCACCCATCGCGCCAGCCATTGCGCCCAGCACGGCAGATGGCAGGCGGTCCCACCAGGGTGCGCGTTTGGGTGTTATGCCCAGCATGAGGAAGGAGCCAAGACCGGCCAGCACGCCGGTGGTCACCAAATTTGTGCCGCAGCCGGGGTGCACCGCCCAATGCGTTTCGCCTTTGTTAAATCGGGTTAGCGCTTCCTGGGCGGCAGAGAGCACATCCTCGGTTTTCACATCGCCATACACAAAAAAGCCATTCTCGGTGGCGCGCCCGGCCAGACGAATGGGGCGGAAGCGCTCGGTGAGCACATGGATGGTGGCGTGCTCTAAGCCGTGGTTGCGCCGCACCTCGGCAATAACGGGTGATTCAAGCAGATTCATTGCGGAGATGATAACCTTGTTGTCGCTGTCAGCATGGCAAGCGCAAAAATCTCTTAAAAATGTTAATTTTGAGCGCACTCAGAAGTCGGACTGTTTGCCGGGCAGTCTTGATGTTAAAGAGCGTGAGTTTTGGTTAAAAAGAGCGCAAATTTCAGATAAGAGAAATTCATCACGCTTGAGGTTGTGGCGCATTGCACAGATAAAAAAACGCGGCTTCATAAAATAAATGAAGCCGCGCGGAGAAGAAGATGAAGGGTCGGGGGAAACCCTTTTATCTTATAAAGCTAATGCCGCCAGATGATTCTGGGGATGGGATTGAAATCCACCGCCCAAGCACGCGCTGGAGGTCGAAGTTGGAATAGGGTTTGCACACAAAATCATCCATTCCAGCGTTCAGGCAGGTGTCTCGCTCTCCGTTGGCCGTGACTGCAATGATTGGAATATGGCTCTGGCTGGCTTCGCTGGTGCGAATGACGCGGGTAGCGGTCATGCCGTCCATGACGGGCATGCTCAAATCCATCAGAATAAGGGCAAACTCTGCGCCTCTTTGCATAACTGCATCAACAGCGGCCTGTCCGTTAGAAACGACTTCGGACCTAAGGCCCAGTCGCTTAAGGCGCTCAACGGCAAGTATTTGGTTGCCACGGTCATCTTCTACAACCAAAATAAGTTTGTTATTGTTCACGGTCTGTTCTTTGTTCCTTTTTCTGTGGATTATATGCTAACGATCATGCCGAGGTGGAACTCTCAGAAAACAGCCAATCACTCTCACGACCCTTGGTAATCGTGAGAGTTGGCTGT
>DAORUN010000099.1:0-12538 GCA_035433205.1 Thermoflexales bacterium | reverse complement strand
GCGGCCCGCCAGCGCTCTATGCTGGGCAGGTGCGGGGTTGGCTCTTTGGATTTTGCCAGCGCGTTGATGCCCGCGAAGAACCCGGGGCGGGTGATGCGCAATTGCATCGTGGCTGGGTCGTGGCAATCGGCGCAGGTCACAGGGTGATCCACCAGCTTGGTCGCATCCACATACGGCATTGGGTTTACCAACTCAAACCCTTTTTGGATGGCTGCCTTGCGGTCGCTGGCTGGCGCTCCGGCTTCCACGCCTTTGGTGTAATACGCTTGCGTCACCGCCGCGTGGCAGTGCAGGCACGCGCCCGGCTGCTTAAACTGCGTCACGCGCTGGGTGTCGCGCTGATCCACGAGCATGTAGGCGTGCCCGCGCTCCTCGCGGTAATCTGTGCCAAATGCGTTGCCAGAGAAAATCACTTTCCAGCGCACATCGTCTTCCAATTTAGAGAAGGCCTCGCTGCCGCCAAACTTGGTGCGCTCAACATCCACCGTGCGCTTGTAGCTGTCATACTCGTTGGGGTAGTTTTTGCCCCAAATGGCCGGGTCAAGCGTTTCTTCGGTCAGTTGCACCGTTTGCGTTGGTTGTTGTTTGGCTTCTTGCTGGCGGGTGTTGATGTTTTGCAACAAAAGCAAAACGCCCACCGTGAGCAATGCCAGAATTCCGGCTATCAGGATGAAGCCCCAAGTTGGAATAGATCGTGATTTCTTCATAAATTATTTCCCGGCGTGGCCCACGCTGCGATGACACATGATGCAATCCACCGTGTCTTTCTCGCCAGCGTGAGGCGCAGAAATTGAGCTGACCAGCGTTTTATGACATTCCAGACAGTTATTCAGCACAATGTTTTTGCTCACCTGGCGCATTTCAATTGGCTCTTTGAAATCCTGAAAGGTAAATGCGCGGGAGTGAGAAAAGCCATTCTCTGCTTTTGTGGCGTATTTGCCAACGAGGTCGTGCGGGGTATGGCAGCTATTGCAGGTTGCCACCGCCTTGTGGCTGGAGTGCGACCAGCTTTCGTACTCGTTCCGCATGATATGGCAATTCACGCAGGCCGAGGGGTCATCCGAAAGATACGACCAGCCTTTGGCGAAATAAAACGTGTATGCGCCGACGCCCAATAAAACGCCAGCCAGCGCGCACACAAGAAAAATAACCAACCCTCTGGTGTTTGGTGACGACTTGGCAGGCGCAACTTGCGTTTTTACCATAATACTGAACATGGGTCAGTGACGCGACCCTGTTTAGCGGATTTTACAAGTTTTTAATAACTTGTCACCTATCCAACTGGACAGGTTGTGCCAACTTGCACACACGGTAAAAGCGCTTGGAGCGCACCGCCGCATCAACCTGCCAAAATTTCCTTCATGCGCGTCACAGCGTGTTCTTGCAGCGGGTCTGTGCCCGCGATGATGGCGGTGTAATACGTGACCCACTCGCCATACAACACCAGCGAGAACATTTGCGCCATTGGGCTGTGGCCCTGCGCCCGTGCGCTGTCCTGGTTCAGCCCAGCCTCCAGCATCAGGGTGGTGGTGGCTTCGTAACGCCGGGCCACGCGCGGGTGGTCTGCCGCGCCGCGCAGGGCGATGACGATGGATTTTTGCCACACGGCCTGCGGGTGGTCGTAACTTTCCACCGCGTTGTGATTCAGGTCTGGCATTTCCTCGCTGGCTGCCAGCGATTTGGCCCGCTCGTGCATTTGCGCCTTCCACAACTTTGCCACCGGCGCAAAAATCCCCGCGCCATACATCACAGGCAGGCGATCCATAAATTGCCCGGCCATACGTTTTGCGCCGTTGTGCATCGCGGGCGATTCCGGGCGAAGTTTGTCGTTCATGGCCGCCAGAACCGCCTCGGTCTCGCTCACATCCGGCGCCATCTCTGGCAAAACCCCCAGCGCCACCAGCGCCCCCAGCACGGCACACGCCGTCCACGGAACAGAGCTAATTGGAAAAGCCCATTCGTAGGTGATGAGACCCGCGCCCGCCGCCCGCGCCATTTGCGCCAGCCGGCCACCGGTGGTGATGGCGACCGCCGCGCAGCCGCGCTGCGTGGCTTGCTCAAACGCGCTCGCTATTTCCTCGGTGTTGCCGCTGTTAGAAAGCGCCATCACCAGCGTTTCTGGCCCTTTGGCAAACGCGGGCAGGCCATACTCCTTCCACAAAATGATGGGAACTGCGGCGGTTTGGGTTGCCAGCGCCGCCGCAAGGCTCGCGCCTGCCGCGCTGCCACCCATGGCCGCAATCACAATTTGGCGGATGGAACCCGCACCGGGCAGCGGCGCAAGGCTCTTGCCAGTGGCGTATCCGTTCTGGCAATCTTTGCCCATTTCAAGAATCCGCCCGCGCAAATTTCGGGGGTCAACGGTTGCGTATGTGTTTTGGTCGTCCAGGTTGCGCATGATGTAAAAAAATAAGAAGCAAGTATGCAAATATGTAAGCGAAAGCGCAATCGTACCTCAATCACAAAACGGGGTTAACATTGGCTCACTCATGAATCTTGATGTATTCTGGCAACACATCTTTAGCGAAGACCGCGGGCAGATTTTGGAAGCATGGAAATCCATCAGCCCGGAAGAAAAACAACCCGTGCGCGACCTGCTGGCCGCCATTTTGGATGACCCCGAGCGGGTGATTGAACAGCGCAACGCGGCCCGCTTTGCCTTGCAGGTGGTGGATGGCGCTCTGGGCGGTTATGACCTGCCCGATGGGGCGCTGGCTTTTGCCCGCGACCTTGCGCGAGACACGGCGCAATTGCTGGTCGCCAACTTTGGCCGCCTCATCGCCACCAAGAAAAAAGATGACACGCTCGTCACCGAGTCCGATCTCGAATCGGACAAGCGCATCGTGAGCGCCATCCGCCAAAAATACCCACAGCACGGCATTTTGAGCGAAGAGAGCGCAAAAGTTTTTAACGGCGAGGAGTGGTGCTGGGTGATTGACCCCATTGACGGCACGACCAACTTTACGTGGGGCTTCCCCGTGTGGGGCGTGCTGATTGGGCTTTTGCACAACGGCGAGCCGGTGATGGGCGTGGCCGATTTCCCCATGACCAGCGAGCATTATTACGCGGTAAAAAACGGCGGCTCGTTTTGCAATGACGCGCCCATTTATTCATCCGACGCGGAAAGGATGGACGCCTCGCAGGTGTTTGCCTGCTGCACCCGCACCCTCAAAAAGGGCCGACCCGATGTGCCCATGCGCATCCGCGTGGCGGGTTCCACCGGGTTTGACCTGGCCATGCTGGCGTGCGGTGCCAGCATTGGCACCATGGGCATGACCGTGCATGTGTGGGATGTGGCCGCGCTCTGGCCCATCATGCTGGAGGCCGGGGCAGCGCTTGCCACCAGCGCCCACGCCTTCCCGCTGGCACCGGGCGCAGACCTTAGCGCCATCTCGTTCTCCGTGCTGGGCGGGTCATCGCCAGACATGCTGGCCGAGTTGAAAGGCCGGTTGAGCGACCGTTTTACCCCCGCAAGCGAGTGACACACAAAAATATGAGCTTACTTCAAATACACATCAACATCGCCAGCGCGGTGATTTATTTCAACGCCATTTTGGGCATTTGGGGGTTTATTAATTTTTTGCGCGGGGCCAAGCGGGTGGATGGCAACTACGCGGGCGCGTTGGCGCTTAGCCCCGTTTTGGGGCTGGTGCAAATGGCGCTTGGGCTGATTTTGCTCACGCAGGGGTATGGCGCAACGCTGCGGTTTGTGCATTACTTGTATGGCGCGCTGGTTGTTTTGGCCGTGCCTGCCACATTTGCCTTTACCGAGGGGCGGGATGACCGCGGCGCGTTGCTGATTTACGCCAGCATCACGCTGCTCAACGCCGGTTTTGCCCTGCGCGGCTACGACACGGCGATGTTTAGGTAAGAGTTGGGGGCTGGTTGTCATCAACCGTCTTCCGTCTTCCGTCTTCCGTCTTTTATAATGTCTTTTGATATGTCACAACTTGCAACGAATTTGACGCTGGATGAACAGGTGGCTTTGCTTATGCAGGGCACGGATTTTGGCGATGCCACGCTGGCTCGCAATATGGCAAAAGAGCTGCGAAACCGGCTGGAGCTGAGCCAGAAAACCGGCAAGCCGCTAAAAATTTATTGCGGCTACGACCCCCGCACCAGCGACTTACACCTCGGTCACACCATCACCATGCGCAAGCTGGGGCAGTTTCAGCAGCTTGGGCACGATGTGACTTTCCTGATTGGAAATTACACGTCGCTGCTCGGTGACCCATCCGACAAAGACAAGGCCCGCGATTTGCTGACCGCCGAAAAGGTGGCCGAAAACGCGCAGACCTATGCCGACCAGGCGTTTAAGATTTTGGATAAAAGCAAAACGCGGGTGCGCTTTAACGCGGAATGGCTGAGCGAACTCAGCTTTTTGGATGTGATCAAGATTGCCCAGAACTTCACGGTTCAGCAGTTTATGACCCGCGAGAACTTTGCGCTGCGGCTGGAAAAAGGCGAGCCGATTTACCTGCATGAGACGTTTTACGCCTTGATGCAGGGCTACGACGCGGTGGCGCAGGAAACCGATGTGCAGGTGGGCGGCAGCGACCAGTTGTTCAATATTTTGACCGCCGGGCGCAAGCTGCAAGAGGCCAACGGCCAGCGCCCGCAAATTGGCATCTTTGTCAAGATTTTGCCCGGCACAGATGGCGTGATCAAGATGTCAAAATCGCTGGGAAATCACATCCCCATCTTCTCCACGCCAGAAGACATGTATGGCAAAGTCATGTCCATCCCAGACAGCGCCATTCAGATTTATTTTGAGCTGGTCACGCGCTACACGCCCGCCATGATTGAAGAAGTGAAGGCCAAACTGGCTGGCGACGTGAACCCGCGCGATGTGAAGATGGAGTTGGCGCGGGAAATCGTGTCTATCTTCCATTCGGATGAGGCAGCGGCCCGCGCCGAGGCGGATTTCATCACCAAGTTCCGTGAGAAGGACACGCCAGAACACATCCCAGAATTTCATTTGGCCGATGGCGTGAACATTGTGGACGCGATTGCCGAAATGGGGTTCGCCAAATCCAAAGGTGAGGCGCGCCGATTGATTGAGGGTGGCGGCGTTTCGGTAGATGGCCGCAAGGTGAGTGATTGGAAAGAGACGGTCAATTTGGCCGCGCCGGTGGTGCTGAAAGTGGGCAAGCGCAATTTTGGGCGCTTGTTAAAGAATTAGCGGGGCTGGCAGGGCCAAAACCAAAGCGCGCGCACATTTTGTCCTTTTGCGAACCATGTATTCCGAGTAATTCACGCTAACGCGATGTGCGCTGGTTGCCGCCATCCCCGCTTTCGCGAGGAGGACGTGGATAAATCCGGCGGCTAGTTGGTTAAGAAACCTGCTCACGGGTTAAATCGGCGTTTTTAACCCGCACTCGCGGGTTTTCTAAAGCTTAGGCGGCGGAGTTTATCCGCTGCCGGTGAAACGCCGATACACACGAACGCAGTAAAGCAAAGTAAATCTGAAGAAAATGCGTTTTGAGCAAAATTTTTGGACAAAAAACAGCTTCAATCAGTACTCAATCAGCACTTTGAGCGATTTACTTGGAGTAGATGCTTTTGCGAACGCGCCCCAACAAACTGATTCTTGAGTAGAATACCGCGTATGCCATCAATTATTAAAGAGCTTATTGACCGCAACCGTCTGCTGGGCGTTTTGGCGGGCATTTTGATCGGCGCGCTGGTTTGCGCGTGGCTGTCATTTGCCGTGCTGCCCGCAGAGGTGTTTTTTAAAGGCGCGTCTCCGCGTTTGCTTAAATCTGCCGACCCGGCCACAAAGATCGCGGAGTACCGCGAGTTGTATGTGGTCAATGTGGCTCGCCGCTATCAGCAAGGGCTGGGCAACCAAAAGGTGGCTTTTGATGAAGCGGCCAACATGCTGGGGCTTACCTCTGGCGATGCGAACAAAGAAACAGCCGCCCTGATGGTGCAAAACGCGCTGGATGCGGTGAAGGCCGAAAATAGCCGTGACAAAGATGGCGGTTACTTCAACTCTAACGATGAGCTGGCCGTAAGCGAGTTGCTCAAGGGCGTGAACGCCGCCAACATTCCCGACCAGAACGCGAACGTGCTTCAACGGCTGATCGCCAACCGTAATTTGTGGCTTGGCTTTATTGGGCTGCTGGTGGCCTTGCCGCTGATTCTGCTGGGTCTGGGTTACATCACGCGGCTGAGCCTGCCAGTGAACATCGCGGCCGCCAGCCCCACCCGCGGAACCGCCCAAACCAACTTCCATCCGCCGGAGGATTTAATAGATGAAGAGGCCGCCGCGCTAACCGCGCAGCCAATTGGCGCGGGCGCAACCACCTCGCGCCAGCAGAGCCAACAAGTTTGGGAGGAGCCAGCGGAAAACGAATTTGCCGCGCCCGCCGCGCCGGCCATCCCAACCATGGACACATTTGTTGAGATGGAACAGGTGGATTTGCCCCCTGCCAAACCTGTGACGGGCGCAGCCGCCGCGGCAGCCGCGGCAACGGCGGTGGCCGCGCTAAACGCCACCCCGCAGGCCATCTTTCAACCCGCCCAGCCCGCCCAGCCCCTGGGTGGCGGTTTTGTGGCCAATTACGCGCAGGGCGATGATATGTTTGATCAGGACTTCGCCATCAGCGGGGCGAAAGGCGAGTTGAACGGCGAGTGCGGCGTGAGCATCGCGGATCGTTTGGGCGCAGACAGCCCCGCCCGCGTGGATGCCCTCTCGGTATGGGTGTTTGACAAAGCCGATTTTAAGAGCGTGACAAAAATTCTGGCGACCGATCACGCCATGAACACGCCCGCCATTCGCGCAAAACTGGCGCAAAAAGGCGAGGTGATCCGCGCTACTGACAACCTTAAATTTGACATTGTCACATCGCGGTTGCACGTGGTGGTGCACGTGACCGATGTGCTTTTGAACGAGGATGACCCGCAGAACAGCTACTTTAAGAACGCGCGGGTCAACTTCATCGTTCAGCGCAAAGCCAACGAGGCCAACGTCTCAATGTGATGCGTTTGCGGAAACATGTCGAACGGCTGCGCCGAGAGTAAGGCGTAGCCGTTATCGCACAAAATGCGCAGGTCGCGCGCCAGCGTGGCCGGGTCGCACGAGACATACACCAGTTTTTGCGGGCGAAGCTCAATCAGCTTCATCAACACATCGTAAAACACGCCGGCGCGGGGCGGGTCCACCACAATCGCGTCAAAATGCTCGCTCACCATCGGCTCTTTTTTAATCGCCTTCATCACATCTGCGCGTATAAACACGGGTTGTTTGTCTTCGGGCAGTTGGCGCTTGTTCTTTTCGGCGTCTTCGATGGCTTCCCGGTTGTTCTCTACCCCAAACACCCGCGCGGCTTTGGCCGCCAGCGGCAGGGTGAACAACCCCACGCCGCAATACAAATCCAAAACGGTCTCTGTGCCGCGCAGGTCCAGCGCATCCACCACGTGCTGCGCCAGCCACTCCGCCATCCCCACGTTTACCTGAAAGAAGGATTGCGGCGAGACAAAATACTCAAACTGGCCCACTTTTAAGATGGAGCCGCCCTCGGCCTCGCGGTCGGTCACCCGCACATCAATTTGGTGTACCAGCTCGCCCGCGCCATTCATGCCCACATCCGGCGTCCAGCTTTGCAATTTCTCGCGTATCTGCGGGTCGCTGATCAGGCAGTCGTCAATTTCAATCACGTTGTGAATTTCGCGCGTGCCGGGGCGATGAAACCCCGGATGTCCGGTCTCGGACACGCTGAACTGCATTCGGTTGCGATACTCATACGGGCGCGGGCTGGGCACGCACGGCAACACGTTGGGGTTCTCAAACTTGCCAATGCCGGTCAATTGCTCGCGCACCAGATCGGTTTTGAACTCCAGTTGTTTTTCGTAGCGCACATGCTGCCACTGGCATCCGCCGCACACGCCAAAAACAGGGCAGGGCGGGGTCACGCGGTCAGGCGAGTCGGTCAGGCGCTGCACGGGCAGCCCGCGCGCAAAACTGCGCCGCACATGGCTAATCTCCACCTCCACCCGCTCGCCGGGGAGGACGTAAGGCACAAACACCACGATGCCCTCGTGTCGGCCAATCACATCGCCATGCGGGGTGACGGCGGTTAAATCCAGCGTGACGCGGTCGCCCAGTTTTAGGTGCGTCCGCGCGTCGGGGGTGTTGGGGTCAAGCGGCAGCCGGTCGCCACCGCGTTGTTTTTTCTTTTTAGACATGAAGGGTTAATTGTATGCAGAGTGAAAGACTGACCAGCGCGGAGTGTTCTCTTGCTTTGACGAAAAATAAAAAGCGGGCAGACGAAGATTCATCTGCCCGCTTTTAGCTGATGTCGGTTTTGAGTAAGGGCGTTACGCCCAATTCTCTAAATTCTGTTCCTATCCAATAACTCGCATTATTTTAACTGGACTTACGCAAAAACCTCTTGAACGCGTGGAATGGCGTGGTAGGGGCGAGGCATGCCTCGCCCCTACCGCCTAAACCTTTGGTTTATTTCATCATTTTCGAGAGAGCAACCCCGTTTTGCGTAAGTCCAGCCCAAAATTTGACGTTAAACAACAAATCCTGTCTCAAATGCGGCAGCACAGCACCAGTTCTTTGGCGGCTTTCACTTCATCCAGCCGTTTGAGCGGCGCGGTGTGCGGGGCGTCGTGCAGCAACTCTGGGTGATGGAGCGCCTCATCGGCGATGGCGAGCATGGCCGCCACGAACTCATCCATTGTTTGCTTGCTCTCGGTCTCGGTTGGCTCAATCATGAGCGCCTCGGGCACAATCAGCGGGAAGTAGTTGGTGGCGGGATGGAACCCGTAATCCATCAACCGCTTGCTGATATCCAGCGCGCGAATGTCTGAGCCGGGAATCTTGCCCTGCACAATCGTCTCGTGCATGCAATGGCGCTCGCCGTTTGGCGCGTGATACGTGCCCTTGAGCCGCGCCTGCAAATAGTTGGCGTTCAGCACGGCGTGTTTGCTGGAATCGCGCAGGCCGTCTTCGCCGTGCACACGAATGTAGGTGTAGGCGCGGACGTGCATCCCAAAATTGCCAAAGAACGACTTCATCCGCCCAATGCTCTTGGCGGGCGTGACCAGCTCGTAGGTTGGGGCGCCGTCCTCTTCCTCTGGTTCGGTCATGGTCACAATGGGGCCGGGCAAAAAGTCTACCAAGTGTTTTGCCACCGCCACCGGGCCGGAGCCAGGGCCGCCGCCGCCGTGCGGGGTGCTGAAGGTCTTGTGCAGGTTGAAGTGCATCACGTCAAACCCAATCTCGCCGGGTTTTGCCACGCCCAAAAGCGCGTTCATGTTTGCGCCATCGCCATACACCAAACCGCCCGCTTCGTGCACAAGGCGGCACACTTCTTCAATGTGCTCTTCAAACATGCCCAGCGTGTTGGGATTGGTCATCATCAGGCCGCATACGTCATCGCCCAGCGCGGCTTTGAGCGAGGCGAGGTCAACATTTCCGCGTGAGTCGCTGGCGATTTCCACAACGGTCAGGCCGGCCATCGCGCTGCTGGCTGGGTTTGTGCCATGCGCGCTGTCTGGGATGAGCATCTTGGTGCGCTTTGTGTCGCCGCGGTCGCGGTGATACGCCCGCATCACGAGGATGCCGGTGAGTTCGCCATGCGCCCCGGCGGCAGGCTGCAGGCTGGTGCCCGCCATGCCGGCGATCTCGCTCAGGTAGCCCTGTAATTCGTGCATCAAATACAACGCGCCCTGAGAGACCATTGGGTCTTGCAGCGGGTGCGCCAGCGCAAAGCCGGGCAGGCGGGCCGCGTCTTCGTTCACGCGCGGGTTGTATTTCATGGTGCAGCTTCCCAGCGGATACATCGTGGTGTCTACCGCGATGTTTAGCCGCGAGAGCCGCGTGAAATGGCGCGTCGCGTCAATCTGGCTCACTTCTGGCAAGGGCAGCTCGTCACGGAGCAAATGCGCGGGAAGTTCGTAATTTGGCACATCAGAAGCAGGCAATTCAACGCCAATTCTTCCGGGGGATGAGAGATCATAGATCAGTGGTTCAAGAGCATTCATGGCTTTTGTGGGTTAAATTGTACTCCTATTTCTGCGAAAAAGGCGCGCGAAAAACCGACGTTTGGAATTTGGCAGGCCTGTTTACCCCCCGCGTCAAAATCAGTCCATCCATTTGGGGCGAGGAATATGAACAAACACTTGCCCATCTTCAATCTTGACATCAAAAAACCGCAGGTGATATTCGCCGCGCGGGTACACGCTTGCGCCGGTGTGCAGGCTAAAGAGGTAGCCGTGCACGGGGCATTCAATCTCATCGGCGCGGCAGGCGCCATCGGCCAAATTGCCAAGCTGATGCGGGCACAACGGCGAGAAGGCCACCACACGGTCATCGCTCTGGCGCACCAGCAGGGCGCGGGCGTTTGTCATTTGCGCCAGAAAAGGCTTGTTCACCGCCAGTTGCGCCAGCGGAAGGACGGATTGATAAGAGTTCATTAAGCAATTTGTGTTTTGCGATTTGTCATTCGTAATTCTAACAATCTGGAGTAAAGTACTGCGCATGAGCGGAGAACTTGAATTATTTGAGCGGCCTGAGGCTGAAGAAATGTATATGATCGCTGGGTGGCGGCAATGGGCCGACGCGGGTGGCGTGTCATCGGCGCTGCCACAATATCTGGTGGATACGCTGGGCGCGCGCAAAATCGGCCACATCAAACCAGATGGCTTTTACATTTTTCAAACCCCGGTCTCGCAATTTTTCTTTCGCCCGCGCTTCAAGTTTCAGGATGGCTACCGGGTGGAGGCAGAAGGCCCGCGCAACGATGTGTATTACTGGTCGAATGGCAAAACCGGGCTGGTGATTTTTCTGGGCGACGAGCCGCAACTGAATATTGAAAAATATGCGGCGGCATTTTTTGAAATAGCACAAGCGCTAAAGGTAAAGCGCGTTGCGGCCACAGGCGGGGTATATGCGATTGTGCCGCACGAGAAGGAACGCGCCTTTACGTGCAGCTATTCGCATCCGCATCTAAAAGCCGAGCTAAGCGAATATGCGGTGAGTTTCTCGAATTACGAGGGCGGGGTCAGCATCGGTTCGTATATGAACGACCCGGCAGAAAAGCTGGGAATTGAGTATTTCTCGATGTATGCCTTTGTGCCGGTTTACGATTTTTCGCAGATGAATCAGCGGGCGCAAAATATCTCGGTGGAAGAGGATCATCGCGCGTGGCTGGATGTGATGCGCCGCATTGACCACATGTTCAAGCTGGGGCTGGATTTGTCTGACCTCTCTCAAAAAGCCAGCGAGCTTACAGAGACCGTGAACGCGCAAATAGACGAGCTGTCCAAACAGCTCTCAGATGCGCCGGTCAAAGAATACATCGCCAAAATTACGGCGGGTTTTGAGGAGCGCCCCTTTACCGCGCTGGGCGATGTGTGGAAGGACGCGCTGGGCGATTTGTTTAACGAATAAAATCGGTTTATCATGGGTGCTATGGAAGGGAATAATAATAGCTTTGTCAATAATGATTTGGATGAGCGTATGCCAGATTACGTGCGCGCAGAGATGGCTGGCGATGATGTGGCGCTTGCATACCCTATGATGCATGAGTATGTGACAAATAGCGAGCACGCACGCCAACTACATGAATATTTGCTAGAAACGGAAAAACTGGCGATGATGGGACTGTTTCCCGAGATAAAAAGACAGATCCCCCCGGATCTGTCTTTTTTGAGTGAAACCGAATAGCTGACGCTTTTACAAAACTTCCGCCAAATCAATCAGGGCAGAGTAAAGCTGCGGGCTTTGGGTAATTTTGTTTCTAGCGCGATGTAGTTTTACATCCAGTGCAGAACGGCTTAGCTTCTCCCGGCGACATATTTCCTGGCGTGAAATATCTTCTCGATACACCCAGATCAGCAGTTTTTTATCCAGCGCCGACAAAGCGGGCGTGTTCAAAAGTTTTTCCCAAAATGATGATCGAACAGCTTGGCGATCTGCCTCGCGCAAAGACCCATCGGTAGTCTCTGCGTTAGCCAGATAACCTGGGGGATTGGTTTCGCCTGCATTGGTTTCCAGCATCTCGTCCAGACAAGTCACATCTTGATCTGCGCTGTTTCTCTGGCGGGATGCAGCAAAAATAATGCGCATCATCACTACTTGACAAAAACCCAGAAATGCCCGTGGGTCTCGCACGGTCGTGATCTTGGCATAAATGGCCTCCAGCGCGCGCTGGGCCGTCTCTTGCGCCAAGGCTTCATCATGCAAACGTGGTATTGCCATACGCGCCATAAAGCGGTAAAGGGCGGTGTAAGCCGTGTTTTTTGCCATATCATCACCCCTGACGCACAGGGCGTGTAATTTGATGCTCAAATGTTTGCTGCATGTGCGGTGAATCTGTTCTGGCAGCCGCGAATTAATTTTTGTCGACTCTGCCAATAAGGCAATTTCTTTGGCGCATTCAAGTATCCATTCAGCATCCACCACATCTGACCAGCCATTATTGGCAACCCATTTGTTGATCATCAGGACGAAGTCATTCATTTCTTCTTTCCTTATCGTTAAAGTGACGTTTAACGATGAGGAAATCATGCGCAAAATGAA
>DAORUN010000098.1:0-12728 GCA_035433205.1 Thermoflexales bacterium | reverse complement strand
TGAATGAGGCGCTCTCTGGTCTGAGATTTTTGGATGGACACAAAAATCTGCTCCATCTGTTCCCAGCTTAGCGAGTACGAACACGGCATGCAAACCGGGGGGCGTGAGGATGAGCAGTTTCTCACGCGGCTGACCCCCGCAGAAGCGGCGCAGCATCTGGCGCAGTGCCAGAAGTGAATGTAGATAATGTTTTAACCGTTCCGGCGGCCCTCCCGGATGAAACCAACAATTTCATCTGCCGATAAATCCAGTTTGATTCCTTTGACATCCAGAGGCGATTCGCGCTTTTGCTCGTTCTTGATGACAAAAACACGGCCATCCTTGCGCTTAATCCGCACCTCCCCTTCTGTCAACACTTGATTTAGCACCTGGGCCAGTTTTTGCCGCGCTTCAGAATAGGTATAAACCGTCATTTCATCACCTCCATTATTTGCAAAGGGACCTCTGCCGCCGCCCTTAGCAAACCTTTATCCAAAGTCAGCAATGGCGCGTTATATTTTTGCGAACATCGTATAAGGCACGCATCATATGCATAAATGTTGAATTGAGAGGAAATAGATATAACTTCATCAAGCTCAACATCCACTAAGCGGAGCGGAATTTCCAAATATACAGAAATTGCCCTTTGGGCATCTGCCAATGCAACCCGATGCTGTTTTAACATGGCAGAGAAGGCGTTGGCTATTTCCCAATGCACAGACGACGGGGAAATCAACTCTGCGCCTCTCGTTGCTTTTATGATGGCCGCCTTATTTGGCTCGTTGGTGATTACCGAAATAATGGCCGATGTATCAATAACTAGCCGCATGACAGGTACAATTGTACTATTGCCTGATTCAAAATAAAGAAAAACGAGGAAATTGTTAATTTCACCTAAGCGCGGCAAACACTTGTTTTAGCGTTGGCTTTGACCCGCTGAGCAGCGTCTGAGCGCGGAAGATGCGCGTAACCGCCGCGATGACAACCCACATGGTTGCAAACGTGAGCGCCGCGCTGAGCGCAACCTGCCACATCGGAACATCGGCGGCAGAAAGCCGCGCCACCATCGCCACCGGCGCGGTGAGCGGGAACAGGCTGAGCGCGGTGGCAACCCCGCCGTTGGGGTCAGACATGAACACGCTCATAAAATACATTGGCAGAACGGCAGGCAAAATAACAAAAAAGGTGTATTGGGCAGCCTCGCGCTGGCCGGGCATGAGCGCGCCTAATCCGGCCAAGGCAGATGCGTAGATGAAATAACCCATCACATAAAACACCAGCCCCAGCAGGATCACGCCCAGGTTGATGCCGCTAAAAATTTGCGGCGGCAAAAATGTGACAAACCGCGCCACAGAAAGCAGTGAGAGCAACCACAACCCAAGCTGCATCAACCCCACCAGGCTAAGCCCCAGAATTTTGCCCATGAGCAGTTGGCGCGGCGAAACCGATGACATCAAAATTTCCATCACCCGGTTTTCTTTTTCGCCGGTCACGCCATTCATCAAATACGTGGAGGCGGTCATGAGGGTGATGAAAAACAGCACGGTGGCAACAACGGGCGCAAACGAAAATGGCATATCGCCCGCGCTGCCTTTTGTATCTGCCGGGGCCAGCGCCTGGCTGGTTTGCAAGGTGATGGGTTTGTCGAAACGCTTTTGCGCCTGCGGGTCCGCGCTTAGCAAAGCCGTGTTCACCATATTCTCAAACGCGCCCGTTTTTTGCAAAGACTCAATGGGCGAAAATTGATCTGAGACAAATGTGACCTTGCCGCTGCCCAAAAAGTCGGCTGGCAGGCTGTAATATCCTTCGATCTTCTTTTCCTGCAAGGCCGCGCGGGCGGCATCTTCATTGGGGTAGCGCAAAAAATTGGCGGATGGGGTCATGGCGTTCAACACGCCCGATGCATCCACAAAGCCTTGCGGTTTGGCGGGTTGGCTGGCCTTGTTTGCGGCTGTGGCCGCCACGGCCGCCGTGCTGCCCACCACGCTAATCGCAGTGACGATGCCAGAAAACAGCGGCACCATAATCAGGCTGATCCAAAAGCCGCGGCGCTTGACCACGCTGAGAAATTCGTGCCTTAGGATGATGAGGATTTTATTCATTCCGGTTCAACTTTCTTCTATTTCACCGCAGAGACGCAGAGACGCAGAGATTTTTTGTATTTCTCTGCGCCTCCGCGCCTCTGCGGTGAAACTAAAACTTAAAATTCTTAACCACATCCAAAAACGGGATGCTCTTGCCATACTCCAGCATCCCCATGCGAAAGACCTTGCCGGCCAGCCACATGGCGATGGCAACCGTGAGCGCCATCAACCCAATGCTGAGCGCAATTTGCCAAAACGGCACGCTGGTCATCCCCACCCGCATCAACATTGCCAGCGGCGAGGTGAACGGCAAAATGCTCAGAATAGTTGAGATCAGCCCGTTGGGGTCTATCAAAATGGCGGTGATAAAAAACATGGGCGCCATGGCGAGCAAAGACACTGGCCCGTTGGCCGATTGCGCGTCTTTCTGGTCAATCACCGCCGAGCCGATGGCGGCCATGAGCGACCCCAGCAGCAAGTATTGCAGCACAAACATGATGGCGGCGATGACAAGCATTTGAGGCGGGATGCTCACCCCGCTCAAAAACGACAACCGCGAATTTGCGATACCCATCAACACGCCCAGCATGACGCCCCACGCAACCACCTGGGTGAGACCCACCAGCGCCAGCCCGATAATTTTGCCCACCATCAGCTGCGTGGGCGTGACCGAGCTGACCACAATCTCAATTGTGCGGTTAGCCTTTTCATCCACCACCGCCTGCAAAAGATATTGCGCCCCGCTAAACACGGCCATGATGAACCCAATTGCAAAAAACATGGGCAAAAGAATGGGCAACGGGTTTTCAGTGTCGGCTTTGCGTTCGCCGTCTGGCGTTTGCATGTTAAATGTCATCCCATCCAACAAACGGGTTTGTGTTTGGGCGGGCAAATTGCTGATGGCCGCCGAGCGCGCAAAATTTGCAAAGGCATTTCGCACGGCGCTGGGCGGCGCGCTTTTCCAATAAAACAAATTGGCGTTGCCGGTTTGGGCAAAATCCGGGCTGATGGCGTACCAGGCGGCGATGTCTTCTTTCTCCAGCGCGGCGCGGGCCTCGGCCTCGGTTGCAAAACGAATGATTTTGTTTTGGGCGTTTGGCGTTTGATGCGCCGCCGCCAGCGCGTTGGCGGGGTCGGTGTAGCCAATGGCCGCGCTATCTTGTTTCTCCTCAGAGCCAATCGCCACAAACATCACCACCGAGATGATGGCGATAAAAAACAGCGGGATGAGCAACGCGCCCAAAAACGCGCGGCGCTTCACCTGGCGCAGGTATTCATTCACAATGATGGTTATGATTTTGGACATGATGTCTTTTCAAACCTCGCAGGTTGGCGCAGAAATTTTTTGTCTATCTAAATTTCATGCGCCAACCTGCGAGGTTTAGCTCTGCACTCCTTGCACCACTTTTACAAACACATCGTCCATCGTGGGCAGGGCCAGCTCAAACTGCTCCACGTTCAGGTTGGGCGTTTCTGCCAAAATGCGCATAAACTCGCGCGGGGGCAATGCGGGTGGCAAACTGAGCGTGCGGGTGTTGCCCTTGCGGCTCAATTCCATCATGCCATCAATCTGCGGCATTTCCCCCTGCGCCGTCACGCGGATGGCGTTGTCGCTGTATGTGCGCCGTATCTCATCCACCTTGCCATACAGCACATTTTGTCCTTTGTTGATGATGACAATCCGGTCGCACAACTCCTCCACTTGAAACATGAGGTGGGTGGACATGACGATGGTCGCGCCGCGTTCGCGCTCGCCAAGCAGCAGGTCTTGCACAATGCGCGTGTTCACCGGGTCAAGGTTGGCAAACGGCTCGTCAATAATAATCAAGTCTGGCTGGTGGATGAGCGTGGCGATGATTTGCACCTTTTGCTGCATCCCGCGGCTCAGGTCATTGATCTTTTTCTTTTTGTGCGCGGCCAAATCCAGCCGGTCAAAGTATTGCGAGGCGCGGCGGCGGGCCTCGTCTTTGGGGACACCCTTCAACTGCGCCAAATACACCACGCATTCCTCAATTCGCATGTCTTTGTAAAGCCCGCGCTCTTCTGGCATGTAGCCGATGCGGTTCTTGCGGGCATCATCCATCGGGCCGCCCAGCACGGCAATGTTGCCCGTGTCTGGCCGGAAGATATCCAAAATCATGCGGATGGTGGTGGTTTTGCCCGCGCCGTTTGGGCCAAGCAGGCCAAACACCTCGCCCTTGTTCACATCAAACGAAACATCGCGCACGGCTTGGGCAGAGCCAAACGATTTTGCGATGTGAGATACAGAGATTACATTTTCTGGCATAACGTCATGACTATACCGCGTGCGTATTGAGAGAATGTTAGATAGAAGTGGTCAATTGGGCAATGTTTTGTCAGACGCGGAAAATAAAGCCCGTCATTCCCGCGCAAGCGGGAATCTATAACAAACCCGCAAAAACGCTTGTTAGGAAAGCAATTTCCCTTGCGTTTTGGCTTGGCGCGTTATGGATTTCCGCTTTCGCGGAAATGACGTTCTCCATTTGCCTATTGACCACTCCTTGTTAGATAACGTGCAGTCAGACCTCTGAATTAACGCACACCAAATCCGCATCCAGCCAAAACGGCGCAAAATAACACGCGGCGTAAGACAAGGGCAACACTTCCTCGGCCAGCGGAATGCCCAGCGCGGTTTGAATAAACGCCCGCCGCGCCTGAATGCGCCGCCACAAATCTGGGTAAGCCGCCGCGATCTCCGCGCGGAGTTGGGCATCTGCAATCGCAGCGGTGTCCTCGCAGTTCAGCGCGGTTCCATCCGGCATGGGCGTGGGGATGATGTCGCATTGCAGCGCCATGCCCGACGCAAGCGCCATCGTGCTGGCTGGAAAAATGGGCGTGTGCGTCCACTCGTCAATCGAGATCAAGTGGCCGGGGTTGAGCGCGGGCGCAAACGCCGCGCCGTCCAGCGCGTTCATCACCGCGCCAAACATCTCGCCGCCCGCAAGCCCCATCCGCAAGCTGCCCCACCAGGTGTGGATGGCTTTGGCGTAGGGCAAAACATAGCGGGCGATGAAATCTGCGCTGGGCGTGGCTGTGAGGATGCCCGCGCGGCACGCAAGGCTGCCGCGCAAACCGATGGCGGTCGTGATCCCATCGCCATACGCCAACCGGCGGCTGGATGGGCTGCGCAGCCCAACAATCGGCTCGTTGCTTGCGCACGAGAGCATGGAATAACACGTGAGCGGGTCGCCCTCGTATGCGCTCAGGGCGAAGGCCTCGCGCTCGGTCATGCCGGGGCGCGCCCCGCGCGTGATGCGCATGACTGCGCTGCCTGCGCGCTCGGCGGCCTGCGCAAACACCGCGATCTGCGCCGCGCTGTTTTGGCTTTTTAACCCGTGCGTTGGGTGCATCAAAATATGCGTGGCATCAAAAATTCGCGCAGATGCGCCCGCGGCTTTGCGCAAGGCGGCCAGCACAAACGCGGGCACAAACGCCGGGGCAGATGGGTCATCGCACTCGTCGGCCTCCATGTATTTCCAGCCCACCACGCCCACGCTGGCGCCATCGGCCAAACCAGCCGCCGCCAGAACCGCGCCCAGCCCTGGGGCCACGCCGCGCGGCTGCCCCATCAAACTGAGCGATTGGCACAACACAAAATTAAGCGGCAACGCGGCGGCGCTGGTGTAACCCATGCCCTCGTTCCCCAAAATCAGCGTGGGTTTTTCGCGCGGGCCAACCACCAGCAGGGCCTCTTCAAAACGTGGGTCAAACCCGCACAAAAAGGTCAAGTTGGCGGTGTGCTCGCGGTCGGCGTATACCACCAGCCAGTCGGCCTGGGCGGCATCGTAAGCCGCGCGTATGCGGCGCTCGTATTCGCTGGCGGGCACGCTGGGGGTGATGGCATCCGCGCCGGGCGCATAGCCATCTTGCAAGGGAATGTGTTTGAGGGTGATGTTCATGTGTGTTGCCCAAGTGTAACGCCTGCACTTTATGACTTTACACCTCCTTCACACCCTCGCGGGTTGGCTTGCAAAGCTAAACACCACAAAACAAGATCGTCATTCCCGCGCACGCGGGAATGACGAGTATTCTTCCGGTTATTTGACATCCATTTTGCGTAAATCTAGAAGTCGGACTGCTCAGGCTTAAGCAAACAAAAAAGACCGCGCAGACGTTTTACCTGCGCGGTCTTTTTATTTATTTAACCGTGTTTGCTTATGGCATTTGCGCCGCCACCGCGGGCGCATCCATTTGCGTCTTAACGCCAGCCTTGGCGGGGTCAAACGCCAAAATGGTGATGGAGCCGTAAATGAACGCGACCACACCCAGCACAGCAAAGGCCGTCGCCAGCGTGCGGCGCGCCTGGCTGAACTTTTGCACATCGGTCATCACGGCATACGCGCCCGCCAGCCCGTGAATCAACACAGAGAGGAGAAACGCGATGTCAATCGCCTTCCAAATTGGCTGGCCCATCCGCACAATGATGCGGCTGAAGTCAATGTGAAACGGCGGGTAATGCACCACAATCATGTGGATGGTCATGAACACCAAAAGCGCAATCGCGCTGTATCGTTGCAGTTTGAATAGGGTCATAATATCCTCTTCTTTATCTCTCGCAAAGACGCAAAGGCGCAAAGGGCTTCTTGGCGGTTTGCGCCTTTGCGAGAGATACGAATTTAGCCGCCGTTAATGGCAAACAGAATAATGGGAATGCCGCCCGCCACCGTTAGCAACGCGGCGATGGCGAACGCAGCGTAAAACAAACTCTGGCGCTGGTTGGTGAGATGGAAGTAGTGCACCATCAGCAGGCGCACGCCATCAAATGCGTGGTAAACCACCGCCGCCAGCAGGCCAATCTCCAAAATTTTGAACACGTTGGTCTGCACCAGCGCCAGCCGCGCGTCAAACGCCGCCGGCCCAAGATTCACCGAGCCAATGACAAACATGTGCATGGCCAGATAAATCACCAGAAACACGCCCGTGAAGCGGCGCAAAACAAAGCTGATAAATCCTGTGTTTTTATACATGGGTTGCTCGCTTTTTCTTAACATGGATAAACAGGATATGCAGGATTTTTATCCTGTTCATCCCGTCCATCCGTGTTAAAAATTCTCATTTCTTAATCGGCTCCGCAATCGTCTTCAGCCGTTCGGCGCGCTCGGCCTCAAAGGCGGCGCGGCGCTGGGCCAGCTTGCGTAAGGTCTCAATTGCCTGGGTGGGGTTCAGCCCCTTCGGGCAGGCGTCAATGCAGTTAAAAATGGTGTGGCACTTGAACACGCCATCTTCCGAGCCGACTTCCTTGAGCCGTTCGCCGGGGATCGTGTCGCGCGGGTCCATCACCCGCATATACGCCTTCAGCATGGCGGCCGGGCCGTAATACTTTTTGTTGAAGGCCACCACCGTGCAGGCGGTGTAGCACGCCCCGCACATGATGCACGATTGCGCCTCGTTGAGCGCGTGCACTTCTTCGGGCGAGACGCGAAATTCTTTCTCTGGCATTTGCTCTGGCGGCACAAGCCAGGGCTTGGCCCGCTCATATTGCTCCCAGAAAGAGGTGCGATCCACCACCAGGTCTTTGATGATCGGCACATATTGAAGCGGGCGCACTTCGACTTTGCCGTTCTTCGCCACATCGCGCAAAGGGACCTTGCACACCAGCATGTTTTTGCCGTTCACGTTCATGGCGCAGCTTCCGCAAATGGCGTGGCGGCACGACTTTTGATAAGTCAGCGTGCCATCCATTTTGTTTTTAATCAGTTCAAGCGTCTCCAAAAGCGTAATGCCCGCCGGGACTTCCACCTTGAAGTCTTGCATGTGGGCTTTCTTGTCCACATCCGGGTTAAACCGCTGAATGCGCACAATCACGGTTTGGAGCGGCTGAGTTGTGTTTGTTTCTGCCATTGTTTTTCCTTGTCCTCGTCAAACCTCACAGGTTTTGCCTGATAGTAATCAGGAGCAAACCTGTGAGGTTTGGCGATTTCTAGTACTTCCGCTCCATTGGCGGGTAGCGTTTGTAATCAATATTCACCGGTTTGTAGCTCAAAATCGGCGGGTCATTCGGGTTGGATGGCTTATGGGCCACCGTGTGCTTCAGCCAGTTCGCATCGTCGCGGTTGGCAAAATCCGTCCGCGAGTGCGCCCCGCGGCTCTCGGTGCGGGTGATCGCGCCGTGCACAATCACTTCGCTAAAGTTCAGCAGGTTCTCGGTCTCAATCGCATGAAGCAGGTCGGTGTTAAAGCGGTGGCTCTTGTCCTCCACCCGCGCGGTTTTGATGCGCTCTTGGAGCGCCTTGATGTCGCGCATGGCCACCTGCAAGCGCTCGCCATCGCGGAACACGCCGCAGTTGTTGGTCATGGTGGTCTTTAGCTCTTGCGCCACATCGTCCACGCGCTCTTTGCCATTGCGGGCAAAAATGGTAGAAATGCGCTTCTCAACTTTCTCCACCGGGTCGCCAGTGACGTTATACAACTTGGCGCCGCCCTTCACAAACCGCGCAATTTCATCGCCCGCGCGCTTGCCAAACACCGATGCCTCCAGCAAGCTGTTTGTGCCAAGCCGGTTCGCGCCGTGCACGCTCACGCACGAGCATTCGCCCGCGGCGTAAAAGCCCACCACCGGGTCGCTCTTTGCGTTGGCGATCACCTGCCCATCGGCCGTGGTTGGAATGCCGCCCATGCTGTAATGCGCGGTGGGTTGGATGGGGACGAGGTTGTCAATGGGGTCCACACCCACAAAGTTGATGGCGAACTCGCGCACCTCTGGCAGCTTCTCCAAAATCTTGTCGCGCCCAAGGTGGCGCAAGTCCAGCCAAATGGCGTCTTTGTTGGGGCCAGCGCCGCGCCCATTATTAATCTCGTTTTGCTCAGAGCGGCTTACCATGTCGCGCGGGGCCAGCTCCATTTTGCTGGGCGCGTAATTCGCCATAAAGCGCTCGTTGTTGCCATTCAGCAAATGCCCGCCCTCGCCGCGGCAGGCTTCGCTCATCAAAATCCCGCTGCCCCACAACCCAGTGGGATGGAACTGCACGAACTCCATGTCCATGAGCGGGACGCCGTTTGCGTAGGCGATGGCGACCCCATCCCCGGTATTGGCAAACGCGTTTGAGGTGATCTTGAAGGCGCGGCCATACCCGCCGGTGCCAAACATCACGGCCTTGGCGCGCATCACGCGCAGCTTGCCGCTCACAATATCCAGCGCCACGATGCCGCGGCACACGCCATCCTCAATAATCAGGTCAAGGCATTGCCAGTCCGAGTAGAACTTTACGCCAAAGCGCAACGCCTGCTCGTGCACGGTGTGGAGGAGAACGTGGCCGGTGCGGTCTGCCGAGTAATTGGCGCGGGGCATGCTGTGGCCGCCAAAGCGCCGCTGGGCAATCCGGCCATCATCCAGCCGGCTGAACACGCACCCCAAATGCTCATACTCGTAAATAATTTTGATGGCGTCCTTCACCAAAATCTCGATGGCGTCCTGGTCGCCCAGCCAGTCCGAGCCTTTGATGGTGTCGGCCATGTGCATCTCCCACGTGTCCACCAGCGGCCCGTTCTCGTTTGTGGCCTCCAGCGGGCCTTCTGCGCCGGTGCCGGGCACCGCCTGCACGTTGGAAAGCGCCGCGGCGATGCCGCCCTGGGCCGCGCCGCTGTGCGAGCGCAACGGGTGTATTTTGGAGATGACGCCAATATCTTTGACGCCCGCGCGGCTGGCTTGCAATGCGGCCCATGTGCCCGCCAACCCCGCGCCCACAATTACAACATCGTGGGTAATCGTTTCATAATTTGCCATGAAAACTCCTGAAAGTCAGAAAAATGCCAAAGCCACCCGTTGTCGGGTGCGTTTGTCAATAATGAAGCTCAGTTTATTCAGTTGCCCCGTTTTCAACATCCGCAGATTGCGGGGATTACAACTGGTCAGAGGTATAGGAATGCTCGGTAAAAAACGGACACATCACACAACTGCACTGCGTGGTTGGGGGCAAAGCCGGGGCAATATCGTCATTCCCGTGCATGCGGGAATGACGGATTTTCTTTTCTTTGTTTGACGCATATTTTGCGTAAGTCCAAAACTGGGAGAAAAAAGCCTTGAAGGGGCGCTTCATATCAGACGGAAGCGAAGCTCCACGCCAATTTGCCCACCCGCCGCCCGCTGGCTATAATCCGCAAATGCTCAATTCACCCGCGCAAACCCAACTCAATTTCAAACAAATAGATGTCTTTTCGGCCCAGCCATTTATGGGCAACCCGCTGGCGGTTGTTTTGGGCGCGGATGGATGGACGACTGAGCAGATGCAGCGTTTTGCCAACTGGACAAACTTGAGCGAGACCACCTTTTTGCTCTCCCCCACCCATCCCCTTGCCGATTACAAAGTGCGCATTTTTACCACCAGCCAGGAATTTCCATTTGCGGGGCACCCCACGCTGGGCAGTTGCCATGCCTGGCTGGAGGCCGGCGGCGCGCCCAAAAACGCAGATGAAGTGGTGCAAGAGTGCGGCGCGGGTCTGGTCAAAATCAAACGGCGGGATGGGCGGCTGGCCTTTGCCGCCCCGCCGCTCACCAAAACCGGCCCGCTGGATGATGGCTTGCTCAACCGCCTGGTGCGCGGGCTGGGCCTAAGCCCTGCGGATGTGCTGGGGCATCAATGGCTGGTGAACGGCCCCCGCTGGATTGGCCTGCATCTGCGCTCCGCGGCGCTGGTGTTGTCCATCAAACCCGATTTTTCGCAGCTCACCGGTTTGGATTTTGGCCTGATTGGCGCGTATCCATCCGGCCACGCGGCGCAGTTTGAAGTGCGCGGGTTTGCCATCACCGATGGCCCGATTGAAGACCCGGTGACCGGAAGTTTGAACGCGGGGTTTGCCCAATGGCTTATTGGCGCGGGCGTTGCGCCATCAAAATATATTGCTTCGCAAGGCACGGCGCTGGGTCGGGCGGGCCGGCTCTACCTTGAGCAAGATGGCGCTGACAACGTGTGGGTGGGCGGCGATGCCGTCACGCGCGTGAACGGAACGCTCTCTACCTGAGGCCTTAACCCAAAATAAAATTAAATAAATAGCCCGTAATGACGATGGCAACAGCCACCGTGCCAATAAACACGGCAATCAAACGCGGCTTTAGCACACGCCGCAAAATCACCATTTCGGGCAGGCTGAGGCCAACCACCGACATCATAAAAGCCAGCGCAGTGCCCACACTTGCGCCCTTGCCAATGAGTGCGCCCACAATTGGCACAACCCCCGCCGCGTTAGAGTAAAGCGGGATGCCAATCAGAACAGCCAGCGGCACAGACCACCACGCCTTTGCGCCCATGATGTCTGCCAGCGCCGCCTCTGGCACAAACCCGTGAATCCCCGCGCCGATGGCAATGCCGATGACAACATACAGCCACACCTTGCGCAAAATTTCCTTCACGCTATCCCACGCGCGTTCAAAACGCTCCGGCCAGCTCAGTTTTTCCACAAATCCGCCATCTGCGCCCTGCATTTGCCACACAAAATCTTCCACATAGCGTTCCAGCTTAAATTTACCGATGAGGTATCCGGCAATTGTGGCGATGACCAACCCAGAGGCAACATACAGCGCGGCCACCTTCCATCCAAACAAGCCATACAACAAAATGACCGCCACTTCGTTGATGGTTGGCGCGGCGATGAGAAACGAAAACGTCACGCCCAGCGGGATCCCGCTTTCTACAAAACCAATAAACAGCGGCACCGCGCTGCACGAGCAAAACGGCGTCACGATGCCCAAAGCCGCCGCCAAAGCATTGCCCACGCCCTGACGCTTGCCGCCTAGCAACGCCCGCGTCCGTTCTGGCGAGAAAAACGTGCGCACCACGCTAATCAAAAAAATCATCCCACTCAGCAAAAGCAGAATTTTGGGCACGTCATACACAAAAAATGCCACGGCCTCGCCCAAATGCGAGGCGGGGTCAAGCCCCATCAAACCAAACGACACCCAGCGTGAGAAAGGCTCTATGAGGGTATACAAAACCAGCCAAACAACCGCAGCCAAACCCACCAGCACAAAGGCGCGAGCGGCGGGGTGTTGATCTATTTTGGGCGAAACGGCGCGGGTATGCATCTCAATTCTTTTGCGGCGCGGTCAAAAATCGCGCCACTTCATCATCCTTCAAAATACGCCCTGCAGACACAACTTTGTTGTTCACCACCAGCCCCGGCGTAGCCAAAATCTTCCACTTCATAATCTCGGCATAATCGGTCACATGCTCCAGTTCGATGGGGATCTGGCGGGCCTCGGCCACGCGCTTCACCGTTTGCTCCAAACGTTTGCAATTTGCGCAACCAGAGCCAAGCACTTTTACATTCAACATACCAAAACAGTCTCCTTTTGCGGGGCATTCACACTTAATGGAGCGGCGACCGGTTTTAACTTGCGCGCGGAGTCAAGAATGACGTAAATCGTCGGTTCGCACACGCGGTAATACACCCGTGCGCCTGCGCGGCGCTCTTGCACCAGCCCAACCTCGCGCAGCACACTGATTTGCTGAGAAATATACGCTTGCCGGTAGCCCAGCGCAGGCATGATCTCGCACACGCAATGTTCGCCATCGCGCAAAAAATCCAAAATCTCCAGCCGCGCCGGATGCGCCAGCGCCCGGAAAAGATCGGCATCTGAAGCTTGGGTAGGAATGCTCACCGGATTCAATATATTCAAAAAATTGAATACTTGCGCCCGCCAAGTGGCCA
>DAORUN010000097.1:0-12796 GCA_035433205.1 Thermoflexales bacterium | reverse complement strand
TCACCAGCACCTTGAACGAGGCGGGGATGCCCGGCTCCTCAATTGGCTCACCCTTCACGATGGACTCGTAAGTCTTGACGCGCCCTTGCGTGTCATCGGACTTGACGGTGAGAATCTCTTGCAGCGTGTGCGCCGCGCCGTAAGCTTCCAACGCCCAGACTTCCATTTCACCAAAGCGCTGGCCGCCGAACTGGGCCTTGCCGCCCAATGGCTGCTGGGTGACTAGCGAGTATGGGCCGGTGCTGCGGGCGTGAACCTTGTCTTCAACCAAGTGCGCCAGCTTGAGCATGTGCAGGTAACCAACCGTCACCGGCTTGTCAAACGCATCGCCGCTCTTGCCGTCAATCAGTTTCATCTTGCCCAGGGTGGGGATGGGATCACCGGCTTCCATGCTCACCTCTGCGGCGCGCTCCAGCAACTTTTCGTGGCCGGTGTTGGCGGGAACTTTTTGCCCATGCGCTTCCAGCCACAAGCGCAATGTGACGTCTATCGCCTTGCCATCCACCACCGCGCGTTCGTCCATATCGCGGCGGTCGTCGTCAAACACCAGCACATCGGCGGGGTCGTATCCCTTTTCCTTCAGCCACTCAATCAGCACGATGCGACGCGTGTAGGCCTCATCCACCGTGGCGCGGTCAAGGTCATACTTCATTTCCTCGCCGTTCTTCTCGGCCTGCTCTGGCAGCCACGAAGACAAGAACGCCATCCGCGCGTCAAGGTCGTCGCGCAGTTGGGTCGTGTCAATTTCATTTTCCTTGAGGGCCTCCCAGGCGCGCTTGGTCACCTCGCGGTATGCGTGATCAATCAGCCACGCCCGGCACAGTTCGGCCTCAATCTCTTTTTCATCCGCGCCGTCAAACACGGGTGTCACCGCGCGGAAACCGAGCCGGTCGGCGGCCCATCCCAAGTGTGTTTCCAGAATCTGGCCGATGTTCATACGACCAGGCACGCCCAGCGGATTCAGGATGATATCTACCGACTGGCCGTTTGGCAGATACGGCATGTCCTCTACCGGAACCACGCGGCTGACCACGCCCTTGTTGCCGTGGCGACCGGCCATCTTGTCGCCCTGGGTCAGTTTGCGGCGCTGAGCCACGCTCACGCGCACCATGCGGTTCACGCCAGCGGGCAAATCGCGGTGGTCGTCGCGGTCAAAAATCTTGACTTCCACGACCTTGCCGTGCTCGCCGTTTGGCATACGCAGGCTGGTGTCTTTTACTTCGCGGCTCTTCTCGCCAAAGATGGCGCGCAGCAATTTCTCTTCTGGCGAAAGCTCTTTCTCGCCCTTGGGTGTGATCTTGCCCACCAGAATGTCGTTTTGCTTCACTTCCGCGCCAATGCGGATGATGCCGGTCTCGTCCAAATCTTTGAGCGTTTCCTCGCCCACGTTTGGAATATCGCGGGTAATTTCTTCCGCGCCCAGTTTGGTCTCGCGGGCTTCAATCTCGTATTTTTCAATGTGAACGCTGGTGAACATGTCCTCGCGCACCATCTTCTCGCTCACCAGAATGGCGTCTTCGTAGTTGCCGCCCTCCCATGAGACGAACGCCACCAGCACGTTCTGGCCCAGCGCCAGTTCGCCGTTGTCCGTGGACGATGAGTCCGCAATCGCCTGGCCCTTCTTGATCCGGTCACCCTTCTTGATGTTGGGGCGCTGGTCAATACAAGTGCTTTGGTTGCTGCGGTTGTATTTGCGCAGGTTATACACGCGCTGGCCTTTGGCGCCCTTGACCACAATTTGCTTGCCGGTCACGCTCACAATCTCGCCATCTTCCTGCGCAATCACCACTTGGCCGCTTTCGGTCGCGGCCTGGCGCTCCACACCAGTGCCCACAACTGGCACATGCGGTTGCAGAAGGGGCACGGCCTGGCGTTGCATGTTGCTGCCCATCAAGGCGCGGCTGGCTTCGTCGTGCTCCACAAATGGGATGAGAGCCGCGCTGATGCCAACGATCTGCTTCGGCGCGATGTCAATAAAGTCAATGTTTTCCGGCGCGGCAAATTCAAACTTCTGGCGGCGGCGCACGGAAATGCGGTTGTCTTTGAACTCGCTGTTTTTGGTCAGCCGGGCGTTGGCTTGAGCGATTGTGAACTTGTCTTCCGTGTCGGCAGACATGTACGTGGATTCGCTGGTCACAAATGGCTTGACCGGCAAAGTCTCAATGGACTTGAAGCGAGACAAGCGGGTTGCCAACTCGTGGTCAATGACAGTTCCCGCGCTGGCGATCAGCTCGCCCTTGGCGTCGCTCACGTCCTCGCGCAAGAGATGCCCTTCGCTGGCCTCGGTTTTGTTCTCCACTTCTCTGGCCACGCGGCGATACGGCGTCTCGAGGAAGCCATATTGGTTGACGCGGGCGTAGGTCGCAAGACGGCCAATCAAACCGATGTTCGGGCCTTCTGGTGTTTCAATGGGGCAGATGCGGCCGTAGTGGCTGTGATGCACGTCGCGCACGTCGAAGCCGGCGCGCTCGCGGCGCAGACCGCCTGGGCCGAGGGCCGAGAGGGTGCGTTTGCTGGTCAGCTCAGACAGCGGGTTGGTCTGCTCCATGAACTGCGAAAGCTGCGAGCTTCCGAAGAACTCACGAATGGCGGCCACCACCGGGCGAATGTTAATCAGGTTGACCGGCGAGGGCGACTCGTTGTCTGGCATGGACATGCGCTCTTTTACCATGCGCTCCATGCGGCGCAAACCCACGCGTAGTTTGTTTTGAATCAGCTCGCCGTTGGTCTTTACGCGGCGGTTGCCAAGGTGGTCAATGTCATCCACCGGGATCACCCCGTTGTTCACCTGAATCATGTGCTTGAGCAGGTTGATGATGTCCAGCTTGGTGATGGTGCGGTGTGTGCGCGGGATGATGTCATCCAGCCCCAGCCGCTGATTGAGCTTGTAGCGGCCCACGCGCTCCAGATCGTAGCGGCGCTGGTCGAACAACTGCTGCTGCATGAATTCTTTGGCGTTGTCCAGCGTGGGCGGGTCGCCGGGGCGCACCCGCTTGAAGAATTCAATGAGCGCCTCTTGCGCAATGGTGCGCGATGGCTTGTTGGCCCAATCTGGCTCTTGCCGCAAAGTGGCGGCGATGAACTGGTGATCGGGGTTGTTGTCCACATCCGCAAACAAGGCCTTGATCTCGTCATCCGTGCCCTTGGTCAAAATGTCCTTGGTCACGCCGTCATCCACCGCCGCGAGCGCCCTCAGCAAAATGGTGACCGGGATGGTGCGCTTGCGGTTGAACTTGAGGACGATGTAATCGCTCTTGCGCGTCTCAAATTCCATCCACGCGCCGCGGTCTGGGATCAATTTGGTTTGGCCGAGGGGGCGGCCAGAGGCGGGATCCTCTTCTGCGCTGAAATACACGCCCGGCGAGCGAATCAACTGCGAGACCACCACGCGCTCCGTTCCGTTGATGATGAACGTGCCGTTCTCGGTCATGAGCGGGAACTCGCCAAAATAAATGGTGTCCACCTTGTGCTCATCGGTCTTTTTGTTGTGCAGCGCCACGCGGGCATACAGCGGTGCGCCGTAAGTCAAATCGCGCTCCACGCATTCGTCAATCCCCACTTTTGGCTCTTCGAACCAGTAGGTGAGGTTGTATTCCTTGGCTTGTTTGTAATTGCCGGGGAAATAAATCGCCATCTCGCCGTTAAAGCTTTCGATGGGTGAGATTTCCTCAAACAATTCGCGCAGCAACTCGTTCTGGAATAGCTTGAACGATTGGAGCTGCACTTCAATCAGCCGAGGAAGCAACTGAATATCTTGTGAGCGAGCGTAAGACTTCGCGCCGAGGGTTCCGTTTGTCACCATGTGCTAAAAATCCATCCTTCTTGCGCCAAACAACAGGCAGGCCGAGTGAATCGCTTTTGTGTGTTGCGGGTTCACTTGTCCCACGAATTACTTGAGCACTTTCTGAATAAAAAACAGCGGCTTTTCATAATATGCCGCCCAATATGCGAAAGGATATTATATGCAAAACTTTTTAACAGGTCAATTAGAAAAGTGTATTTTAAGGTGAGCGCCCCCAGCCGCGAAAGTGGCACGCGCAACACGGGTTACAATCCTCACACTCATGCGAACATTTGTTTCTCTCGATCTTGAAACCACCGGCCTGGATGCCGAGCGCGATGCGATTTTGGAGATTGGCATTGTCAAGTTTCGCGGCGATGAGGTGTTGGAAGAATACAACGCCATCATTGACCCGCGCCGCGATATCCCGCCAAAAATCGTGGAACTGACCGGCATCACCCAAGACATGGTGAGCCGCGAGGGAATTCAGCTTTGGGATGGGTTGAACGAAGCGCGGCGGGTCGTGGGAAATCACACCATTATTGGGCATAACATTGCCTTTGACCTGAATTTTTTGCGCCGCCAGCGCATGTTTGAGACCAACGCCTCATTGGACACGTTTGAGCTGGCGGGCATTCTTGTGCCGCACGCGGGGCGGTATGCCCTGGGCGCGTTGGCGAACGAGCTGGGCATTACGCTGCCCGCCACCCACCGCGCGTTGGATGACGCCCGTGTGGCGCACCAGCTTTACCTGCGCGTGTTTGAGCGGGCGGTGGAGTTGCCGCGCAACGTGCTGGAAGAAATTGTTGACCAGAGCGAGCGCAGCAACTGGCTTCTTTCCAGCTTTTGGCGCGAGGCCCTGGACGAGCAAAAACAAGGCTCGTTTGCGTCCAGCATTGGGGCGCAACTGAGACGGAAGACGGGAGACGGGAGACGCAAAGCCGACGCATCGGTTGTGCTGAGGCGGCAGGCCCAATTAAAGCTGAAGCCGCTGGAGGCGCACGAAAAAATTGAGCCGTTGGATGTTGAGGAAGTGGCGGCGACCCTCGCCCCAGAAAGCGCCTTCGCCAAAAAATTTGCGGGGTTTGAATCGCGGCCCCAGCAGGCGCAAATGATGCGGCTGATCGCGCAATCGTTTAACGATGGCGCAGAACTGAACGAAGATGAAGCGGGCGTGGTGGCGCTGGTAGAAGCGGGGACGGGCACGGGTAAATCGCTGGCGTATCTCATCCCTGCCATGAAATGGGCCGTGCAAAACGGCGAGCGCGTGGTGGTGAGCACCAACACGATCAACCTGCAAGAGCAGTTGATGGAGAAAGACGTGCCCGCGGTGATTGACGCGCTGGGCCTGAGCGAGGCCCGCGCCGCGGTGATGAAAGGCAAAAGCCGTTACGTGTGTCCCAACCGGGTGGATGAGTTGCGGAAAGGCGGGGCCAAGACGATGGACGAAGCCCGCGTGCTGACAAAAATTCTAATCTGGCAGCCAAACACGCTCACGGGCGACGCGGACGAGCTGTTTATCCCATCACCCGGCGAGCGGGCCGTGTTTAGCCACCTGAGCGCGCAAAACCCAGCCTGCAATATGAACACATGCAGCGCAACGGGCTGCTATTTTCATCAGGCGCGAAGGCTGGCCGAAAACGCTCACGTTGTGATCGTGAATCACGCCCTGCTCCTCGCGGATATCGCGGTGGAGAACAAGGCCTTGCCGGAATACAAATATCTGGTGATTGACGAAGGCCATCATCTTGAATCTGCGGCCACGGACTCGCTGACCTACAAAATTGACCGCGATGAGATTGGGCGCAACCTGGGCGAGCTGGGCAACCCCTCTTCTGGTCGCGCAAAGGGCAAAGGTCTTTTGGGCGATGTGGACACGCGGGTGCGAAATTTGCCGCCGGATCAATCGGCGGCGATGAGCTTGATTGGCGAGCGCGTGGCAAACGCCGCGCAAAACGTGTGGACCCGCGCCGGGCTGTTTTTTGACGAACTGACCGAATTTTTGTCGGGCCAGGTGAACGATGCCGAGAGCGACTACGCCATCAAAAAACGAATTGACCGCGCCATGCGCAATTCATCTGCCTGGCCGCGGGTGGAGCTGGCGTGCGAGCAACTCATCAAAGAGTTTAACCCGCTCAGCAAAAATTTGGCGTCGCTCACCAGCGCCCTCAGCCAACTGCAAGAGGCCAGCCCGCACATTGAGGCCGATGTGCTGGTGGCGCAACTGACCGGCGTGACGCGCTTTGTGGCCGAGACCACCGAGCAGTTGACTGGCATCATTCTTAAACCGCAAGACAAAACGATTTATTGGCTGGAGCTGGAAGCCAACCGCGGCGGATCGCGCGGGCCGCGAAAGTTTGCGCGGCGGCTCACGCTCAGCGCCGCGCCGCTGCATGTTGGCCCCATGCTCAAACAGCACATCTGGGGCAAAAAACGCGCCACGATTGTGACCAGCGCCACCATTCGCACGGCCAACACGGCGCGGGCGGCCAAGAACGCGCCCACCTTCACCTACATCAAAGAGCGCATGAGCGCGGAAGACGCGGCGGAGCTGGCGCTGGGGTCGCCGTTTGATTACAAGAAATCCACGCTGGTGTACATCGCCAGCGATGTGCCGGAGCCGAATCAGCAGGGTTACCAGCAGGCGGTGGAGAAGGGCCTCATCGCGTTGTTTCGCGCCTCGCAGGGGCGGGGGATGGGGCTGTTCACGGCTTACACCCAGCTGCGGCAAACCGCGCGGGTGATTGCGCCGGAGCTGCAAAAAGATGACATCATTGTGCTGGAGCAGGGCGATGGCACCAGCCGCCGCGCCATGTTGGAACAATTCCGCGCGGCGGATCGGGCGGTTTTGCTGGGCACGCGCAGTTTTTGGGAGGGCGTGGATGTGCAGGGCGAGAAGCTCAGCGCGCTCGCCATTTGCAAATTGCCGTTTGATGTGCCCACCGACCCGATTTTTGCGGCGCGCAGCGAGACTTACGAGGATTCGTTCAACGAGTATTCCGTGCCAGAGAGCGTGCTCAAGTTCCGCCAGGGGTTTGGGCGGCTTATTCGCAGCAAAACCGACCGCGGTGTGGTGCTGATTTTGGATAAGCGGGTGGTGAGCAAGGGGTATGGCGCGTCGTTTTTGGCCGCGTTGCCAGAGTGCAATTTTGTCCGCGGGCCAATTTCGGGCATTGGGGTTCAGGTGGGGAAGTGGCTGGGGGAGTGAGTTTTAGAAGTCGGACTTCTGGTTTTGATCTGGCGAGATACGCGGCGTTTGAGAAGTCCGACTTCTTGGCAGTGTGTTTTTTATAGAATCGCTCGGTTGGTGGCAAGTTCAGTGAGGGTGGAAAGATAAACATGGAAAAGCAAAATCATCCTTTAGCAGAGGTGTTTGGACATCTTCCAAGTGATTTCAGCACCAAGGCGCAACGTTTTCGGAAGAATAGATTGTGCCCTTTTAACAACAAAGTGCCTAATTGCACCAAAGACAAAGCGAAAGACCCGTTGGGCGTTTGCAGTGTTATGCACGAAGGTGAGCCAACAATTACATGCCCTATTCGGTTTAGAGAGGATTGGTTAATCACGGAAGATGCGGCTGCGTTTTTCTTTTCAGAAGAAACAGCATGGACTTCTTTAACCGAAGTTCGATTGCCAGATGCAGATGGAAAGTCTGCCGGAAATATTGATATTGCGCTCGTCGCATATGATCAAAATGGAAGAGTGTTTGACTTTGGCTCTTTGGAAATCCAGGCCGTTTATATCTCAGGAAATGTGCGCGACCCGTTTGCGCATTACATGCAAGATGCGCAAACAAATTACAACATGAACTGGAGAAACGAGCCAAATTACCCAAGGCCAGATTTTCTTTCATCCTCTCGCAAAAGACTTGCGCCGCAATTGATGTTTAAAGGCGGAATTCTTCATCAATGGAAGAAGAAAATGGCGGTTGCTTTGGACTCACACTTTTTTAATACGCTGCCTGTATTGGATGAGGTAAGAAAAGAAGAAGCTGATATAGCCTGGCTGATTTATGATTTGGTTCTGGCTGACAAAAACAGCCGTTATAAACTTGAAAAGACAAAAGTGGTGTATACAAAGTTCACAGAGGCGCTTAATACAATTACTCGGCCTAAAGTGGGAGATTTTCAAGATTTTATGAAAGTTTTACAAACAAAAGTTGATGAAAAACTTGAATCCCCGCCCATAAATCGCGTTATTGACAGCCCGATTTAGTTACGCATAAAAAAATGCAGTTGCAACTTCTGACGGATGTCCACCTCTCTGCGCGCCCGGTAAACGTGGCCTCTGTGCCTCAGCGAAGTCCGTTTCGGTATCCGGGTGGTAAAACGTGGTTTGTGCCGCGTTTGCGCGAGTGGCTTGCCAGCCAGCCCAATAAGCCGGGGCTTTTGGTGGAGCCCTTTGCGGGTGGCGGGGTCATCTCGCTAACGGCGCTGTTTGAAAATTTGGCAGACCGCGCTCTGATGATTGAGATTGATCCTGAAATTGCATCTGTTTGGCAAACCCTGGTAAGCGGAGATGCTGAATGGCTGGCTCAACGTATTCTTAAGTTTGAGGTGTCAAAAGAATCTGCTGTTAGGGAATTTGGCAAACAAACCCTTTCAATTCAAGAGCGCGCATTTCAAACCATTCTGAAAAATAGGGTTTTGCATGGCGGCATTCTTGCGCCCGGCTCAGGATTTATCAAAAATGGCGAAGGCGGCAAAGGATTGTTCTCACGGTGGTACCCAGCCACTCTTGCCAAACGGTTGCGCGACATTGACCACATCCGAGACAGGCTTTTCTTTGAGCAAGGCGATGGAATTGCCACAATAAAAAAATATCAATTGCGAAGCGATGCTGTGTTCTTTGTTGACCCGCCTTACACTGCTGGTGGGAAGAAAGCAGGCAGCCGGCTTTATACGCATTTTGAACTGGATCATGCCGCTTTATTTGAAGCATGCGCCGCCCTTGCCGGAAATTTCATCATGACCTACGATGATTCTGCGGAGGTGCGCGCCCTTGCCGGGCGGCATGGATTTACAGTCAAAGCCATACCCATGAAAAATACCCATCACGCTGCAATGACCGAGCTGGTTGTGGGCAAAAATTTGGATTGGATGGCTGGCAAATAGCTCTCATTTCTTTTTTCATCGTTTGCAATAAACCGCGTTTTGCTGGACAATGCAAGCTATAACTATCACGCTGAACTATAACCAAATTACCAAGAGGTAGCTATGCAAATAAAAAAAGTTGTGGTCATAGGCGCGGGGACGATGGGTGGCGGAATTGCCGCGCACTGCGCCAATGTTGGGCTTAGCGTAACGCTGCTCGATATCCCATCCAAAGAAGGCGACAAAAACGCGATTGTGAAGGCGATGTGGGACAAGCAGATCAAGCTGCGCCCCGCGCCCATCATGGCCCCAGATGTGGCCGCCCGCGTGACGCTGGGCAACACCGATGACAACCTGGACGCGGTGAAAGATGCCGACTGGGTGATTGAGGTGGTGGTGGAGCAGCTTTTGCCCAAGCGCGATTTGATGGCGCGGATTGAGCCGCTGCGCAAACCGGGCAGCGTAATCTCCAGCAACACCAGCGGCATCCCCATTCACGCCATCGCCGAGGGGCTGAGCGCGGATTTTCGGGCGCACTTCCTCGGCACGCACTTCTTCAACCCGCCGCGGTATCTCAAGCTGCTGGAGGTGATCCCGACCGATGACACCAGCCCCGAGATTGTGCGGCAAATGACCGCGTTTGCCGAAACCGTGCTGGGCAAAACGGTGGTGTTGTGCAAAGACACCCCCAATTTCATCGCCAACCGGCTGGGGTCTTTTGTGGGCCAGGCCAGAATGTTGTATGCCATTGACAACGGCTACACGGTGGAAGAAGTGGATGCCCTGACCGGGCCGTTCATTGGCAACCCCAAGAGCGCCACCTTCCGCCTGAACGATATCGTTGGGCTGGATATTGCCGCGCATGTGCTGAATAATTTGTATGAGCTTGCGCCAAACGATGAAAGCCGCGAGATGTTCAAGCTGCCAGACGCGATGAAAACCATGCTGGCGAACAAATGGCTGGGCGCAAAAACCAATCAGGGCTTTTTCAAAACGGTGGGGGTGGGGGCGGCCAAAGAATTTCACGCGCTCAACCTGCAAACGATGGAGTACGAGCCGCCTAAGAAAATTCGCTTTGATGTGATTGGTCAACTGCGCGACCTGGACTTATCCGAGCGCCTGAACAAGCTGTTCAACGACCCGAAATGGCGCGAGGATCGCGGCGCAAAATATTTGATTGAGACCACCCTGCCCATTTTGGCCTACGCCGCGCGGCGTGTGCCAGAAATTGCCGATTCGCCCGCGGAGATTGACAACGCCGCCAAATATGGCTTTGCCGCAGAGATGGGGCCGTTTGAAATTTGGGATGCCATCGGGATTGAAAACGGCATAAAGTTGATGGACGAGCGCAAAATTGATGTGCCAGGCTGGGTGCGCGATTTGCCCGCGCAGGGCATCACCTCTTTTTACAAGCATGTGGATGGCAAACTGGTCGGCGTGTATAGCCCCATCAGCAAAACGTATGTGGAGTACAGCCGCCCAAAATTGAACATCGTCCTGGCCGAGCACAGCGGGACGAGCCGCGAGATCAAGCGCAATGACAGCGCCAGCCTGATTGATATTGGCGATGGCGTGATGTGCCTTGAGGCGCACAGCAAAGGCAACACGCTGGATACGTATGTGTTTGACATGATCAAGACCTCGCTGGATTTGTTGGAGAAAGACCAGTGGCGCGGCATGGTTATTGGCAATCAGGGCAAAGATTTTTGTCTGGGCGCAAATATTGGCATGTTCCTCATGGCGATGGGCAACCCGGATTTGCTGCAAAAGCTGGCAAAAGATATGCAATACACCATGTGGGATGTGCGCTTTGCCGCCAAGCCGGTGGTGAGCGCCCCGCGCCAGCGCGTGCTGGGCGGCGGCGCGGAACTCAGCATGACCGCCTCGCGGATGGCCGCCAGCGCCGAGACCTACATGGGTCTGGTGGAGATTGGCGTGGGCCTGATCCCCGGCTGGGGCGGGTGCAAAGAATTGCTGCGCCGCAATGTCAGCCCGCACGTGGCCGCCGCCGTTGGCGAGGACAAAGTGGATGTGCTGGCCTACATCCAAAAAGTGTTTGAGACGATTGCGTTTGCCAAAGTGGGCGAGAGCGCCGCGCAGTGCAAGGCCAATGGCTACCTCACCGACTACGATTTTATTGTGCCAAATGATGAGCAACTAATTGGCTACGCCAAACAGATTGTGCTGGATATGAGCGATGCGGGCTATCAGCCGCCAGACCGCAAGGCCAAGAGCATTTACGCGGGCGGGTCGCGGGCCAAGGCCGCCATGCTGATGGCCGCGCAAACGTTGCGCTGGGGCGGCTACATCTCCGCGCACGACCAGCTCATCGCGGGCAAGCTGGCGCACATTCTGGCTGGCGGCGACCTGACCGCGCCCGCCTGGGTGACCGAGGATTACATTTTGGATCTGGAGCGCGAGGCGGCTTTGTCTTTGCTCCACGAGCCAAAAACTCAGGAGCGCATTGCCTTCATGTTGAAGAACGGGAAGCCATTGAGGAATTAGCAAGGCTTAGCGCCCGGAGCGATCTGCCC
The DNA here is from genome assembly GCA_035433205.1 of Thermoflexales bacterium. Taxonomy (GTDB): domain Bacteria; phylum Chloroflexota; class Anaerolineae; order J036; family Brachytrichaceae; genus DAORUN01. The sequence goes on along the minus strand of DAORUN010000097.1, from coordinate 1,388 downwards.
AACTTGTTGGGACGCGCTCCGGGCGCTGGGCAAGACAGGAGACCCAAATGCAAGACGCATTTATTGTGAGCGGCGTAAGAACACCGGTTGGCCGCGCCGGAAAAGGCACGTTGCGCAACACCCGCCCAGATGATCTGGCGGCGGCGGCGATTCGCGAGGCGGTGGCCCGCGTGCCGGGGCTTGACCCCAAAGATGTTGAGGATGTCATTCTCGGTTGCGCCATGCCAGAAGCCCAGCAAGGCTTGAACATGGGGCGCATCGCCGCGTTGCGGGCCGGGCTGCCCAACACGGTGGCTGGGCAAACGGTCAACCGCTTTTGCTCATCGGGGCTGCAAACCATCGCGTTGGCGGCGCAGCAAATCATGGCAGGCATGGGTGATGTGATCGTGGCGGGCGGGGCAGAGAGCATGAGCATGGTGAGCATGTCTGGCAACTTTTTCTCGCCCAACCCCGCGCTGGTGGAGATGAGCCCCGAAGTTTACATGCCGATGGGCTTGACCGCCGAGCGGGTAGCCAAAGAATACGCCATCACCCGCGAGATGCAAGATGAGTTTGCGCTGCGCTCGCACACAAAAGCCATCGCCGCCATTGACGCGGGGAAGTTTGATGGCGAAATTGTGCCGGTTGAGGTGAAGGCCACCGATTACCGCGATGGAAAATCGGTCACAAGCGCAACCACGTTTAAGATGGATGAAAGCCCGCGCCGCGAGACCACGCTGGACGCGCTGGCCAAGCTCAAGCCGGTGTTCGCGGCCAATGGCACGGTCACGGCGGGCAACGCCTCGCCCATGAATGATGGCGCGGCGGCGGTGGTGGTGATGAGCGGGGAGCGCATGAAGTCGCTCGGTCTCAAACCCATCGCCCGGTTTGTGAGTTTTGCGGTGGCCGGTGTGCCGCCAGCGGTGATGGGGATTGGGCCGATTGCCGCTGTGCCACGCGCCCTCAAATATGCCGGGCTGACGCTCGATCAGATTGACCAAATTGAACTGAACGAGGCGTTTGCCGCGCAGGGTTTGGCGGTGATGAAGACGCTGGGCATGGACCCCGAAAAGGTAAACGTGAACGGCGGGGCGATCGCGCTGGGTCACCCGCTGGGGTGCAGCGGGGCCAAACTCACCGTTGGCTTGCTGGCCGAGATGAAACGGCGCGGCGGGCGGTATGGCCTGGTCACCATGTGCATTGGCGGGGGCATGGGCGCCGCTGGCGTTTTTGAGAATTTGCAGTCATAAACGGATTTACGCAAAAAATCTCTTGAACGCGCAGATTGGCGGGCAGGGGCGAGGTGCGCCTTGCCCCTGCTAAATCTTTGGTTTGTAGATTAACGCGATTTTGTATAAGAGTAAGCCTGTCATTCTGAGGAGCGCAGCGGCGCGAAGCAAAGCTGCGCG
>DAORUN010000096.1:0-13088 GCA_035433205.1 Thermoflexales bacterium | reverse complement strand
ATCTGGTCTAAACTAGCCCCCATGCGCAAATTTCACCCAGACAAATGTCCGGTGAACCCGCGCATGACGATAAAAGTTGAGTTGGCGTGAGGTTTAATCATCTTCCAAAAATTGCGGTTTGATCAACGAGCAAGAGGGCCAATTGTTGGGGTTGGCCTCATCATTCTCATCCTCGTTGCCACCTGGAAGCTGACGCTGGGCGGCGGCGTCATCGCCCGCGGCGACCTGCTGCTTTACTTTTACCCCCTGCGAGACTACGCCGCCGAGGCCATCCGCGCCGGGCGTTTGCCGCTTTGGAACCCATTCACGTTCATGGGCGCGCCGTTTTTGGCCAACTCGCAGGTCGGTTTTTTTTACCCGATCAACATCGCGCTCTCATGGTTGCCAACCGCGCAGGCGGTCAGCCTCAACATCGTTTTGCATTTGCTCATGGCCGGGTTGGGGATGGCGCTTTTGGCCCGCCGGGGGATGGGTCTTGGCCGCGCCGCCGCGCTGGCTGCGGCCCTCTCGTTTGCCCTTGGCGGCTACCTTGGCGCGCAGGCAGAACACCTCAACCAGTTGCAAGTGTTGGCGTGGCTTCCGCTGCAGGCGTATCTCGTGATGGACAAACCTGTGAGGTCTGCGAGACCTCGCAGATTTTTGGCGCTTGCGCTCGTCATCACCCTGCAAATTTTTGCGGGGCACACCCAATCGCTTTACATTTGTCTGGTCACGCTGGGCGTGGTGGCTTTGATTAGCGCTCCGGGCGCGTCCGAACAAGTTCGGCGAAGCGCGTTGCCCCTCCGCGCCCCCGCGATGACAATTATTTTTCTGGCTCTGGCCGTTTTGCTGGCCGCGCTGATGGCAAGCGCCCAGCTTTTGCCAACTCTGGAACTCGCCCGCGAGTCTGCGCGAAGCGGCGGCCTGCCATTCAACGAAAGCGCATCTTTCTCGTGGCGGCCCTGGGTGATTGGCCGCGCCCTTTTGCCAACGTATGGCGACCCACTCTTCCCCGAATACATTTCGTATTTTGGCGTGTTTGGTCTTGCGCTGGCGGTGTTGGGCGCAGTAAACCTCATAAGTCTTAAGAGACCTGTGAGGTTGTATTTGCCGTTTGTGTTAACGATATTTGGTTTTGTGCTGGCGTTGGGCGTGGCCACCCCGCTGTTTGGCGTGTTGTATCGCTTTGCGCCCGGGTTCAATTTATTTCGGGCGCAGGCGCGTTGGCTGATCGTGTTCTCGCTGGGGGTGAGCCTGCTTGTGGGCATGGGGGCGCAGGCATTGCGCGATGGCCTGCCTCCGCGCATCATGCGCGCGTGGGTGATGGCATTTGTGGCGGTCGCGGCGGCCATCGCCCTGAGCGTGTTTTTGGGGGCGCGTTTCTCGCCAGAGGTGGAATACCGCGCCCTGCCCGCGCCCTCTGTTTTGGCGGGATGGGGCGTGGCGCTGGTTGTGTGTTTTGGGTTGATGTGGCTGGCTAGACCTCACAGGTTTGGCAAACCTGTGAGGTCTTTGTTGATTCTCGCCTTCGCCGCCGAGCTGGTTATTGCGGCGCAGTTTCAGCCATACAACCGCGCGGCAGACCCCGCCGCCGTGACCGGCCTGCGGCCATCCACCGCGTTTTTGCAGGCCAACCCGCCCGCGCAAAATGGCCGCGTGCTGGCGTTGTCCTCGTTGTTTTTTGACCCCGGCGACCTGCCAGAGCAAACCGAGTTATACGGGGCGTGGCTGAGCAAAGACGAGCTGTATGACCGCGTGATCGCCTCTAAACAAAAAGAAATTCTTTCGCCCAATTTGTCTTTGCTATACCGCATTCCGGGCGTGGATGGCTATGATGGCGGGCTGCTGCCGCTCAAAACCTACGCGGGGTTTACGGCGCAGTTTACGAACAAGCCCAGCGCCGATGGCCGCCTGCGCGAGTTTCTCTCGTCCGTCCCAGATGACACATGGCTGAGGGCGATGGCCGTGCGGTATCTCATCGCCGACAAAACCGCCGACATTTTTGTGAATGGCGTGTATTACGACACGCTCTTTCACGCCGACCTTTCCGCGCGGCGCGAGATGACATTGACCCCGTATGCCAGCACGTCGTTGGGCCTTGTGCTGGATGCGCCCGCCGCACTGGATGTGGATGTGACGTTTGAGGATGGCTCGCATGAGCAAACGCAGGCGCAAGCCGCGCGATTTGAGGCGGCCAACACGGGCCGCGCGTATGGCGTGGCCGAGGTGAAGTTCTCGGCTCGCAAGACACCCATCCGCCTGAGCCTGCAAAGCGAAACGCCCGCCCAGCTTTTTGCGGTCACCAGCATAGACGCGGGCGATGGCTCGTTTCTCTCTCAGATGGTGACGGGCGATCACGAAATGAAATTGGTTTACTCTGGCGATGTGAAGATTTACCAGAATCTGCGCCCCGCGCCGCGGGCGTTTGTGCGTGTTTTTGCGCAAGATTGTTTTGGCAGGGGCGAGGGAGTCCCTCGCCCTTACGACCCAACATGCGCGTATGTGGATTTACCCAATGCCGCCCAAATGACGCGCGATGAGCCGGAGCGCGTGACCGTGCGGATCGCGTCGCCCATCAGCCAAAGCGCCCTGCCCCAAACGCTGGTGCTGCGCGATGCGTGTTACCCCGGCTGGCAGGCGTTTGTGGATGGCAAACCGGCGGGGATTGCGTGCGCGGATGGACTTTTTCGGGCGGTGCAATTTTTTGCGCCTACCCAGACGGTTGAGTTTGTGTATGCGCCCCAAAGCGTGAGCGCGGGGTTGGCTTTGAGCGCCGCGGGGTTTGTGGTGTGGTCAATATGTGGTCTCATCGTAGTCGCAAGCAGTCGGGCGGCTCGGAGCAGCCCGACTGCTAAATCTCAAAAGCCTTAGCGAAGAAAAAAGCAGGAATTTGCCGCCAACCTTTCGCCTTTATATTCTATGAACACACAAGAACAAATCGAAAAATACATTGCCAGCCAGCCTGAACCAAAACAGAGTGATATGCAAGAGTTGCACAGGCTGATATTGCAAGTATTGCCAAAGAGCAAGTTGTGGTTCACCGATGGCAAAAACAGCGAAGGCAAAACTATCGCCAACCCTGGCATTGGCTATGGGCTTTACACCATAAAATATGCCGACGGAACAACCAGAGAGTTTTATCAAATTGGTTTGAGCGCAAACAAAACTGGAATCTCCGTGTATGTCATGGATATCAAAGACAAGACTTACTTAGCCAAAACATACGGGGAAAAACTAGGCAAGGCGAGCGTGAGCGGGTATTGCATCCGGTTCAAAACGATAAAAGATATAAATTTGGATGCGCTTCAAGCAGCCATACGATATGGGGTCGAGGGGCAATAAATTACAAAATCGAAAACGAAAGCCCTTAATGCCCTTGTCTTTGTCGCATCATCTCAAACGCGATGACGCTGGCGGCCATGGCTGTGCCCAGCGAGGCGTTGAACTTGCGGCCATACGGAATTTCCAGCCGCAGGTCGGCGGCGTCCATCACCGCTTTTTGAATGCCGCGCTTTTCCCCGCCGATGAGCAAAAACATGGGCGCGGCCAAGTCGGCGCGGTAAATGGAAACGGCGTCTCGCGCTTTGGCCGTGACGGCGATGCGCAGCCCGCGCGATTTGTAAAACGCAACGGCCTCCTCCACCTCGTTCACAACCGCAATGGGGATGAGTTCGCTGGCCCCTGCGCTGGAACGCGCCACCACGCCCGCCGCGCTCGTCCAGTTGCGCGCCCGCAGCACAAGCCCATGCGCGCCAGCGGCGTACATGGCCCGCACAGCCTGCCCAAAGTTAAACGGGTCTTCCACCCCATCCAGCATAACGATGAATGGGGCGTCCTCGCCCGGAAGAAGCGCCTCCAGCGACTGATACTTTCGCTCGTCCGCGAGCGCCATCACCCCGCCGTGTGTGCTGCCCTGAGCCAGGGCGTCAATCGCCTCGCGCTCCACAAATTTTACTTTTGCGCCGCGCTCGCGGGCCAGCCGCGCCAGTTGTTGCGTCTCGTAATCGTTGCGGGTGCGGTCAATGTGAACCTCGCGCAGGGGGCGCATGTTGCCCGCCAGCGCCGCCCGCACAGACATTGCGCCTTCCAGAATGATGGCCTCGCTCATGGCGAGCATGATAGCGTAACGTGTAAAATTGCCGCGTGGCAATACAAACGCCCTCTGGCCAGAGCTATTCCCCGCCCCCCGACGCATTTTCGGTGATGTCCGAAGAGGCGCAGGCAACGCCCGCAAAACGCAAGCCCGAAGAAATTGCGCGCGAACGGGTGATGATTTTGCTGGCGCTGGTGGCGCTCACGCCGGTCGCGCTCAAGGTGGTTGAACTGCCCAGCCGAAATCTCTCGATCACCTTTCTGGGGTCGGCGCTTTCAATCACGTTCACAACCGCATCCTTGCTGATTGTGATGCTCCCCGCGCTGGTATGCGCGGGCGTGGACTGGGTGCTGCGGGCGCACCCCAACGTGCAAAATGGCGGGGTATCTTTTGTCTTTCCGTTTTGGATCGCGCCCGGGTTTATGGCGTTGCTCATGGCCCTGCTGCTCACGCGCATTCCGGTGTGGCCGGTCTGGGTGATGGGGCTGCTGGTGGGCGCGGCAATTTTGGGCATGCTTGTCCTCGCGGAATATTCGGTGATCTCGCTGCAAGACAGCGGTTACGCGGTTGCGCGGCTGGCTCTTACTGCCATCACCTATCTCATTGCGTTTGGGCTGCTGGTTTTGGTGTATGGCACCCGCGAGCGCAGCGTGATCACGGCCACGCTCACATTTGCCATCATTTTTGGCCTTGCGCTAGATTTAATGTCGCCGCATATCATTGGGCTGAGGCAGGCCGCGGTATACGCATTTGTCGTGGCGCTAATCACCGCGCAAATGACATGGGCGCTCAATTACTGGAATATTTCCAACTGGAGCGCGGCGGTGCTGCTGCTGGCCGTGTTTTATCTTTTGGTTGGTCTGGCCCAGCAGCATTATCAAGACCGCGTGACCGGCCCGGTTCTGGTGGAGTTTGCGGTGGTCGCCGCAATTGCCATTTTGGCGGCGGTGATGCTGGCAAATGTGAGATGAGTTTTGGCGCCCGAAGCGCTTAAAAAAATGGAGGAAACCATGAGCGATGTTTTAGTTATCGGCGCATCCATCCTGGATATCAAAGGCAGGCTCACCGAGCAGCCCATCCCCAACTCCTCCAATTACGCCTCAATAAAAATGAGCATCGGGGGCGTGGCGCGGAATATTGCCGAGAATTTGGCGCGGCTTGGCGCCGATGCGCGCCTCCTCACCGCCATTGGCGATGACTATGCAGGCGAGGAAATGGGCGGCAACGCCGAAGAAGTGGGCATGGATATTTCTCGCGCGTTGATGATTGATGGCGAATCCACCGCCACGTATCTGGCTGCGCTTGACCAAACGGGCGATCTTTTGCTGGGGCTGGATGACACCGACATCATGCGCCACATCACGCCGGAATATTTGCGCAAGAACGAGGACGCGTTTGAAGATTGCGAAATGGTTGTGCTGGATTTGAACTTGACCGATGCGGCGCTGGACGAGGCGATTAAAACAGCCAGGCAATACGGCAAAAAAATTGTGGTGGATCCAACCTCCACCCAGCGGGCCGTGCGGCTAAAAAAGCATCTGGCCGATCTGGACATCATCACCCCCAATATGGACGAAGCCGCCGCGATATTGGGCCGCAGCTCGCCCAACACGCCCGATGACGCCATTGCCGCGGCGCGGGCGCTGGTGGGGCTGGGCGTTGGCGTGGCGGTGATTACGCAGGCCGAGCAAGGCGCGTGTTACGCCACCGAGCACGAGTGGGGGCATTTTCCCGCGCTCAATGTGCAAATTGTAGACACCACCGGCGCGGGAGACGCGCTGACCGCCGCCATTGTGTTTGGCGTGCTGAATAACTTGAGCGTGGCCGATAGCGTCCGGCTTGGCCTGAACGCCGCCTCGCTCACCCTTCGCACCAGCGAGACCGTCTCATCCGAGTTGAGCCTTGACCAGTTGTATGGGATGGACGAGACAATTAAGAATTAGAAATCAAAAATTATTACGAATCAGGAAAAATATGGCCCCAAATGTTTTTGTTTCATCACACCCGCTGATACAGCACAAGCTGGCGATTTTGCGCGACAAAGCCACCGAGCCAAAAAAGTTTCGTCAGGTGGTGCGCGAGCTTGCCATCATGCTGGTGATGGAAGCCACCGCGGATATGCCCACCGAGGAAATCATGGTGGAAACGCCAATGGCCACAACCCGCGCCCAAAAACTGCGCGACCGCATCGGCCTGATCCCCATCTTGCGGGCAGGGCTGGGCATGATGGAAGGCGCGCTGGACATGTTGCCCGCCGCCGAGGTGTGGCACATTGGGCTTTACCGCGATGAAAAAACCCTGCGCCCGGTGGAGTATTACAACAAACTGCCCATCGCGCCCACCGTCTCGGTATGCTTAATGCTGGACCCAATGCTGGCGACCGGCGGCAGCGCCAGCGCCACGGTAGACATCCTCAAAAAGTGGGGCGCAAAGCAAATCAAATTTCTGGGGTTGATTGGCGCCCCGGAGGGCGTGGCCCGGCTGCAAAAGGATCATCCCGATGTGCCGATTTATCTTGCTGCGCTGGATGAGCGCCTGAACGAGATTGGCTACATTTTGCCCGGTCTTGGCGATGCCGGGGACCGGCAGTTTGGCACGGGCTAGAGTTCAATTACGAATTACGAATTACGAATTAAAAAAGCGCCTGATGGGTGAATGACCGCGCGTCCGCGCAGGCGAACGCTCAGCCAAAGGCTCATCAGGCGCGATTTCAATCGCACAGCGTAAAAGTTTTTCTTTCTACGCCCCCACCGCCAGCAGCGGGTCATTGTTGTTCATCGCCAGCGTGGTCACCAGAAACAGCACCACGCCATCGCATGGCGAGATGGCTTCTTGCACAAGATTGCCCAGGTAGTCCGTCACATAGCCCAGCTTCTGGCCTTTCTTCACCTCATCACCCACGCGGCACAACGGGTAAAACATGCCATCGTGCGAGGAGCGCAGCCATTCAAACGCCTCCAGGATGCGGCTGGGCGGCGCGGGCGGCGCGGGCAATGCCGCACAGCCGTAATGCGTCATCACGCGGCGCAAGCCATCGCCCATTTGCTCAACTTCTGCCGCGCTCCACAACCCCTGACCGCCCACCTCGGTCAGCACAGCCAGCACGCCCGCATCGGCGGCGGCGGCCACGGTTGAGCCTTTAACCTCGCTCACGACCAAATTGGGCAGCCCAAATATGCGGGCCAACTCCACGGCCTTCGCGTCAAGCTCGGCGTTGCCGGTGCGCTTGACAATGCTAAACGGCACCAGCGCCTCGTTCATATCGCCGCCGTGCAAATCCATGTAGATGTCTGCGCGGCTGATCAAGTTTGTGGTGATCCAGTGCGCCAGTTGCTCGGCAAAGCTGCCATCGGCCTTGCCCGGAAAACAGCGGTTGAGGTTTTTGTCATCGGGCGGGGCCAGGTAGATGGCGCGCTTGACAAAGGCGGTCATGCTGCACACCGGCACAATCACCACCGCGCCATGCACCTGCGCGGGGTCAAGCGTTTTTGCCAGTTGGGTGGCCGCCGCGGTGCCCACGTATTCCGAGCCGTGAATGGCGGCGGTAATCACCACCACTGGCCCATCTTGCTGGCCGTTTATCACGAACAGCGGCATTTTTGTGGCAACGCCCGCCAGCGTCAGACCAATCACGCGCGATGTTTTTGTCCCCGGCGCGGCGGAGACGCCGGCTACCTCAATTGTTTTTGTTTTCATCGTAAAGCCTCTTTGTTGTTTTGAACAGTTAACATATTGGCATCGCGGGCTATCACCCACTTGCCATTGTGTTTATGCAAAATTGTCAGCGTGTGGCCTGCGCGGGTGATGGGTTTTGCGCCGTTGGGCGGCGTGGCAACCACCATGAGCCGCGCCCACATAAAGGCCCAATCACCCAGAATTTTTATCTCCTGAATGTCGCTCACGCCATCTATTTTGGGGGCGTCATCTGCAGCCTGAGCTTGCATGGCATTTTCAAAACCGGCTTTGCTCATGGGCGGCTGGCCGGGCATCAAAAACACGGCATCATCGGCCATCAGCGATAACACTTTTTGCGTGTCACCCGCCTTGCTGGCTGCCATCCAGTGGGCCACCAGCCGCCGGATTTCCTGTTCGTCGGGGTTCATTTTAAAAAGCGCCCGGAGCGCTCCGCCCAGTTTATTGGGACGCGCTCCGGGCGCCAACTTATTTCATCCCTGCATAAATTCCCACGCGCTGCGCACAATCTCTTCCAGGCTGGTGATTTGTGGCTGCCAGCCCAGCTCCTTGCGGGCCAAATCGCTGGCGGCCACAAGGCGGGCGGCATCACCGGCGCGGCGCGGGCCTTCCACCACCGGGATGTCCACGCCGGTCACGCGCTTGGCTGTGTCAATCACTTGGCGCACGGAATACCCTTCGCCATTGCCCAAATTACAGGTGATGGTCTCGTGACTGGCGAGGTAATCCAACATTCGCAAATGCGCGCTGCCCAGGTCGCGCACATGAATGTAATCGCGGATGCAGGTGCCATCGGGCGTGGGGTAATCTGTGCCAAAAATGCCAATGTTGGCGCGTTTGCCCTGCGCGGCCAGCAGCGTGAGCGGGATGAGATGCGTCTCTGGCGAGTGCCGCTCGCCCAGCCTGCCCCACGCGCCGCACGCGTTAAAGTAGCGCAGCACGCCCACGCGCAACCCATGAACCTTGTTGAACCAGCGCAGCATTTGCTCCACCATCAATTTTGTCTCGCCGTATAAATTGGCTGGCTCAATTTTGCTGGTCTCGCTCAGCGGGGCATCGCTGGCGGCAAACACGGCGGCGGTGGATGAGAACACGAACCGCGATACGCCTTTTTGAACCGCCGCGTCGAGCAAGTTCAGCGTGTTGCTCACGTTGGCGCGAAGATATTTCGCGGGCATTTTCATGCTCTCGCCTGCCTCAATCAGCGCGGCAAAATGAAACACCGCCTCGGCTTTGCTGGCGTCCAGCGCGGCACGAATGTCGTCAATCTGCGCCAAATCGCCATGAATAAACTGCGCCTTGGCTGGCACGGCATCGCGATGGCCCTTGCTCAGGTTGTCAAAAACAGTCACGCTGTGCCCCGCCTCAACCAGCATTTGCGAGGTCACACTGCCAATGTATCCGGCACCGCCGGCAACAAGAATGTTCATGGCCTTGATGATAGTGCAAAGCGCGCGGCAAGTGCAAAGTGCAAAGTGCTGAGTGAGTGACCAGCAACCAGCAACTAACTACTAGCAACCACCCCGCCCCGCACGCTCAGCACTTGCGCTTGCTTCACAAAATCAGCGTCAAAGCGGTTCAGGTCGGTGGCGGTGATGAGGGTTTGATGGGTTGTCCCCAGCCGATGGAGCAGCGCGCGGCGGCGGTGCGGATCCAACTCGGCCAAAACCTCATCCAGCAAAATGATTGGCGGCTCGCCCATTTTTTCTCTCAACCAGGCAGCCTCGGCCATTTTGAGCGCCAGCACCGCCGTGCGCTGCTGGCCGCGGCTGCCAAACTCGCCCAGGTCAATGCCGTTCGCCACAAAACGAAAATCATCGCGGTGCGGGCCAACCAGCGTCATGCCCCGCGCCAGCTCGTCTTTGCGGCGGTCTTCCAGCGCGGCGCGGTAGGCCTTCACCAGCTCGGCTTTGCCAAACCCGCTGGCTGGCCGCGAGAGATCAAGCCCAATTTGAAACGCCTCGGTTTTGCTGGGCATGGCCGGGTCAAAATTGGGCTGGTAATGCACTTCCAAAAATTCCAGCGCGTTAGAAAGCTCGCGGTGGATGGGTTGGGCGAGCTGCGTGAGCGCCGCCACCACCTCGCGGCGTTTTGTGGCAATTTCCACACCCGCGGGCGCAAGCTGCTCATCCCAAATAATCAGTTCATCGGGGTCAATCCGGCGCTCATCGGCCTGCTTGAGCAAGGCATTGCGCTGAGCCAGCGCCTTAGTGTATGTGTCCAGCGCCCGCACGTAATTTGCATCCACCTGAGATAACGCCGCATCCAAATATTCGCGGCGCAGGCTGGGCGCGCCGCCCACCAGGTCCACATCACCCGGCAAAAACAACACCGTGACCAGTTGCCCCACCAAATCTACCCCCCGCTTGGGCGCGTGGTCAATGCGAATGTCTTTTTTTAGCCGCGCCCCCTCGCCTTTTTGCAAATTCACCTGGATGGATTTTGCGCCATCGCGGCGCTGCACATCGGCCTTGAGCATGGCGAAGGGGTAAATCGCCTCCTCGCTCGCGCCCCAGCGAATCACCTGCGCATCGGCCCGCGTGTGCGGGGAGTGCGCCGTGCTCAGGTAGTAAATCGCCTCCAGCAAAGACGTTTTGCCCTGCGCGTTATCGCCCTGGATGATGGTGAGGCCGGGGGGTAAATCCAGCTCCAGCCGCGCATACAGCCGGAAGTTGGTGAGCGAGAGGTGATGTATGTGCATGACGCGGAGGTCATTTTAACAAGGCGCGGGTGGATAATAAAACCGATCATGTTCGCGAACATTCTTGCCTTCGTTCTCATCCTTTTTTGGATGGGGCTTCTGGCGCTCGGTGTTTCTTTATTTCTTCACAAACACAGAATTTTGGGCCTTATTCTTGCGCTGGAAGGGATTTTGGCGGGCGCGGCGACGGCCTTCCTCGCCACGTTTCAGGTGGGCATTGGCGACACTATGCTGCGCATTCCGCTGGGGACGCTGGGCGTGATGGCGCTGGCAGCGGCGGGAATTGTGGTTGCGGCCTCAAGAGCGCTCTGGCCGCTCCGCCCAACTTGTTGGGACGCGACCGGAGCGATGGCCGCGCTGGCGCTTCTCGCGCCCATCGCCAGCGCGGCGGGGCTGTATGGGCTGGTGTATCTCACCACGCCAGAGCGCGAGCGGGAGCGTGACGCGGACAAACGCGCCATCCACCTGCCCGCCGGGTTTAACGCAGAAATTTATTTACGCCCCTCCGATGCCGCGCCAATGGACAACCTGACCGCCATCACGTTTGCCAGCGATGGCTGGCTGTATGCCGCGGATATTAAAAGCGACATTTGGCGCGGCAAGCCAGACCCGGCCACAAACACCATCACCCGCATGACCAAATTTGCGGATGGCTTTACGCTGGCGGTGGGGCTGCTTTGGCTAAATGATGAGCTGTACGTGGCAAGTTCTGGCAAGGTGGAAGCCCTGCGCGACACCAACGGCGATGGCGTGGCCGACGCGCGGCGCACGGTGGCAAAAGACCTGCCCTCCATGATCCTTCAGCCGCATTCCAACAACGCGCTCACGCTGGGGCCAGATGGCCGGATTTATTTTGGCGTGGGCACCTCTGAGCGGGTGAAGGAAACCAGCCCGCTCGGCTCGTCCATCCTCTCGGTCAGCCCGGATGGCGGCGATGTAAAAGTGTTTGCCCGCGGTTTTGGCAACCCGTTTAAGCTGGGGTTTAACGCGCGGGGCGATATGTTCACCGGCGACAATCAGCTCACCGCGCCGGATGGCACCGACCCCAACGACAAATTTAACGCCGTCAAACAGGGCGGGTATTACGGCTTTCCCATCGAGGGCGTCACCGCCACCCCCACCGAGCCGCTGGTGGCCTTCCCGCCGCACTCAGTGCCAACCGGCATGGCGTTTTATCAGGACAAAACCTACCCGGCGGAGTATGTGGATAACGCCTTCCTCTCGCTTTGGAATCGCGGAGAGGTGGTGCGCATTGCGCTGACCCGCCAACCCGATGGCAGTTACACCGCCATCCCCACCCGCTTTGCCGATGGCTTTCTGTATCCCATTGACATCACCACCGGCCCAGACGGCAATTTGTATATTGCCGATTTTGGCACAACGGTGGTGTATCGCATCACGTATGGAGGGAAGTAATTACGAATTACACATTGCGAATTACAAATTCCCTCCCTGGCGTTTTTGCGCCCTTGCGAGGAATTTCTTTTTTTGCTGCTTTCCTGGTTTTGCTGATGGCGTTGGCGGCGTGCGGAAAACCCGCGCTGGTGGGCAACGCGGAGAATGGCAAAAAAATCTATTACGGCGATGTGGTTTTGCAAGGGTCGCGCGGCGAGCTGTTCGCGTGCATTCGTTGCCACCCGGTGAACCCCGGCGAGAAGCCCAATTACCCAGTGGGGGTGAACATGGCGCATATTGCCCTTCGCGCTGGTGTGACCGTAAAAGACAAAACCGCCGAGGAATACCTGCGCGAATCTATTTTGAACCCAGATGCTTTTTTGGCGGGCAACTTTCAAGACGGCCTGATGAGCCGCGAATACGCCAAAGCCCTCACCCCCCAGCAAGTAGAGGATTTAGTGGCGTATTTGATGACGTTGAAATAGCCAACACGAAACTGCGATTTTGGACTCGCGTATTGTCACCTCGCCAAGTTGGGCAGATATACGTTGTAAATAAAATCCTGGTTGTTGCCCATGCCAACCACAGGCATGGGCGCATTGGCATTCTCAAATGTGCCATTGCCCAATTGGCCCGCGTAATTCCATCCCCAGCAGCTTACGTTGCCAGCTGTGCTGCGGGCGCACATGTGCGACCCTCCCGATGTGATCTGCGCCACATGAAAACTGTTTGGCAAGGAGACGGTCACCGGCGAAAGACTGTCTGCCCACGCGCCGTTGCCAAGCTGGCCGCGTTCGCCACCGCCCCAGCATTTCATTGTGCCATCTTCAAGCAAGGCGCAGGTGTGTTCTTTGCCCGCCGCCATGCTGCGCACACGCCCGCCCAGACCCGTCACCTGCGCGGGCACGGCGCGGTCAGTCGTAGTGCCATCACCCAGTTGGCCGTGATTGTTGTTGCCCCAGCACCACGCCTCGCCCTGAGCCGTAATTGCGCAAGAGTGTTCCGTGCCCGCCGCGATTTGCGCGATGCCATTTGGCAGGCCGATCACGGGCAAAGGCACATTGCTTGTATCGCCGCTCAGGCCAATGCCAAGCTGGCCGTGATTGTTGCGCCCCCAGCATTTGACCGCGCTGTTCACCAATGCGCAGGCATGAAAATCTCCCAACGCCACTTGCTGCACACCGCTGGTCAGGCCAACCACTTGGGTGATGGAATACTCGTTTGTGT
>DAORUN010000095.1:0-13113 GCA_035433205.1 Thermoflexales bacterium | reverse complement strand
TTTTGCGCCAGCCGGGTGTGGCGGGCAAAGCTGCCCTTGCCAAACGCCGGTTTGATGGCGCACGGCGGGCGCAAAAACAGCGCGTTGGTGCCTTCGTTGTGGCGGTCGGGGGCAATCCCCATGCACGGGCCATCCCCGGCGCATGCCTCGTCAACCAATTGCGCAATATCATCCGGGGTGACAAAGGGCAAATCGCCGGGCAAAATGAGCGCGGCGTCTGCGCCCTGGGTCTGGGCAAACGCCATTGCCTGCGCCAGCGCGGCGTTGAGCGTGGGGCGGCCTGTCTCGCGCAGGGCGGTTGCGCCATGCGCCCGCGCCATCGCCAAAGCAGTTTCATCGCGGCTCACCATCACCACCCGCTCAATGCGCGTCACTTGGCGCAAAGTGTTCAGGGTGCGATCGGCGCAATCGCGGGCTAACTTTTGCCGCTCATCTGGCGACAACGCGGCAGCCAGGCGCGTTTTGGCTTGGTGAAAAGGCTTTACCGGGACGATGGCCCAAATGCGGACGGTTGTGTTTGATGCGCTCACCGCGCGAATTGTACGCTGGCGAATGCGAGCAGCGCGTTTTGGGCAGTAGAATCAAGCTCACACAACCTGCCAGAAACGTTTTGTAGAGCATCACTATCTGGCTAATTTGTCTTAAACACACAAGGAAAAACATGAACATCATCGCTGGTCTGGTCGTTGCGCTGGTCGCGCTTTTGCATCTCTATTTCCTCACGTTAGAGATGTTTCAATGGGACAAGCCCGCCGGGATGCGGGCGTTTGGCACAACCCAGGAATTTGCCACCGCTTCAAAAACGCTGGCCGCCAATCAGGGGCTGTATAACGGCTTTCTGGCCGCAGGGCTGCTTTGGGGGCTGGTTCAGGGCAGCGCGGGTCACGACATCAAAATCTTCTTTTTGCTGTGTGTGCTGATTGCCGGTTTGTACGGCGGGGCAACCGTGGGCCGCAAAATCCTGTTCGTGCAGGCCCTCCCGGCGGCCATCGGTCTGGCGCTGGTGATTTTGACAGCGAGCTGAAGCGCCGCGCCAGAAAAATAAAAAAAGGCGGGAGACAACGCATCATCTCCCGCCTTTTGCAACTCAGTGAGTGGGCAGCGCGCCCATCTGGGCCATCAAGCCCATCGAGTTGGTGGTCTGCCACTCGGCCACCACTTTGCCATTTTTTACCTCGCGCATAAACTGGCCGGTGCCAACCACGCGCTTGCCCGTGGCCGGAACGCCATAAAACGTCCCAGAATGGGTCATGGCGTTGGCATAGTCCACCGCCACCATGTCACCTTCGCACACCACGCGCATAAAAGTCATATCCATGTCGGTCATGCCAGCGCACAAAACGCCGCGCATAAACCCGATGTATTCCTGCTTGCTCATCGGCGGCATCCCATCGCCAATATAGACAAATTTGTCATCCAGCAGCTCGTTTACTTTGTCCCATTCGCCTTTCATGATGGCGCGGGAAAGCCCCAGCGCGATTTCTTTTTTGTTTTCCATTTTTGTCACTCCAAGTGCTTGATTTTTTTAAAAGCGCGGCTAGAATAATCCCTATAATTCATAAAGTCAACTAGGCACCAAAAAGTAACCATGCAATTCAAGCGCTCCGGGTGCTTCATCAAGTTAGAAATGGAAAGTCTTATTAACGGCCCAATCACATCGCCATACCGCTGCCCAGTCACGGCCACCATGCAGTTTATTGGCGGCAAATGGAAGATCATCATCTTGTGGGCAATCTCCAACAACGTAAGGCGCTTTGGCGAGCTTCAACGCGCCATCCCAGCGATTACAAAAAAAATGCTGGCCGCCGAATTGCGGGCGCTGGAACGCGATGGCTTTATCAGTCGCAAGGTCTACCCGGTGGTGCCGCCCAAGGTTGAGTACGCCATCACCCCGCTGGGAGAAAGCCTGCGGCCTATGTTGGGAATGATGGGCGCGTGGGGGCAGCAATACGCCATCCCTATGCAAGACGATGGGCAGGACAAGCGAAACGAAATTGAAGCCACCCGCCCCGCGTAATTCACAAACACATCTGGCTTAACGCTTGTAATACCACCATGTGGGCAGGGTAGATTGCTCTGGGCGCGGCGGCGTGGCCGATTTCTCCTCAAAGCGGTAGGTGTCTGGGTTAATCCACTCGCGGATAAACAGGTCGCGGCGCGGGTCAATGAGAATGGCGGCAAACCGGCCTTGCTCCACCGCGGCGCGTTCTTGTTCCAAAAGCTGCTGTTCTGCCAAACCGGTGTCATTAACATTAAATTGAAGTGACACCGAGCTTTGGGTATACGCGCGCTTGCCCGCC
This sequence comes from Thermoflexales bacterium, assembly GCA_035433205.1. Lineage (GTDB taxonomy): Bacteria > Chloroflexota > Anaerolineae > J036 > Brachytrichaceae > DAORUN01. The sequence goes on along the minus strand of DAORUN010000095.1, from coordinate 10,813 downwards.
AGCCGCGCCAAAACCGAATGCGCAGGAATCCACACCTCGCCGTTAATTTGGCGGATATCTTCTACCATGCGCTGACGCTGCGCAAAATCTGAGGCGGTTGGAATGTGTCGGGTGGGGTCGTAGCGCAGCCGAACCAATTGATATCCGCAAGCCGCCACCGCCAGCACACACAAGCCTGCGCGGGCATACGCCATCGTCTCGTTTTTGCCGATGGAACTCTGAACGGCGCGGATTAGGCGCCCCAGCATCACGCCCGCCACAATGACGATGACCGCATAAGCCGGCATGAGCGTGTTGATGGAGCCGCCCACCTTGATGCGCGGCAAAAGCGAGGTCATTACACCGCCCGCCAGCAACGCCAGCCAAAACCAATCTTTTTTGCGGGCAAACCAACCCGCGCCCGCCAGCGCCATCACGCACAGCGCCGGCAACACGTTCAGCAGCTCACGGCCCAAAAACTGGGGAATCCGATCCAGAAAAAAGGGTTGTTGAGATGTCAGGGTCAGAATATACGGCCACGCCTGCCCCGCAGAATACACCTGCAAAAACAACGCGGCGATGAGCGAGGAAACCGCCGCGCTGGCGATAGCCATCACCCGCAGCCGCCATTGCCCGCCAAACCCGGCCAGCAACACCAGCGGCAGGGCAACCAAGTGGCTTTGTTTGGTCATCCATGTCAGCGCGACCAGCGCGCCAGCCAAAACGGCGGCGCGGCGGGTGCGGCCTGTCCATGCCACAAACGCAACGCCCAACATCCACGCCAGCGAGAGCGAATCGGTTCGCGCCAGATCAAACGTCACGCCAGAGGGTTCATAGGTGGCGGCAAAGCACCCCGCCGCAATCAGCGCCATCACCCGGCTGCCAGAGCCGCGCCAAACCAGCAGCCCAATCAGGCCAAAACTGCCCAACGTGGCAAGGATGGAAACCAGGCGCAGCGCGGGCAACCCCTCGCCAAACAGCGCCGCGAAGGGCGCGCTCACAAAATAAAACAACGGGGTATAAATATCGCCGGTGAAGTCTACGCTGGCCGGGGCATACACGGGCGCGCCGCGCATCACGCGGCTAACGCACTCAAAGATTTGATTTTCGACCCACTCCAAATCAAAGGGATACGCCGCGCGTTGCGAGAAAATAAACAGAACAGCCAAAATGTGCGCGACCGCCAGCGCGGCAACGCAGACCAGACAAAAATACAAAACGGGACGATATACACGAGCCAATGAGCGCATAACAAACAAAGTATATTTCATGTCATGCGTCTCTGGTCACTGCACCCAAAATATCTGGATACCAAAGGTTTGCTGGCGGTTTGGCGCGAAGGGCTTTTGGCCCAGCATGTGCTGGCTGGCAAAACAAAAGGCTACAAAAATCATCCGCAACTGGCGCGGTTTAAGGCGATGGATGACCCGCTGGGCGCCATCGGTTGTTACCTGTGCGAGGTGGTGAACGAGGCCGACCGGCGCGGCTACGCCTTTGCGCGAGACAAAATTTTGCGCCCGGCGGCGAGTGCGCCCGCGCGCATCATGCGTGTGACGCGCGGGCAGATGGCGTACGAGTGGGCGCACCTGCTGGGCAAGCTGGCCCAACGCTCGCCAGAAATCTTCAAACGCTGGCAGAACCTGCCCCAGCCAGAACCCCATCCCCTGTTTGAGAGTGTGGCCGGAGAGATTGAAAATTGGGAAAAAGTAACTGACCCCAAAAATGCATCGCTATAATCCTGCGTACATCTCGTGATTGCATTTTCTGGCAAAGACCGCCCGGATGAGGGCATCATCAACACTTGCGTGCATTGCGGCATCTGTCTGTCTGTGTGCCCCACCTACCGCGTCACCGGTCTGGAGATGTCTTCTCCGCGCGGGCGCATTTTTTTGATGAAGCAGGTGAGCGCCGGCGAGATGAGCGCCGATGAGCCGGAGTTTATGGCGCAGATGACCCAATGCCTGAACTGCCGCGCCTGCGAGGCCGCCTGCCCCAGCGGCGTGAAATACGGCCAAATTTTGGAAGCCAGCCGGTCGCAGGTGATGGCAATCCGGCTGGACGGAAGACCGAAGACGGAAGACGACCCCAAAACAGCCAACAGCCCCGCCGTCCCCGCCGCAGAACGCATTATCCGCGCCGCGGTGTTTGACCACATGTTCAAAGACATGCGGTTGTTCCGCGCGTTCTCTGGCGCGCTGAAGGTGTATCAAAAAAGCGGGGCGCAGGCCATTGCCCGCAAAACCGGCCTGCTAAAGCTGATGGGGATGGGCGAGATGGAGGCCATGCTGCCCGCCATCAGCCAGAAAATGCTGCAACCGCGCGGCCAAATTTTTGCGGCAGAGGGCGAACGCCGATACCGCGTGGCCTTGCTCACTGGGTGCATCATGGGCACGGCGTTTGCGCAAGTGCACAAAGCCACTATCCGTGTGCTGCAAAAAAACGGCTGCGAGGTGGTGATCCCCGAAGGTCAGGGCTGCTGCGGCGCATTGCACACGCACGGCGGCGACCTGGATGGCGGGCGCGAGCTGGCCCGCGCCAACATCCTTGCGCTGGAACGCGCCGGGCTGGATGAGTTTGATGCGGTGATCAGCAACGCCGCCGGGTGCGGGAGCACGCTCAAGGAATACGCGCATCTTTTGGCCGATGACCCCGTGTGGCACGAACGCGCCGCCCGCTGGACAAGCAAGGTCAAGGACATTCACGAATTTCTTGCCAGCATAGAGCTGAACACACAAGACCTAAAACCGCTAAACGCAACCGTGACATTTCAAGAGCCGTGCCATCTGGCGCATGCCCAGCGCATCACCAGCCAGCCGCGCAAGCTGCTGGGGGCCATCCCCGGTTTGCAACTGCGCGAGATGCCAGAGAGCGCCTTGTGCTGCGGCAGCGCGGGCATTTACAACGTCATCCAGCCAGAGATGGCCGCCGCGCTGGGCGAACGCAAAATTGAAAACGCGCTCAGCGTAAAGCCAGACATCATCGCCACCGCCAACCCCGGTTGCGCCCTGCAATTGGCAAACGAGCTTCGCAAACGCGGCCAAAATGTTCAGGTGAAATACATCATCGAACTGCTGGATCAATCTTATTTTTCGCCCGGATAAACGAGATAAAACTCTGTCATCCCGTTTATTCATGTTAATGTCCCAACGTGGTCAACCCAAAACCTGCATTCACCCGCCCACCGGGGGCGCAAGTGATGGCCGCCCGGTCTGCCGACGTGACGCGCCTGCTGGCAGATCTGACCGCGCAAGACCTCTCCAGCCTTGACCCAACCCTGGGCGCGTGGATGGATCGCCCGCTGGGGCGCGAGATGCTGGCCCGCACCATTTTGCCCACCGCCGGCACGGTATTTGTGTGTCTGTTCAACTTTGAGCCAGCCGGGCTGATTGTGATTGAGCGCGGAAAAACATCTGCGCAGGTGCGGGCGTTGGCGGTTGCGCCAGATATGCGCCGCAAAGGCGTGGCGCACACCCTGCTGGCCGAGGCCATTGACCGAGCCAGCGAGCGCAAGCTAAGTTTTTTGTGGATGCGCACCGCCGCGACCAACGAGACGGCCATCAAAGCCGGTTTGGAGATGGGTTTTAGGCGGGTGTTACCCCAATTTCTGCGCCGCGAACGCACCAGCCCGCTGGTCTCGTCGGTAGAAAAATCGCGCGTCACGATTGAGCGCATCGCCAGCCAGCCAGAGCAACACATTCACGCCTGGCAAGAGATGGAATCCAGCGCGGGCGATGCCTGGGCCACCGATCTCATCACGGGTGATTTGTTTGGCGAGCTGGCGCTGGCGCATTTTGCGCAAGGCGGGCGTGTGTTTGCCCTGGCGGTGGATGGGGTCGCGGTGGGCGGGGTTCGCCTGAGCGAGCACCGCGGCCACGCGCAATTGGCGCTTTGGCTGGCCCCAGAGTTTTGGGATACGCCAGAAGAACTGGCCTGCGTCCGCGCCGCGCTGGATACGCTCAGCCAGCCGCCCTCCACGCTGGATGTTCGCACCGCCAGCAGCGGGCATTTGCGCGCCTCGGTGGCGCGCTACAAAGAGCCTGGCTTTAAGCCGCAATTAAATGAATTTTTGATTCTGGCGCGAGCCGTATAAGCAGAGGAGGACTCCACTTGCGAGGTAGAGTCCTCCTCCAGACAGGAGCAGTTTGACGACCTCCATCATTTCAGTTTCGCACCTCAAAAAAGAGTTTCGCGTGGCGCAAAAAACAGGCGGCTGGCTGCGCAACTTCTTTGCGCCCGCGCAAAAAATTGTCGGCGCGGTAAACGACATCTCGTTTGAGATACCGCCCGGCGAACTGGTGGGGTATTTGGGGCCAAACGGCGCGGGCAAAAGCACCACCATCAAAATGCTCACCGGCATTTTGTCGCCAACATCCGGCGATGTGCGCGTGAGCGGGCGTGTTCCGTGGAAGCAGCGCCGCGAGCATGTGGCGCACATTGGCGCGGTGTTTGGCCAGCGCAACACACTTTGGTGGGACCTGCCCGTGAGCAGCTCTTTTGACTTGCTGCGCGATATTTACCGCATTCCTGGGGAGCGCTACGCCAAAAACATGGCGCGTTTCCGCGATCTGCTGGGGTTGGATGAGTTCATGCACACGCCGGTGCGCTCACTTTCGCTGGGGCAACTGATGCGAGCCAACCTGGCCGCGGCGCTTGTGCACGACCCCGATGTGCTTTTTCTTGACGAGCCAACCATTGGGCTGGATGTGGTGGCGAAGGAGCGCATTCGCCAATTCATCACTCAAATAAACCGCGAGCGCGGCGTGACCGTGATTTTGACCACCCACGATTTGCTGGATGTGGAAAAACTATGCGACCGGGTGATGATGATTGATCACGGCAAACTTTTGTTTGATGGCGCTCTGGCCGAGCTTCAACGCCGTTTTGGCGGAGAGCGCGAACTGGAAGTGGATTTTGCCGAGCCGGTGGATGACGCTTCTGCGCCCGGCGCGCGCCTGATTAAACACGAGGGCTTGCGCGCCACCTACCGCTTCTCGCGCGAGGCCATGAGCGCCTCTGACTTGATTGGGGTGTTGTCCGCACGGTTTCGCATCGCAGATCTGTCTGTGCGAGAGCCGCAGATTGAGGACACCATCCGCCGCATTTACGAGCAGCAACTGCTCAGCGCCCCGCTCACACCAGATTCTGCTTGATCGCCATCGCCACCGCCTCGGTGCGGTTGCCCACGCCCAACTTGGACAAAATGCTGGACACATGAAACTTGACCGTTGACACGCTGACAAACAACTTCTCGGCAATCTCGTTGTTGTTCAGCCCGTCCTTCATCAGGTTCAGCACTTCTTTCTCGCGCGGGGTCAGCTCATCCCCGGGGGCTGGCTCGTAGGCGTGGGTGGCGGCGTGAATCAGCGCCTCGGTTGCCTCTGGGGCCAGGGTGGGTTTGCCCTGTTTGGCCGCGCGGATGGCGTTGGCGAGTTCATCCGCCGGGATACTCTTCAACAAATAGCCAATGGCCCCGGCCTTGAGCGCGTTTTGCACCAGCTCTTCTTCCTTGTAGCTGGTGAGCGCCAAAATATGCGCGTTAGGATGTTTCTCGCGAATGGCGCGTGTGGCGGCGGCGCCATCCATTTGCGGCATCATCAAATCCATCAGCACCACATCCGGGGTCAATTTGTCATACATGCGGACGGCCTCTGCGCCGTTGGCGGCCTCGCCTGCCAGCGCAAAATCCTCATACGCCAGCAGCAGCGCCGCAAGCCCGCTGCGCACAACGGGATGGTCATCTACAATTAAAACCCGGATCATTGATGTGTGCCTCTCTGTGTGTCTCTCTGTGTGTCTCATTGTAGCGGCAGTTTTGCAATAAATTTAGTCTGGCGACCACGTGGCTTTAACCGTTGTCCCCTCGCCCGCGCGGCTGTCAATCACCAAAACAGCGTTGATGGAATCTGCCCGCTCCTTCATGATGCGCAGGCCAAGCTGGTTGCCGCGGGTGGCTTCAATATCAAAGCCTTTGCCATCATCGCCAACGGTGAGGCGAACGCCACAGGGTTTTTGCGGGTCTGCGCCCAGCGGATGGCGGTCTAGCCACAACCACGCGCGGGTGGCCGCGCCGTGTTTTGCCACGTTGTTCAGCGCTTCCTGGGCAATGCGGTACAAGCTGATCTTCACATCCGGCGGGAGGGCGGTCAGGTCGTCGTCGCACAGGCGCAAATCCACCTGAATGCGGGCGCGGCTGCTGACGCCTTGCGCAAGCTGGCGCAAAAGATCGTTCATTCTGGCCTCCAGCAAGGCGGTGGGGCGCAGCTCCAGCAAAAGGGTGCGCATCTCGGCCAGCGCCCCGCGGCACAGCAGGCGCAGCTCTTGCAATTGTTTGCGCGCCTCGTTTGGGCTGCGCTCCCAAATGCGCGGGATCACATCGGCCAGCAAACTGGCCGAGAACAGCGTTTGCGTCACCGCATCGTGCAGGTCGCGGGCCAGGCGGTTGCGTTCGTTCACAATCGCCATCTGTTCGGCGCGTTCGCGCAGTTCTTCCTCGGCTTTTTTGCGCTCGGTGATGTCGCGCAGAATGACCACAAAAATGGCCTCCCCATCTTGATCCAGTTTGCAAATGGCTGCCTCGGCGGGGAATTCCTGCCCGCCCTTGCGGTAGCCAGAGATCACGGCGCGTTCACCCATCGCCCGCGAGGTTTCGGGCGAATCGCCAAAATGGCGCACATGTCTCGCGTGCGTGTCTCCGTAACGCGGGGGCAAGAGCATGGTCAGCGGCTGACCCAGCGCTTCGTTGGGGGTGTATCCAAAAATTTGTTGCGCAGCGGTGTTATAAAAAATAATACGCTGGCGGCCATCTACCGCGATGACGGCATCAATGATGATGTCCAGCAGCCCGGAGACGTTAATCTGGCTTTGTGTTTGTGTCATGCGGCTTTTGCGCCGAGTATAACGCGGCCAGCAAAACTTCGGGCGGGTCAGTTTTGGAGACAAAAGCAAAAGCGCCCTCGCGCAGCGCAACGGCGCTTTTATCCGACTGGCCGGACAACGCAATCACTTTGGCGGCGGGGGCCGCCTTGCGCAAACTTTCCAACGGATGGGTCTCCGACAAGCCCGGCAATTCCCAATCCAGAAGGATGAGGTCTGGGCGAAGTTTTTTTGCCTCGCGCAGCAACAGGCGCGCGTCATCCGCCTCGCCCACAACCTGAAGGTCGTGTTCCTGAGTCAATAACAGGCGCAGCGCGTCGCGGACACGCGCCTGGTCATCGGCAATGTAAACACGCATGATCAATTCAAAACGCCGACCTCTGAATTCACCATTCTGAATTCGGAACCCGGATAAAGGTGAATCATGCGCATGAAGCGCAAAAAGACACATCCGCAAGCAGGGCAGTTATGGGGCTAGCCAAGTGGCTAGGTCAAAGCGATTCCAATTACGGCTTGTGTTACCGCGCCTAAACCAGATAATTAAGCACAAATCCATTAAGGAAATTATTAAAACAAGCCTGAAAAGGCAAATTCTGGAGGTTTTGAAATGTTTGCACGAAATAGAATTATTGAAGATCCGCCTATCGCCCGCTTCTTGTTCAATGACACCCGCTCGAGCATTTTGTGGCTTGTGCTGCGCGTGTGGCTGGGACTGCAGTGGTGGGATGCGGGCCTGCACAAGGTGCAAGACCCCGCGTGGGCGCAGACAGGCACGGCGTTGCAGGGCTTCTGGACCAATATCGTCAAAATTCCGGCCACTGGCAAGCCCGTGATCGCGTTTGACTGGTATCGCGACTTCATTCAAGGTCTGCTGAACGCCAATGCCTACACGTGGTTCGGCCCGCTGGTTGCCTACGGCGAGATGCTGATCGCCATCGGCCTGATCATCGGCGCATTCGTCGGCATCGCCGCGTTCTTTGGCGCGTTCATGAACTGGAACTTCATCATGGCCGGTTCCGCCAGCTCCAACGGTCTGCTGATGGCGCTGTCCATCCCCCTGACCCTGGCCTGGAAGGTTGCTGGTTACATTGGCGCGGACTACTTCCTGCTCAAGTGGCTGGGCGTGCCCTGGCGGATGCGCACCAAGGCAGATGATGCCGGTGTGGTGGTAGAAGCAAAGCCCGCAAAGTAGTTTTGCTCACAACCAAATAACAACACGCGGCGGCGAGGTTAAAATCTCGCCGCCGTTTTTTATTTTTCTTGCATGTTTTAGCGGGCCAACACAAGCACAGCCAGCAAAAGCGCCATCCCCAGAATGAGGGGAACAAATACGATGGCATTGCCGCGTTTGGAAGACATGCGCGCATCATGCGCGGGGAACGTCAATTTATCGTGTTTGTTTCTCTAATACAACACTAGCGCGGCGCAAGCACTTTTCTAACATCCCAGGGTTACTCTTATGCCATTAAACAGAGCAGTATTTCTGGAGGTTTTTAACATGGGAAAAATTGTAGGCATTGACCTTGGAACAACAAACAGCGTGGTGGCTGTGCTGGAAGGCGGCAGCCCAACCGTAATCCCCACCGCGGAAGGCGGAAATTTGGTGCCCAGCGTGGTGGCGTTTAGCAAAAATGGCGACCGCATTGTGGGCCAGCCGGCCAAACGGCAGGCCGTTGTGAACCCGGAGAACACCATTTTCTCCATCAAGCGGTTTATGGGCCGCCGCATGAACGAGGTGGAAGCCGAGCGCAAGCGCGTTCCGTACGCGGTTGTGGCCGGCCCCAGTGGCGACGCGCGGGTGCAAATTCCTAATGCGGGCAATAAGGTATTTACCCCGCAGGAAATAAGCGCAATGATCTTGGGCAAACTCAAGAATGACGCCGAGGCCTATTTGGGCGAGCCGGTGACCCAGGCGGTCATCACGGTGCCGGCGTATTTTAACGATGCGCAACGGCAGGCAACCAAAGACGCGGGCCAAATTGCGGGTCTCGAAGTTTTGCGCATCATCAACGAGCCGACCGCCGCGGCGCTGGCGTACGGCCTTGACAAAAAGAAGAACGAGACGATTTTGGTGTTTGACCTGGGCGGCGGCACGTTTGACGTGAGCGTGCTTGAGGTTGGCGATGGCGTCATTGAAGTCAAATCTACCAACGGCGACACGCACCTGGGCGGCGACGACTGGGATGCCGTTGTGATGGACTGGATGATCGCTGAGTTCAAGAAAGAACAAGGCGTGGATTTGCACAACGACCGCCAGGCGCTTCAGCGTCTGCGCGAGGCGGCGGAGAAGGCCAAGATTGAGCTGTCTTCGATGATGGAGACCGAAATCAACCTGCCGTACATCACCGCCGATGCCAGCGGGCCAAAGCACTTGCTGCTCAAGCTCACCCGCGCCAAGTTCGAGCAACTGAGCGAGGGCCTGGTCAAGCGTATTCGCGGGCCGGTGGAGAACGCTTTGCGAGATAGCAAGCTGAACATCAAAGAGTTGGATGAGATTGTTTTGGTGGGTGGTTCTACCCGCATGCCAATGGTGCAAAATCTGGTGCGCGAACTAACCGGCGGCAAAGAGCCGAACAAGAGCGTGAACCCAGATGAGGTTGTGGCTGTTGGCGCGGCGATTCAAGGCGGCGTGTTGGGCGGCGAGGTGCGCGATGTGCTTTTGCTCGACGTGACACCCCTCAGCCTGGGTTTGGAAACGCTGGGCGGCGTGATGACGGCGCTGATTCCGCGCAACACCACCGTGCCGGTGAAGAAGAGCGAAATCTTCAGCACCGCCGAGGACAACCAAAGCGCGGTGGATGTGAAGGTGTATCAGGGCGAGCGCCCGATGGCCGCTGACAACATGCTGCTCGGCCAGTTCCGGTTGGAGGGCATTCCGCCCGCGCCGCGGGGCATCCCGCAGGTGGAGGTGACGTTTGACATTGACGCCAACGGCATCATCAACGTGACCGCCAAAGACAAGGCGACCAACCGCGAGCAGAAGATCAGCATCACCGCCAGCACCAATCTGAACAAACAGGATATTGACAAGATGGTGCAAGAGGCGCAGCGCAACGCGGCCAACGACCAGAAGCGCAAAGAGCTGGCCGATGCCCGCAACGTGGGCGATAACACCGCCTATCAGGTGGAGAAGACCCTGCGTGACATGGGCGACAAGGTGAAGAGCGAGGATCGCGGTAATTTGGAAAACCTGATCCGCGATGTGCGCGACGCGGTGAAAACCGATGACATGGCCCGCATCAAGCGCGTGACCGAGACGCTTCAGCAAGCGGCGATGAAGCTGGGCGAGAGCGCATACGGCGCTGGTGGGCCGGGCGCTGGCCCGGCAGATGGCGCCGCGGGCGACGCAGGCCAACCGCCAAAAGATGATGGCGTGGTTGAGGGCGAATACCGCGCGGTATAGCCAAACCTGACGGGAGACCGAAGACGGGAGACGGAGAAATCTGCCTCCCGTTTTTTGTTTGATAAATATTTGATGTTTTGATGTCAAATGTCATGCATCAAGATGTATGCTTTGCTTTATGCGCACAACTCTGACTCTGGCCGATGACGTGGCAGATCGCCTGCTGGAACTGCAAAAAAAAACAAGGATTGACCCTGAAAGAAGCCGTCAACCAAACGTCGCGGGCCGGCTTGGAGCGGCAAATGGCTCACCATGCTCCAAACGCCCAAAGTTCAAGGTCAGGTCGCGCGCGCTGGGCATTCGGCCAGGCTTGAATTACGATGACATCGGCGGGCTGATTGAGCGCCTTGATCTTGGATGCTCATTTGGCCGCGCTAGCGATGGAACATGGCGCATCATTATGCACCACCGACAAAGATTTTTAGCGCTTTGGCAAATTGAATATTCAGAATCCGTGCGCCTGAAGCAGGCAGCTTATGGGTGACCTCCGATCTTCATCTTTCATCTGGTCTAAACTAGCCCCCATGCGCAAATTTCACCCAGACAAATGTCCGGTGA
>DAORUN010000094.1:0-13257 GCA_035433205.1 Thermoflexales bacterium | reverse complement strand
TTTTCTTTTTTGCGATGAGGCGTTGATCGCCATTAACAAACCGGCGGGCGTGAGCAGCGCCCACGATGGCGCCCGCCCGGATGAGCGCACGCTGGTGGACATGTTGCGCCATGAGTTTGACGCGGTGTGGCCGGTGCATCGGCTGGACAGAGACACCAGCGGGGTGATGGTGTTTGCGCGAAACGAGGACAGCCACCGCGATTTAAGCATGCAATTTGAGCAGCGCGAAACCGAGAAGGTGTATCACGCGCTGGTGAAAGGCAGGCCGCGCCAAAATGAGCAGGTTATCAATGCGCCGCTGCTGGCCAACGCCGACCGAAAACACCGCACCATCGTGGATCCGGCGCGCGGCAAGGCGGCCATCACCCACGCCAAAATTTTGCAACCACTCGGCCCCATCACGCTGATGGAAGCCCGGCCAGAGACAGGCCGCACCCACCAAATACGGGTGCATTTGGCAATGATTAACCTGCCGATTGTGTGCGACCCGTTGTATGGCGATGGCGAGCCGGTGTATTTGTCATCGCTTAAAAAAGGGTACCAGTTTCGCGGGCGCGAGGAACGCCCGCTGATTGCGCGGCTGGCGCTGCACGCTTTTTGCCTCTCGCTGCGCCATCCCCAAACCGGGCAGCTTTTGCGGCTGGAGGCGCCCTACCCCAAAGATTTTGGCGCAGCGGTAAAACAAATTGGCAAACTGATATAATCTATCCGCTCCCTTCGCGGGGGCGTAGCTCAGTTGGTTAGAGCGTTGCGTTGACATCGCAAAGGTCACAGGTTCAAGTCCTGTCGCTCCCATGCCAGCAAGAACCCCGGTGGTCAAACGGCCATCGGGGTTCTGCATTACAATTCCCTTAGTAAAGCAAAACAAACCAATCATGACCAAAGAAGACGCAAAAGTCGTGCTTGTTGTGGATGACGAGCCGCGCATGATCAATTTCATTCGCATGAATCTGGAGCTGGAGAGCTACCGCGTGATCTCCGCAGAAAACGGGCTTGAGGCTGTTAAAAAAACCCGCGAGATGCTGCCCGATTGCGTGTTGCTGGACATTATGATGCCGGAGATGGACGGGTTTGAGACCCTGCGAGCCATCCGCGAGGAAAGCCTTGTGCCTGTCATCATGCTCACCGCCAAAAACGATGAGGACGACAAAGTCAAGGGTCTCAACCTCGGCGCGGATGATTACATCACCAAGCCGTTTAGCCCGCGCGAGCTGACCAGCCGTGTCAAGGCGGTCATTCGCCGCGCCGAGCTGCCCTCGCAGGTAGACAAGGCCCCGGTCAAGGTGGATGATCATTTGGCGATTGACTTTAACCACCGCGAGGTGCTGGTGGATGGCAAACCGGTTAAGCTGCGCCCCACCGAATGGCGGCTGCTTTACCATTTGGTGCAAAACGCGGGATGGGTTGTGCCACACGAGGCGCTGCTGAGCAAAGTGTGGGGCTGGGAATACCGCGACGAAACACAATACTTGCGGTTGTATATCACCTATCTGCGCCAGAAAATTGAGAAGGATCTGGCCGACCCGCATTACATTTTGACCGAGCGCGGGGTGGGCTATAAGTTTGTGGACTTTAAGAAGAATTAAATGAATGCCACACTTAGCGCCCGGAGCGATTTAACCGCTGCGGGCGCTCTAACGCTTCTGCCCGGCATTTCGCCACCCGCGCCATACCAAACGGCGCTGAACACCCCCATTGGCAAGGTGTTGATTGAGGGCAGCCGGAGCGCCATCACCCGCGTGGAAATTGTGGCCGATGATGCCCCGGTGGGCAAAGGTAACCGCATTCTCTCTAGCGCGCGCAAACAACTGCGCGAGTATTTCAAGGGCCAGCGCGCGGCGTTTAGCATTCCGCTGGATAACGCGGCGGGCACGCATTTTCAGCGGGCGGTCTGGCGCGAACTGCAAGCCATACCCATCGGCCAGACGATTACTTACCATGAGCTGGCCCGCCGCGTGACCGGCGATGTGAAGGCGGCGCGGGCGGTGGGCCGCGCAAATGGCGCAAACCCGTTTATGATCCTTGTGCCGTGCCACCGCGTCATTGGCGCCGATGGCCGCCTGACCGGTTACCGCGGCGGGCTAAAAGCCAAAGAGTGGCTGCTTAAACACGAGAAGGCGTTGATGGTGTGAAAGACAAGAAACAAGAAATAAGAAACCATGCGGCGCAAATTTTTCTTATTTCTCTGTGCCTCCGCGTCTTTGCGGTGAAATTAAACAATGAAACCCCTTCATTTTGCGGTTGATTGCCGCCTGATGTATTACCGCAAGTCGGGCATTTCGCAATACACGCGCAGGCTGGCGCAGGCCATGTGCAAGCAATTGCGGCCAAATGAACGCTTGTCGTTGCTGATGGATCGCCGCGATGCTGACACGGCCTGGGTTCCATCCAACGCGGGCAAAATTGCGGCGTTTACCCCCGCGCACCACAAACTGGAGCCGTTGCTTTTGCCGCTGGAGCTGGCGCTTCATGGGATTGATGTTTTGCACAGCCCGGATTTCATCGCCACGCGCGGCGCGTTCCGCAAAATCATCACCATCCACGATTTGTATTTCATGGAGCACCCGGAAGTGATGAGCGCGGACGGGGCGCGGTATTACGGGCAAATCGCGCAATCGGCCAAGCTGGCAGATGGCATCATCGCCGTGTCAAACTTCACGCGCGATGATATTTTGCGCCTGCTGCCCGGCACCCCGCGCGAGAAGGTGCGCGTGGTGTATGAGGCGGCGGATAATTTGGAAGACGGCAGACAGAAGACGGAAGACGGAGGTCTGGCTGGCGGCGGGCCATCCTCCGTCCCCGGTCTCCCGTCTAAATACGCTCTCTTCATCGGCACATTTGAGCCGCGCAAAAACATTGGCACGCTGCTTCGCGCAGCCCAGCGGGTGATGGCATCTGCGCCGGATTTTGAGCTGGTGATTGTGGGCGAGAAGGGCTGGGTGGATGACGAACCCTCTCGGCTGGCGCAAACGCTGGCGATTCAGGATCACATCCACTTTACCGGCTGGCTGGATGGCGCGGCGTGGGAGCGCGTGTTGCGCAACGCCCGCGTTTTGTGCATGCCCTCGCTCTACGAAGGCTTTGGCCTGCCCGTGCTGGAGGCCATGACGCGCGGGGTGCCGGTGGTGTGCAGCAATTCGTCCTCGCTCAAAGAGATCGCCGGAGATGCCGCGCTTTTGCACGACCCATGCGATGTGGATGCCCTTGCGAGTCAGCTTGCCCGCGCCTGGGCAGATGATGCCCTGTGCGCGGGTTTGTCTGCGCGTGGGCGCGCTCGCGCGGCGCAATTTTCGTGGCAAATAGCGGCAGAGCAAACGCTGGAGATGTATCGAAACAAGGTGTAGCTGGACGCGCGCACTGAACACTTGTTCCACAAACAAACCCCCCAAAAAGGCGTTTTGCAAAAATGCACTACAATATGGCTGTATTTGACTTTTGTGGACTGCTTTATGCTATTCATGGGAGGTTCATCATGGGCTGTGGAAAATCGAAAGCAGGAACGTGCAGGCACGCGGTGTTGGTTGGGATTTGCACTAAAGAATTTGTTCGGGCTGCATTGCCAGATCAACCGGATTATCGCGTGGCGATGACGCGCATTATCATTCTGGCGAATATCAAGCGCAACCGCGTCACCGGTTTGATGTCCCATGAAATCATCCCAGACACTACGGCATGGATGCGAGCCTACGTCCAAAAAGTTTCCTTTTATCTGCAAACCGAGCGCGACCGCTGGGCGTTGTTTTGCGGCACAAGCGCCAACGATGAGCTGGCAGATTTGCTCGCCGAGTTTGCCGTCAAAACCTCGCCCAATGCTCTTGATATTGACGAAGTGCTGGGTCAGGCGTATTATTTGGTCAAGGAGCGCATTCGGCAGCAATTTCCTTTTGATGAGCCCGTGAATGCATGGCTGGAAAAGCTGACTCGCGCGGTGGCAATACAAGTTGCGCGTGACAGGCGTTGTTTGCGGCGTGGGAATGTGGAACGCGAAGAAATGGGTTTTGATGACGCGCTGGCCAACGCGCCGGATAACTCCTATTTCAGCCAAACGGATGAATGGCTAGAAAGCATGGATATTCGACAAGCCTTGACCCGTTTAAAACCACGGCACCGCGATATTCTTCAGCGGGCGCTCAATGGTCAAACGCCAGATCAAATTGGATTGGCATTAAAACGCTCTCCAAAAACAGTGCAAAACAACCTGACCGATATTGGCAAATTATTGGGCTGGGGGGAACAGCAATAAAATGAGCGTCCCCACCCTCGGCCCCAGCCTGTACGCGCCAGTTTCCATCGCTTCTGCATTGCAAGAATTGTTGATGGATGAGATGGGGGATGCGCTTTATCTGGGTTTGGATGGGGCGAATATTGACCCGGCAAAGCTGGCTGAGCGTGATTTGCTGCTGGCCGGGGTGATGCTGACTGGCGAAAGACTCGCATCAAACCATGAGGTGTTTTACTCGGTGTGGAAGTCCAAGCCAATTGCAGACAGCGCGGATGTTGAGTTTTGGTTCGAGGGCGCATCGGATGCCGATTTGAGCGGCGTTAAATCGCTGGAAGTGATCGCGGGAGGAAACTGCCACGAGTTTCCAATCGAACATGTTTCGCCCAATCTCATTCAGGCGGCCTTTCGGCTGCCTCAATCACAGATTTTGAACATGCGTAACAAACGCGTCACCTCTCTTTTTACCCTGCGGCTGATGGCTTAACCCCGCATTTTTTGGCCTTGTTCCGCCACCGCACTTTAACGCATCGGTTTGCTAAAAAGCTGGAAATTAATCGTTGCTGCTTGAATTCGGGAAATTTCGCGCACATTCCCCATATAAATATATACAGCGAGAAAAGACACGTATGCAGCACAAATTATGACGCTTAATCACCAAAACAGCGCAGAAGCCGCCAGTTCGCACTTAATGACCGTGAAAGACCTGGCGGCTTATTTGAGTCTGGACACTACAACTATTTACCGCATGGTAGAACGCGGAGAAATCCCGGTCGTCAGAATTGGGCAGCGTGGCAGAACAGTGCGCTTTAAACGAGAGGCCATCGAAACATGGTTAAAAATGCGCGAGATGAATCAAATCACACCTTAGTCTTGGCCTGATATTTTTGCACCTAAATGTAAACCGCGCGGCGATAAAACCGCATTTAACTCTGTGATATAAAATTGTGTCATGTCAAACATACGAGCATGGGCGAGTGGACATCCAAAACTATCGGCGTGGGCGTTTCTAGGCTTGGGCATGGTTATCATCCTCGTTTTTGCGGCGCGGGATGCGGGCCTGCTTTGGAATCAGTGGCTCTTTCTCGTTTTGGCGACCTTGGGCGTTGCGGGCCTGTGTGTGTGGATTATTGGCTGGGAAAGCGACAAGGACGACGAAACCGAGTAGCAAACAGACCGCGCGATATTTTTACCCGCACATAGCCCCATCCACCGGCGGCAACGTGGCGCGAATGGCGCGGCACACCGGCGCGGGGTCTGGCAGATGGGGCAGCAATTGGCGCAAGTGGCACAATGGCAGGCCAATCACATTGAGCGGGCAGCCACGCATGCGCGCCACCGGATGAAACGCCTCGTGTTGAACGGCGTAACTCCCCGCTTTATCAAACGGATCGCCGCTGGCAATGTATTCCTCGATTTCGGCATCGGTGTAATCGCGCATGTGCACCATGCTTGAATCGCAACTTACGCGTTCCTCGCCATCGCAAAGCGTCACCACGCACGATTGCACCTCGTGAGCGCGATTGCGCAGCGCGCGCAACATGCGCCGCGCGTCGCCCGCGTCCTGGGGTTTGTTCAGCATCTCGCCATCCAGCAGCACGGTGGTATCGCAGGCAATGACGATGGCCGAAGCGCCATCCACCGCCCGCGCTTTCTCTCGCGTAATGCGGTGCTGGGTATCCAGCGGCGATTCGCCCTCCAGCGGGTCTTCGTTCACCTGAGGCGGGCGGACATCAAACGCCACGCCCATCGCGGTCAGCAGCTCCTTCCTGCGCGGCGATGACGAAGCGAGAATGATCTTATTTTTCATGGGCGATGAGTATAGGGCAAGACAAGACGCCGGATAAATCCATCGGCGAGTCAAAATAAAACCTCACGGGCCAGCGCATCAATTCTGGTCAAGCCAAAATCTTGTGCGTCAACCCGTGAGGTTTCTTATTTGCTCAGATCGCGCGGAATATGCTTACAGCAAGTCTTCCATCAAGCGCATGGGCGCAACTGCCACACCCACAATGCCAGGCCCGGTATGCACGCCCAACACCGGAGAAATCCGGCGAATCTCCATCTTTGCCACATTCAACTTGCTTTTAAGCTGTTCGGCCAGCGCGTCGGCCTTGTCTGCCATGCGCCCATGCAAAACGGTCGTCCACACCGCGTTCTGGCCATACATTTTTTGCAAATGCTCAACGATGAAACTTAAGCCCTGCTGAACGCTGCGCACTTTGCCAATGTTGCTATATTTGCCGTCTTTCCGGTCTACGTTGATAACCGGCTTGATATTGAACAACGCGCCCGCCAATGCCGATACGCGCCCAATGCGCCCGCCGCGCTGCAAATACTCCAGCGTTTCAAGGGTATATACCACCTCAGTGTTCGCGCGGAGTTCCTCCATGCGCGTTTGAATTTCATCCAGCGTTTTGCCCTTGCGCGCGGCCAGCGCCGCGGCCAGCACCTGAAAACGCTCGCCGCCCGAAAGCGTCATCGTATCCCAAAGCGTGATCTGCGCCTGGTCGCCAATATCGCTGGCGGCCACCCGCGCCCCGTTTATCACCCCGCTCAGGCCAGATGAAATGTGGATGGACAGCAGGCGCTTGTCGGTCTCGGTCTCCAGCAGTTTGCGGTAAATTTCCTCAAACTGGGCTGGGCTGGGCTGGGCGGTGGTGGGGATGGCGGGACGCATCGCCTCCAACCGGTTGTAAAACGCATCCGCGGTGATATTCTCGGCGCTTACTTCTTCACCGGGAAATTGAATAAACAACGGAGCTTGAGCGATGTTAAATTCTTTCAGTTCTTCGGCGCTCATATCGGCGGCGCAATCTGTGATGATTTTCATGATGTCCTATTAGGATTTAGCTGTTTAGTTAAGAACACCACGCCGCCAATTTGGATGCGAAGGAGTTACGCCAAATTTTTCTTAAAAAACTGGATGGCGCGCGCCCAGGCATCTTTTGCGGGGCCTTCAACATATGCGCCGTGCGTGGGGTTCAAAAAGGCGTGCCCGGCATTGGCGTAGATGTGAAACTCGGCGGGTTTGCCCGCGTCCTTATACATTTGCTCCACCTTTCTCACGCCCTCCACCGGAATGCCGCGATCCAGCTCGCCATACACGGCCAGCACGGGCGCTTTGATCTTTGCCACATCTTCTGGCGATGGGTTATACCGCCCGCCATACCACGGCGAAATGGCCCCCAAATGCGGGTATTGCTCGGCTGTCTTGAAGGTGAGATACCCGCCCATGCAAAAACCCATCAACCCCAGCTTTTTGGGCTGCACCCCGGCGTTGTTGCGCAAATACTCCAACGCCAGCACAATCTCGCCAATGGCGCGTTCCATGTTAGATGTCAGCGCCATCACCAATTTTTGCGCGTCATCCGGCTCGTTAGACACTTTGCCGTGATACAAATCTGGCACCATCACCACAAAACCCTCGCGCGCCATCCGCTCTGCCAATTCCATGATGTGCGGCTCAACGCCCCACCATTCCTGAATCAAAACAACGCCGGGGTACACGCGGTCATCATCCGGGCGCACCAGATAAGCCAACGGGGTGACATTTTTTGTGTCGGTGTAAATCGTCTCGTGTAAAACTATCATAGTTGCGCTCCTTTGCTAAAACGCGCGGCTGATTGTAGCCGCGCCGCGTTTCTTCATTGTCCGCCCTTCATCGTTTCTTCCAGCAGCGGGAACACCAGCCAGGCCATGCCAAACCCGAACAACGCGCCGGTGAGCGCCCGCAACTGCCACACACTTTCGCGGAATGGGATAAAGTTAAACGGCGGCTGGCTGAGCATTTGAGAGAAGCCATCCAGCCCAACGGGGATGACCCCAATGGCGATGAGCAGCCACCACGGCAAAAGCCGCTTGCGCCCGCGCACAAACGAAAACAACAGCCCGTTCAGGGCCATCGTAAAGTAAATAAAAATATCGCGCTGGCACAAGGCGGTTTTGTAGCCCATCGCCTCGCTGCCCTGAAAATCTCTCGCTTGCAACTGCCCGGTAAACCCGGCGGGGTTGATGCCAGAGTAAACCTGAAAATCTCCGCCGCCGGATGGGTCATCGCCGCGCGAATACACCGGCTGCGGGCCAAACAGCCAAAACGAGCGAAACCCCAGCGTGTGGCACACAAACTTATACGGGGTGTAAATCAATTGCGCGGGGCCGGTCAACCCAACTTTCATCAACACCGGCGCGGCAAATGGCAGCAACGAATACACAAACAACCCGGTGACGATGGCCCCCAGCCAGTGTTTCTGGAATCCATTACCCAGCCGGTTTATAAACGCCTCAACCCGTGATGTATTTTGCATGAAGGTGGCATGATAGCGCACGCGCAGCCTGGCAAAGATGCCGCCACGCGTTTTTAAGCCAGCGCGGCCAGCGCATCGCCTTCGCATTCGCGCAACCCATCGCGCAGCCAGAGCTGGTTTTGGCGCAACGCGGCCAGCGCCTGCGCCTCGGTTGCAAGCCCAAACCGAACCGCATCGCCCGGCAAAAGATGGGCGGCCAGCGACAGGTCGGCCTGGATCACCGCCGCCAAAATGGGGTAGCCGCCGGTCGTCTGCGCATCGGCCATCAGCAGGATGGGCAAGCCATCTGGCGGGACCTGCACCACGCCGGGGAACACGCCCAGCGAGGGCAGGCTGGCCTCGCCCGCGTGACGCAACGGCTCGCCCTCTAACCGCAACCCCATCCGGTTGGATGTGGCGCTCACGCGGTATGGTGCGCCGCAAAAGCCATCCAACACGCCGGGTGCAAAATGGCCCACGTGCGGGCCGGGCAAAACGCGCAAAACGGGGATGTCGCCATACGCGGGGCGGCATGCGCCATCCCACCAGCGGCCCGCCAGCCGCGCCACGTCCATTTTTGGGGATGGGTTTCGGGGGCTCAAAACATCACCGGCTTGCAGAGCGCGGCCCAGCCCCGCGGGCGCATACACGCTGCGCGAACCCAGCGCCAGCGGCGCATCCAGCCCGCCCAACACGGCCAAATACGCCCGCGCCCGCGCGGTCACGCTCACCTGCGCCCCCGCCCCCGCCCGCGCGGTCACCCAGCCGGGCAGCGGCTCACCGTTCACGCTTGCGCCCACTCCTGCCCCAGTGATGGCAAACACGGCGGGCGCGTCAAACTCAACCACCGCGCCGCCGCCCAAAAATTCAATCACCGCTTCGCCCGGCGCGTTGCCCACCAGAATGTTGGCTGCCTGCGCCGCAAACACATCCATCGCCCCGCTTTGCGGCACACCCAAATGCGCCAAATGCGCCCGCCCCATGTCTTGGGTGGTGGCCAGCAGGCCGGGTGAGTGAATGAGCATGACGAAAGCAATTACGAATTACAACTGGATTTGGGCAAAGAAATCCCTTGAAGCACGAAATGGCGCGTAGGGGCGAGGCAGTGCCTCGCCCTACGACTAAACCTTCGATTTATTCCATCACTTTCAAGAGATTAACCCTGTTTTGCGTAAACCCGGTTATAAACCCATTAACGCCCCTGCGATTTTGCCAGCATTCGCAACGCCTCATCCCGCGCGGCGGGCGTGTTGGCGCTCACAATCCAGCGCGGGTCATACTCGCGGATGAGTTTTGTGTCTGCCCGCGCCAGCAGGCGGCGCAACGAGCGCTCGCCCGCGGCAAATGCGCCGGGCAACGCGCGCATAAAAGCTGGCTCGTAAATTGTCACCAGCGGCTCTGGCTGATGGGTGTCTGGGTTGAAGAAGGCCGTGCCCGCCCGGTTTGGCTCGCGGCCAGCCAGCAGCGCCGCCAGCGCCGCCCCATCAAAATACGGCAAATCGCAAGACAAAACCAGCCACGCCGATTCACCCGCCCCGTGCGCGGTCATCAACCCGCCGATGGGGCCGTTGTCCGCGTAGGCTGGGTCATCCACAACGTAATCGTAATGCTCGGCATCCAGTTTTTCTTGCGCAGAATTCACCGAGATAAACGCGCGCTGGCAAACCGGCGCGAGCAGATCGGCCAGCCAAAAGCGGTGCGGCCTGGAGCGATATTGCACCAGCCCTTTGTCTGCGCCCATGCGCTCGCTTTTGCCGCCCGCCAGAATGAGGCCGTGAAGATTGTTTTTGGGGTTTGTCATGTGCAATATGCTTAACACACCATTTCGCCCCGCGCAAAGGCGGCTGTGCGCGGGTCGCGGGGCGTGGTGAAAAATGCCGCAGTCTCGGCCTCCTCCACGATTGCGCCATCCAGCAAAAACACACAGCGGTGCGCCAGCCGCCGCGCCTGAAAAACGTTGTGCGTGACCAGCACAATCGTCGTGCCGTCCCGCTCGTTCATCTGGCGGATGGCGCTCTCGATCACCCCAACGTTGAACGGGTCGAGGTTGGCCGTTGGCTCATCCAGCAAAAGCGCATCGGGTTGAATGGCCATGGCCCGCGCCAACGCCACCCGCTGCGCCTCGCCGCCAGACAGCGTGCGGGAATGCGCCCGCGCCAAATGCGCAAGCTGCACCGTTTCCAGCGCGCGCAACACTTTTTGCGGGTCGTTTTGCCCGCGAATGCGCAAGCCAAATGCCACGTTGTCGGCGGCGGTGGCGCTTTGCAAGGCCGGGCGTTGGAACACCATCGTCACGCGGCGGCGCACCTCTAACGGGGGGATGGTGTTCGCATCTGCCCGCGCCCCAAACACCTCCAGCTCGCCAGACGATGGCAGCTCGATGAGCGCCATCAGCCGGAGCAAAGTGCTTTTGCCCGCGCCGCTGGGGCCAACAACGGCCACCATCTCGCCGCGAGAAATGCTGAACGCGCCGCCCAGCGCCAGCGCAGGCCGCGCCCGGCCCGGGTAGCGGCGGGTCACATCGCGCAGCGCAAACGCGGGGGGCAAAACCTGCTCTGACATGACTGGGGCAAAACCTCACCGGCGCAAATACACGTTCTTCAAACTTTCCATGTGATGATGCACATGCCCGGCCATGATGTAAACCAGCGCACGGGCGCTGATGGCGTTTTGCGAGGCCGTGCCAACGCGCGAGAGCATGTCATCATCCAGCGCGTTCACCAGCGTCAGCGTGGCGTTGCGGGCGCTCTCAAATTCATCCAGCAAAGAAGCCAGCGAGCGGGTGTTGAACTTGCCGGGCAAGATATAGGCATCCTGATCAAACGAGGCCAGCGGGGTGAGGTCGCCCCGCGCAATGCGCAACGCGCGATACGCGAAGATGCGCTCGCCATCGTTCAGATGGCCCATCACTTCGTTAATGCTCCATTCGTCCTCATCTGGGCGGGTTTGCGCGGCGTGGTCGTTCACATCGCCCAGCAATGCGCGCAGTTCGCGGGGCTGGTCGCACAGCACGGCCATCACATCGTCATTGATCACGCGGTTTACATAGCCCGCGTAAAACTCGGCGTATTCACCGGGGAGGGGTTTTGAAATTTTCATGGTTTCCGGGTCAGGCAAAGTTCGTGTATTTTCGCAATCGCCTCAACATTCTACATTCCAACGTGCCGCAAAACCTCCAGCGCGGTATTAAGCGCGGCAGGCGAGTTGGCGGCCAGCGCCGCGCGGCGGGTCAAACCAGCGGCATCCTGGTAGGTGAGGCGGGCGGCAGGCAACGCGCCAAAGCGGGTGGCGATGGCGCACAGCCGGGCCTCGGTCAGGCGGTGAATTGGCGTTTGCCATGCGGGTGGGTCGCCCGCGCCCTCAATTATGGCTTCGTGGCGGATGGCGCTCAGGCGGGCGGGCGCCTCGCGCACAACCGGGCCAGCGCGGGTGCGGCCCACCTCGCCAAACCAAAGCAACTCTGGCGCGGCGGGGTTTGCGCTTGGCGCAAGAGAAACGCTAAAGGCAAAGTGCGCCCGCTCCATGAGCGCCATCGCCAAAAATGCCAGCGCGATGAGCGCCCCCAGCGCCATCCCCACCCGCGCCAATGTGTTGATGAGCCGCGTGTTGGGCGGCTGGCCGACCTGCAAATACATGCCGGGTTGCTGGCCCGCCCCTTCCACCATCTCGCCAACAAGCGTGATCGCCGCGCTGCTCAGCGCGTCGGCGGGCAAACTTTCATCGGCCACCCAAATTGCATCTGGGCTGCCCGGCTCGGCCATGCGGAAGTAGCGGCTGCCGCGCAACGTAATTGGCCCCAGGTCAAATTTGGTCTGGTAAGGATGCGCCACATCCAGCACGCCGGTGACGCGCACAAATTGGTTTAGCGTGGTCGCGCTCACCTGGCGAATGCTCACGTTCAGGATGGCTTTTGGCTCATCGTTTCCGGGCCGCGCCAAAGAAATGGCGATGAAGCACAGCCCCAGCGCCATCAGCCCAGCCATGCGAGCCACGCGGCTTTGGCGAATTTTAAACGCCAGGCGAGATATGTTGAATAAGAAGTTAACCAGAGAGGATATTTTAATGGCAGGGGTGAGACGCAAAATCCTGCGTCTCACCCATCATGTTCCTGCGCAAGCCCGGCTCAATTGCCTTTTGGCCCAATGTACACCACCTCAAACAAAATGCGGTCGGGCGATTCGAACATCACCTGGTAATACGTGCTGTCTGGGCCGCTGAACTCGGGGCGATGGCGGGGCGTCTCGAACAGCGGGGCCGCGCCGAGTTCTTTGATGCACGTCACGGCCGCATCTACCGCGGCGATGGAGTCCACATGCAGGCCGAGGTGGTTGAGGCCGGGGGCGTCGTAGTCGTTTTTATTATTTTTGGGGGCCGGGCCAAACCAAATGCTCGCGCCAGATGGCTCGGCCATCCCCAGCATTTCTGGGACATCGTATAGCACATTCCAGCCTAAATGAGTGAGCAAATTTTTGTAAAACGCGAAGTTTTTCTGGTCAACGCCGTAAACCAGATGTCCAATTTTTGCGGGTGTCATTTTTTTTGATGCTCCTTAGTGTTTGTATCTGGCAATATTCTAGAACAAACGTTCACGGAAGTCAAACGCGCGTTTATGTAAGCGGACGAAAGGCTGGGAAACAATTTATTCCGTCTTTTATAATCCCATCTGCATGAACCAATACAAAAACATACTGGTGACGGGCGGCGCGGGGTTTGTGGGCAGCAATCTCATCCGCGCGCTGGTCAAACTTTACC
>DAORUN010000093.1:6114-13521 GCA_035433205.1 Thermoflexales bacterium | reverse complement strand
GATGGGTTTTACGCAGGTGGATGAGTTGGGCGAAATCGAGACACCCATCTTGCTCACAAACACCTTGTGCGTTCCCCGCGCCGCCGAGGCGATCATAGATTGGACATTGGCCCAGCCCGGCAACGAGGAAGTTCGCTCGGTGAATCCGCTGGTGGGCGAAACAAACGATGGCGTGCTCAACGACATCCGCAAACGCGCCCTCACCGTGCGCCACCACCAGATGGCGCTTGAGGCCGCCCGCGCGGGCGCGGTGGCGCAGGGCTGCGTGGGCGCGGGCACCGGCACAATGGCTTTTGGCCTCAAAGGCGGCATCGGCACGTCTTCGCGCGTGTTGCCCGATGGCTGCACGCTGGGTGTTCTGGTGCAAAGCAATTTTGGCGGCATCTTATCTCCTCTCCTTTTGGGAGGGGTCGGCGGTGGGCCAGCGAGCGATCTGCCCCCCGCAGAATACGGCTCCATCATCATCGTCATCGCCACAAACGCGCCGCTCTCTGACCGCAATTTGAAGCGCGTGGCGCGGCGGGCGTTTGCGGGCATGGCCCGCACAGGCGCATCGTTTAGCAATGGCAGCGGCGATTACGCCATCGCTTTCTCGGTCGCAGAGGACGTGCGGCGTAAAAGCGCCAGCGGTCTGACCGCTGAGCTGCCCAACGATGCCATGTCCCCGTTATTTCAAGCGGTGAATGAGGCGACCGAGGAAGCGATTTACAACTCGCTTTTGTTTGCAAAAGACACGCGCGGGTTTAACGGGTCTTTTGCAAAAGCGCTGGTTTTATAAACGCCCGTCTAATTGCCAGTCGTCAGTTCTTCCGCTTCCTCAATGGCTTCCTCTGCGATTTGGGCAGGCAGGTCAATTTTGCGGGTGCGATATCCCTCGTAATCTGGCACGCGGCGGGTGTATTGGCGATCCATCAGCGGCGATGAAATCATAAAATCTGCCGATGAGCGGTTGCAGGCGATGGGGATGTTCCACACCAGCGCGATGCGCAGCAATGCCTTCACATCGGGGTCGTGGGGCATTGGCTCCAGCGGATCCCAAAAGAAAATAAGAAAGTCAATCTCGCGGTCAACGATCATTGCGCCAATTTGCTGATCGCCGCCCAGCGGGCCGCTTTGCAGCGCGTTCACAGACAGCCCCAACTGGCTCTCTAAAATAGCGCCGGTGGTTCCGGTGGCATACAAAATATGATGGCTGAGCAAAACGCGGTTGAACTTTGCCCATTCCAGCAAATCTTTCTTTTTGTTGTCGTGCGCCACCAGACCAATCCGCTTGGCGCGATTCATGATAATGCCCTGTTTTGGCATGATAAAACTCCTTTGAAAAATGCAGGATGTAAAGCCGCACGCGCAAGGTGAACCCTTACGAGTCACACATCACGTGCGCCTGCTTGTCACCCTTGTCAGGCTACGAGAGGCAATTCCACGACAAAGCAACTGCCTTTGCCAATTTCACTCTTCGCGGAGACCGAACCGCCATGCGCCTGAGCAATGCTCTTGACAATCGCCAAACCCAGCCCGCTGCCGGGTGCGCTGGCGTTTTGAGCGCGATAAAACCGCTCAAACACATGGGGCAAATCTTTCTCGGGGATGCCTTTTCCAGTATCACACACGCTAAGCTGGATGGCTTTTTCGCCGCGCTCAGCTCTCAGAATGATGGAACCGCCGGCGGGCGTGAACTTGAGCGCGTTGTCAATCAGGTTGGTCAGGGCCATCTCCATCCGGGCGCGGTCACAATTCAGGCGGATGGGTTGATCCGGCTCGGCCACATCCAACCGCACCCCCGCTTTTTGCGCCCGCAACGCAAACCCGCTGGCCGCCGAGTGCAGCAAATCGCTCACATCTTGCGGCGCTTTGTCCAATGTCATCAATCCTGCATCAAACCGCGAAAGGTCAAGCAGGTTGGTGGTGATCCATTGCAGCCGCGCCAGTTGCGCCTCGTTTTGCGCCAAAAACTCGGCGCGTTCGGCCGAGTTCTCGCCCGCCGGGCCTTGCAGCAACTCGTTAGACATGCGCAGCGCGGTGATGGGCGTGCGCAGCTCGTGCGAGGCATCGGTGATGAAATTGCGCAGCGCATCACGCTCTGCCGAAAGCTGGTGAAAGCTGGTCTCCAGCTCATCGGCCATGTCATTAAATTCCAGCCCAAGCTGATCCACCTCGTTGCGGGGCGGGTTGTGCGGCGCGGGGGCGCGGGCGGCCATATCCCCATGCGCCATGCGTTGAGCCGCGCCCGCCAGCTTTTGAAGCGGGGCGGTCAGGCTGCTGCTCACACCAAGACCAATCACCACCGCCAGCGCGGTTGCGCCCAGCGCCGCCGCCAAAAAGGCGTTGCCGGCGGTGGCCAGCGCGGCAGATGCATAGCTCACATTGCTCATCAACTCAACCGTGCCGATGGGTTGCGCACCCACCATGATGGGCGCGCTCACCAGCCTGAGTTCGCCAGACGAGGCAGGTGCGTCCTCATCCGCGCTGTCCACAATCAGATCGCTGTATGAGCTGGTCTGCTTGCCAATCCCAATCCGGTCACCCATCGCCCGCGATTGCCGCTCCATCACGGTGAAGCGCGCATTGGGGAACAAAAAGCGCAGCATTCGCGCATCCATCTCGCTCAAGGCCGATTTGCCCTCTAGCGGGGTGAGAAAACCGAACGCCACCACCGGCCTGTCGGCAATGGCGTTTAACCCCGGCGCAGAGGCAATCCACAACATGCGGTCGGCCACTTTAGAACCGGAATCGGCCAGCACCGCGCCGGTTGTGTCTTTGATGCGCACCTGCGAGGAGCCAAGAAAAGCCGAGGTGTCAACCAATCCTTGCAGGCTGGATTGGTTGAGCGGGCGCATCAGGTTGGCGGCCTGTTTGGCCACCACCTGCGCGTTTGCGGTCAAAAATTCGCGTTCCTGCGCATCCAGATTGCGCTGCACCAATGCCAAAGCCACCGCGCCAATCACGCTCACCGTGAGCGCGGTGAGCAGCACGTAGCTCAGCACAATCCGCCAGCGAATGGAGAGGAAACGCATCTCAATTACAAATTACAAATTACAAATTACGAATTACGAATTACGAATTACGAATTACGAATGAGCAAATTGCCAATTCGTAATTCGTAATTGTCTTACGGTGTTCTTGGCTGGGCAATTTGCACACCCATGAAAGGCGCGCCGCTGGCGTTGGCGGCCAGCGTAACCGGCACTTTCACGGGGTCGGTCGCGCCATTGCGCTGAACCAAAAGCGTGAGCGTATCGCCAACTTTGTGGCTGGTCACGTAATCCACCACATCGGCGGGGGTGGGCAAAACTTTTCCATCAATTGAGAGAATCAAGTCGCCCACTTTCAGCCCGGCTTTCTCGGCGGGGCTGCCCGGGGTGACGAGCCGAATTTCTACCGCAGATGAAGCCGTTTCTGTGCCAGATGGCGTTTGCGCAGGCATAGGCGCAGGCGTCCCTTGCGGCGGCGCAGCGGTGGGCGCCTGACGCGGGTTGCGCGGGCGGTTGCCATCGGGCGCGGGAGCAGCGACGTCTGACATCAGCACATAGGTCACGCCAAGGCGGGGTTTGGTTTTGTCATCCGGGTTTTCGCCCAGGGTCACGGTCACGTCTTTCATCGCGCCATCGCGCTGAATGGACAATTTAACCTTATCCCCCGGTTTCTGCGCGCCAATGAGGTCGGCCAGAGAGTGCTGAGCATCCACCGTTTTGCCGTTCACGGCCAAAATTACATCGTTCACCAGCAGGCCGGCTTTGGATGCGGCGCTGTCTGTGACCACTTGCATAACCATCGCGCCT
The DNA here is from genome assembly GCA_035433205.1 of Thermoflexales bacterium. Classification (GTDB taxonomy): domain Bacteria; phylum Chloroflexota; class Anaerolineae; order J036; family Brachytrichaceae; genus DAORUN01. Next base: position 9,742 of record DAORUN010000093.1, on the reverse strand, counting down.
GTGAGCGGGACGCCGCTGGTCATCTCGCTGGTGGCGGTTACAACTGGCGCGGGCAACGTGGGCGACACAGACTTGCTGGGTGTTACGACCGGCGCTGGGGTGACGGCGGGGAGCGGCACAATCACTGGCGGCACCTCGTTGGGTGGAATGCCCTGGGTTGGCAGATCGGCATACAAGGTGACGCCAAATGTTGGCTTACCCTCGGAATCGCCGGTGACGAGCGAGTAGTTCAAGCGGCTGTTTCCGCGCATAAAAATCACGCGGATTTTTGCGCCGGGCTTGACCGCGGCCAGCACATCGTTAAATTGCTGAAGGGTGTCGGTTATTTTGCCGTTCACGCTCAGAATGATGTCGCCGCGGCGCAGGCCAGACTTGGCCGCCGGGCTGCTTTTTTCTACGCGCACCACCAGCACGCCGCGCTCCACGCCAACTTGGTTCACCTGGTTGATGGGAGACTGGCTGGCAAACGCTGGGGCCGCCGCGCCAAATGTGGCAACTAAAAGCGACATCGCCGCAGCTACGCTAAAAAATTTGGTTTTGTTCATTGAGATTTTCCTCCAGAGATAAATATCTCACATTTTGTTGGTTTTCGTGGTTGGTTGCGCGCGCGTTCATGCCTGCGTTCTCATAAAAAAGGGGTGGGATACGGTCGTGAAGGGGAGGATCGGCCGTATCCCTCTGCCAAAAGGAGGTCCTTGAACCACAACACAAAGTCTTTTGGATTTTGTGTCCGTCACTGTGATTCATGACTTGCCACACGCTTTTGTTATACGCCGCATTTGTAAAAATTCGGTTGGACGGTGATTAAGGTTTCGCAACAAACAAAACGATGGACAAAGCGCGTCATTGAGTCAGGCAATCATTGGTCGGTCAGAATCATCGTCTGGGCTATGCTAAACTTGCGTTTGTGAAATTAAGTGAAATGACTACGACTACAACCACCACCGCAACCGAAGTGCGGTTCAGGTAGTCGCGCCATTTCAACGCAGTTAAAGCAGCGCCGTCCTGAACCACAGGGCGGCGTTTTTTTATTTAAGAAGCGCCCTGGTCGCTTTGAGCGGCCGGGGCGCTGAGAACAACGGAGAAAAATGAACAAAATCAAAGTAGCCGTGATGGGCGCAACCGGCGCGGTGGGCCAGCGATTTATTCAACTGCTGGCAAACCATCCCTTTTTTGAACTGGCCGCGCTCACGGCCAGCGACCGCAGCGAGGGCAAAACATACGCCGAGGCCGCCAAGTGGGTGCTGGATTCGGAAATGCCTGCCAGCATTGGCGGGATGAAGCTGCTTCCCACCACCGCAGAGGCCATCACCAAAGAGGACGACAAAATACAATTTGTGTTTAGCGCCCTGCCCAACGAGAACGCCGAGGCCGCCGAGCCAGAGTGCGCCCGCGCGGGCTTGATTGTGTTTAGCAATGCCAGCAAATACCGCATGGCCGCCGATGTCCCACTGGTCATCACCGAGATCAACCACGAGCATTTGGTGATGCTGAAAGATCAGCAGCGCCTGCGCAAATGGAGCGGCGGGATTATATGCAACACCAACTGCACGGTGAGCGGCCCCGCCATGAGCCTAAAGCCCCTGCACGAGGCGTTTGGTGTTCGGCGCGTGTTTGCCGTGAGTCTGCAAGCGGCCAGCGGCGCGGGCTATCCGGGCGTGCCCTCGCTGGATCTGATTGACAACGTGATCCCATTCATCAAGGGCGAGGAAGATAAATTGCAAGCCGAGGCCCGCAAACTGCTGGGCAGCTACACCTTTGGCGCGGGCAAAATTGATGACGCCGTGTTTGACTTGAGCGCCCATTGCAACCGCGTCCCGGTGATAGACGGCCACATCGTCACCATGTCGGTGGAGTTGGCCACACCGGCCACGCCAGAGGAATGCGCCCGCGTGATGAACGAGTGGCGGGTGGATGCGGTGGCTGGTTTGCCCACCGCGCCCGCGCAACCCGTGGTTGTACGCGAGGAGGCAGACCGGCCTCAACCGCGCCGCGACCGCATGACCGGCGGCGGGATGAGCGCCATCGTTGGGCGGGTGCGCCCAGAGCCGCTGTTTGGAAATTGCGGGGTGAAGTATGTGACGCTCTCGCACAACACGTTGCGCGGCGCAGCGGGCGGGAGCGTGCTAAACGCCGAAGCGCTGGTTAAGCTGTATTAGCGCGGTTTAGGCAAAATAAAACGAGAGCCAAGTGTGCGCACATTTGGCTCTCGTTTTTTATCGCATTAACACGTCTTTGGCGAGAAGCGCAAGCAATTCTCACTCGGCTTGCATCATCACCCGCGAACAAAGAACGCCCAAATCGCCGAGGGTCTCAAAAAAGCGCAAGGCGGTTTTGTCATCCATCGCTTCATCCAGCGAAGTTGCCAACTCGGACAAAGTTTTGGCGTATTCCTGCGCCTGCCCAGCCAATGCGGGCGTTTGTTTGGCGCGGGGTTCCATGCGCGCCAAATAGCCATCTGCCAAACCAGCCAGCGCCTGCCAACTGCCCTGCTCTGGCGGATGAGGATTGGGCGCGCCAGCGCTCGCGGGCGCAGACGCGGGTTGCGCTTGCGCGCCCTGCCCTCGCCTGCCCGCGAACCGCTCTCGAAACCGAGAGAAATTCATCTCAATTACGAATTACAAATTACTTCGCTCGTAATTCGTAATTAATTTTTAATTCCGAGCCGCGCTTTGCGCTCCTCAAGTTGCGCGTCCAACTCGCCTTTGCCAAGAACGTCATCCATCTGCTGATCCAGATTGCTGGCCGCGATCTCGGCGCGGGCGCTTTCCTGATCCAGCTTCTCGCGGATGCCATCGGCCAGCCGCGCAATATCCTGATCGCCCGCCCCGGCCAAATCGTTCAGGCTCTTCATGGCCTTGTTGGTAATTTCTTTGGCCTTGGCCAGTTCCAGCAAATGCTGCATTTCATCGCGCTGCTGGCGAATGGTGACCAGTTTGGATTGCAGCTTGATGCGGGCGCTCTTGAGCGACTCGTATTCGTTTTTCTGCGTTTCCAACTGCCTGGCGTATGTGTCTTTCAGGCTCTTGACCGAGTTCATCTTGGCCTGCGCCGCGCGGGCCAAATCATCTTTGCCCTGGCGCAAAAAGATGTCAATGTTCTTGTCCAGCTCCGCTTCCTGCCCGGTGAAATCATCCAGCTTGCGTTGAAGCGTTTTGACCTGCCCGCCAACGGTCACGGTCGCGTCTTCCAACGCGTTCAGGTTGTTGTCCACATCGCGGATGTATTGGTCAATCACCGCCAGCGAGTTTTGCTTGAGGGCCTGATCCACCATTGCGTGCAGGTTGGCCTTGATAAGCGTATTAATCTTGTCTATAAGCGAAGCCATGTGTTATCTCCTTCTATCATTTTGTCGCATGGGATTATAAGGTGCAAAACCAAAAGTGCAAAGCAGAAAGATTTTTGGCATCAGGTGGGAATTATTCGGCGGCGGCGGCACACAAAGTTTGTCGCCGCGCGTTCCACCGGCAGCGGATGAAATCCGGTGGCGGCGGCGGGCCTGAGCGTTATTTACCCACTCAACGTTTGTCATCGTGCGTTCCACCGGCAGCGGATAAAATCCGCCGCCTACGTGTTGGAAAACCCGCCTGCGTGGGTTTCCTTTTTGATTAGCCGCCGGATTTCATCC
>DAORUN010000093.1:2768-6014 GCA_035433205.1 Thermoflexales bacterium | reverse complement strand
AAACCCGCCTGCGCGGGTTTCCTTTTTGATTAGCCGCCGGATTTCATCCGGTGGCGGCGGCGGCACACAAACTGTCATCAAAATATCAGAAAATTGTCAAGCCAAAAAGGCCGTGCAAATTTAGCATTACGGGTGTAAAGTAAACCCAGAGGAGGATTCATGAACGCGAAAAAGTTTTTTATTACCGGAATATCCATCGGCCTGATGGGGCTGCTGACGGCGTGCAGCGGGGCGAGTCAGATGAGCAACGCCGGGCCAATTGCCGCGCCCGCGCCTGCCCTGCCCGCCACCGATAATGCCAAGCGCGGAGGCGCCAGCACCACCGAGGCGAGTGTGCCCCAAACCGACCCAAACCCGCGGCTGATCATCCGCAATGCGACGTTGACTTTGATTGTGAAAGACAGCGCCGCCAGCCTAAACGCCATCGCCAAAATTGCCACAGACGCGGGTGGCTACGTGAACACGACCAACACCACCAAACTGGCCGAAGGGACTCGCGCGTCCGTTCAGCTCAAAGTTCCATCCGAGAAATTGGACGAGGTGTTGAGCCAAATAAAAACGCAGGGCGATTTGCGCGATGAAAACGTGAGCGGGCAGGATGTGACCGCCGATTACGTTGACCTTAGCTCGCGGCTCAAAAACCTAGAGGCGGCGGAAGCGCAACTCCGCAAGATTATGGATGGCGCGACCGATACCACCGATGTGCTCAAAGTCTATGAGCAACTCACCAACATTCGCGGACAAATTGAACAGGTGAAAGGCCGAATGCAGTTTTACGAGCGCAGCGCGGCCATGTCCACCATCTCGCTCACGCTTGTGCCCGATGCATTGGCGCAACCCGTGCAGGTGGCTGGCTGGCGGCCCGATGGCGTAGCCAAGCAAGCTCTAGAGACGCTGGTGAAGGCTTTGCAAACGCTGGTCAACATCGCCATTTGGCTCATCATCGTCGCCCTGCCCGTGCTGGTGTTGATGGCGCTTCCGGTGATCGCGCTTGTGTGGGTCATCCGGCGGATGCGGAAGAACAAGAAAGCTGCGGCGAAATGAAATTATTGGTTGATGGTTATTGGTTGATGAGCAGCGGGTGTTAGCCAAAGTTCATCAACCAATAACCATCAACCATCAAATTGCGTTCTTTTCCATCAACTCAAAAATCTCTGGCACAAAGATGGGGCGACCCTCGCGCGAGATGCTCGTGGCGATGATCTTGGCTTTGACGCACGAGGCGCCATCCGGCTGGCGCAGAATTTCCTGGTTGACGACAAACCGCAGCTTGGACATGCGCTCCAGCCAGGAACGCACGACAAACCGGTCGCCGCTTTTGAGCGGCACACGGTAATCGGCCTCCACCCGAAACACCACCAGAAAAACGCCTCTGGCGGTCAGATCGGCAAAATCCATGCCCAGGTCCAGCAACATTTGATGGCGGGCGTGCTCAAAGTAATGCAAATACCGCGCATGATTCACGATGCCCTGCAAATCGCACTCGTAATCGCGCACATCCATCTCAATCGAGAAACTGTAATCGCTCATGTGTTGGTTATTGGTTATTGGTTAATGTGCAACGAGTGTATCGTATTCCGTTAACCATATAACCAATAACCAACAATCCTAACAATCCTGTTTGTACTCATCTCCCGCACACATTAGGCTCGTATAATCTCTGCGAAGATGCAAGTTTTGGAACACGCCACGCAGCACAAGGGGATGGCCGCCGCGCCCGTCGCCCAACCCATCAACCCGCAAAAAACGCTGGATTCTTTTGGCCGGCGCATTAATTATTTGCGCGTCTCGCTCACAGATAAGTGCAATTTGCGCTGCGTGTATTGCATGCCAGAGCAAATGGTGTTCCGCCCAAACGATGAGCTTTTGAGCGACGACGAGATGGTCAAAGTTTTGCGGGCCACCTCTTTGCTGGGGTTCGACAAATACCGGCTGACCGGCGGCGAACCCACCGTGCGCCCATCATTGATTGACATCGTAAAAGAAATTCGCGCCCTGCCCAACACCCGCGAGATCGCCATGACCACCAACGGCCTGCGGCTGGCCAAGCTGGCCGCGCCGCTCAAACAAGCGGGCCTTGACCGGGTGAACGTGAGCATAGACTCGCTGGACCCCGCCCGCTACAAACGCATCACCCGCTGGGGCAAGGTGGAAGACGTTCTGGCTGGCATTCAGGCCGCCGAGGACGCGGGGCTTACGCCGGTCAAGCTGAACGCGGTTGTGCTCAAAGATTTCAACGAGCAAGACCTCATCCCGCTGGCCGGGCTGACCCTGAACAAAGACTGGCAGTTCCGCTTTATTGAAGTCATGCCGTTTGCGGATGTGGCCGAGTTCCAGCAGGCCAGCATCATCACCACCGCCCACATGATTGAGCGGTTGGAGGCGCATTACGGCAAGCTGATTTTGGAGAACGGCGGCAAGCTGGATGGCGAGGCGCAAATGTATCGCATTCCGGGCGCGGCGGGCACGCTGGGGTTCATCAGCCCGGTTTCTGCGCCGTTTTGCGCCAACTGCAACCGCGTGCGGCTCACGGCCGATGGCACCCTGCGCTTGTGCCTGCTCAAAGACGGTGAGCTGGATCTCAAAACCCCGCTCCGGCGCGGCGCATCCGAGGCCGACCTGGCCGAACTCATGCGCGCCTCCATCTGGACAAAACCCTGGGGCCACAGTTTGTCTGATGGCGTGATCCCGCTCAACCGCATTATGAGTGAAATTGGGGGGTGAAGGCAATTACAAATTACGAATTACGAATTACGACTGGGCTTACGCAAAAACTCCCTTTACGAGGAATGGCGCGGTAAGGGCGAGGCATGCCTCGCCCTTACGCCTAAACCTTCGGTTTATTTAATCATTTTCACAAAATTAACTCGGCTTCGCGCAAGTCTAGTTACGAATTGAATCAACCTCGCAGGTTGGCCTGCAAAATCCATCTTTGCCAAAATCTCACAGGCCAACCTGCGCGGTTAGACCCATTCCGTTCATCCTGAGCGCGACTGCGAGGAACGAGCAGGAGCAGTCGAAGGATGCCATTATCCAAAACGCACATTAGCTTAGCCATTTCTGCCCAATACCCAATACCCAATACCTAATACGCTAGACTGCGCGGAAGATGTGGAAACACACCCTTGCCGCGCTGATTTGCCTTGCCTTGGCCGCATGCAGCCGCCCGGATGCAAACCCGGCGCAAAGCATTCCCGCGCCAGTGACGTTTGTGTTCGCGGGCACGCCCACCCAGCCGCCCGCGCC
>DAORUN010000093.1:0-2668 GCA_035433205.1 Thermoflexales bacterium | reverse complement strand
CGCCCGCGCCAACGCCCACCCCCACCCCCACGCCCGACCCAGTCAAGCTTCTGGCCGATGCCGCCAAAGCCCGCTGGCTGGGCGATGACCTGAGCGCGACCCAGTTTTACTCGGCGGCGTTGCCCTTTTTGCCCGCCGCCAGCGAACAAGCCCAAAAAGCGCGGCTGGAATTGGCAAAATCTCTGCGAGACATGGGTGACCACGCCAGCGCAGAACGCCATTTGCAGGCGCTCACCGCCCTCACAAGCGCCATCGGCCAAGACGCCAAAATTATTTTGGGGCGCATGGCGCAGGTGGATGGCGACCCAACCGGCGCGATCCCGCTTTTTCAAGAGGCGCTGGCGGCTGGCACAGCCATGTCACCCACCCTGAACGTGTGGCTGGGCGACGCGCATTTAGCCCTCAATCAGCCCATCTCGGCATTGTTGCCGCTCTCGAACGCGGTGGCGAGCGCGTTAAACGTGAACATGCAGGTGGGATACCGCGAAAAACTGGCGCTGGCCCATCAAATGAACGGCAACACCCCCGCCGCGCTGGCCCAATACGAGGCAATTTTGGACGTGGCAAAAATTCCTGCATACCGCGCCCGCATTTTGTGGGCCAGCGCCCAAACCATGCAGGGGGCAGGCAGCCTTCCGCAAGCCTATGCCCGCATGCGCGAGACGATGGCCCAAGACCCCACCAGCCCAGCGGCTTTTGCCGCGCTCAACGCGTTGGTGCAGGCCGGGCAGCCGGTAGATGAGACCGGGCGCGGGATTGTGGATTTTCACAACGAGGCGTATGCCGCCGCGCAACAAGCCTTTGCCCGCGCCATCGCGGAGCCGGGCAACCAAACCCCGGCCAAACTCAACGAGATCCGCTGGTGGGCGGCCCAAAATTACATCGCGCTGGGCGATTCCACCGGCGCGCTGCGCAACCTCAACCAAATTATTGCAGAGGGCGCGGCGGCCCCGCGTTTTGCGGATGCCGCGCTGAAAAAAGGCGAGTATTTGGCGCGGCTGAGTGATATTGATGGCGCGCTGGCCGCCTACGCCGCGTTGCAAAAAGCCGCGCCCGGCTCGATCACATCTGCCCAGGCCGCCCAAAAAGCAGCCCGCACGTTAGAAAACGCCGGGCAGATGGAGCGCGCGGCGGCGGCGTATTTGGCCGCCCAAAAACAATTCCCCGCGGCGGATGGGGCCGATGAAATGCTTTTGCGCGCCGCGTTTTTGCAATATCGGCTGGGCAAATTTGCCGAGACGATCAGCACGACGACGCAACTACAAAATGCCTATGCGAATGGCGCGTATACGGGCGCGGCCAAGTTGTGGCAGGCCAAGGCGCAAATCGGCACAGGGGATGGGGCATACACGCGCACGCTGACCGCGCTGGCGGCGGCGCTGCCAGAAAGTTACGAGAGCGAACGCGCCGCCGAGTTGCTGCTTAACCCCGCCGCCCCACCCCTCAGCCGAACGCTGGCTTTGAAGGACAACGCGCTGGCCGAGACCTGCCGCGATGATTTTGTGTTTGTGTGCCTGCCCAGCGACGAAGGCAAAGCCGAGGCCGAGACGTGGCTGCGCGGCTGGCTGGGCATCTCGGACACGGTGAATGTCTCGGCGGTCGGGGCGGCCATCCGCCAAGACGCGCGTTTTGCGCAAGGCAATGAACTTTGGCGACTGGGGTTTAAGCCAGAGGCGATGGCGGAGTTTCAGAGTTTGCTGAACGCCAACGCCCGCGACCCGCTCTCGCTTTGGCAGTTGGCGCTGCATTTTCGCGGGCTGGGCGCCTTCCGCTTGTCCATTAGCGCAGCAGACGCGCTGGCGCGGGCCGCCACCAGCGCCCCGCCCTTTCTGGGGCGGATGGTGTATCCGGCGTATTACGGCGGCTTGATTTCTGCCTACGCCAGGGAGTTTGGGGTTGACCCGCTGCTGGCGTTCTCGCTGGTGCGCCAAGAGAGTTTGTTTGAGCCGTTTGCCGAGTCTGGCGCGGCGGCCAATGGCTTGTTTCAGGTCATCCCATCTACCGGGAAGGAGATTGCGGCGCAACTGGGCTGGCCGCCCAATTACGAGACCGGCGACCTGCAACGCCCGCTGGTGAGCGCGCGGTTTGGGTTGTATTACATGAGCCGCCAGCGCAAAACGTTTGGCGATTGGTTCTCTGCGCTGGCCGCGTATAACGGCGGCCCGGGCAGCGCGGCCATTTGGCAAGACCGCGCTGGCGATGATTACGATGTGTTCGCGGGGATCATCTCTTTCCGCGAGACCAGCAGCTATGTGCAAAAGATCACGGCCAATTACGCGGCGTATGCGCGGTTGTATGCGCGGTGATTTTTTGGGGTTAGGGGTTAGGGGCTAGGGGTTGGGGGCAAGCTCTTGTCCCCTCTTACAAAGAGTCGTCATTTAGGCCTCCTGAGCCACAGTCAGGTGCTCGCCTTGCTTGAGATCACCAGTTTCCTCGTGCGGAAATTTTAGATTTTGCCCAAACGCATCGGGTTTTGGAGCGGGCGATTTATCACGCGTTTCAGTTTCCTCGTGCGGAAATTTTAGATTTTGCCTGCCATCCCGCCCGAAACATATCTGCGAGAGTGAAAGTTTCAGTTTCCTCGTGCGGAAATTTTAGATTTTGCCCAGACTGCCCACCCCGATTCCAAGACAGGATGAGGGTTTCAGTTTCCTCGTGCGGAAATTTT
>DAORUN010000092.1:11247-13641 GCA_035433205.1 Thermoflexales bacterium | reverse complement strand
TACGGCGGACGCGACAACATTGAAGTTGTGGGCTGAAAGAAATAAGAGAAGAGAAGTAAAAAAGCAGGTCTTGGGCAGTGGTGCACAAGACCTGCTTTTTTTTGAGGTGGCGGTTTAACCCCTCGTATTTTGACGCTTATATTGTGGGTGCGGTGTAATAATTGTTGGACGGCTTCGTGCAAAATATAGTAAGCCTTTCTGTTTCGCTAAAGACCGTTGTTAATTTAGTCTAAAAAAAATTCAATAAGTTCTTATAGCTGCTTCTGGGTTATTCAATGTAATTTCCTCAAAAAGAGAGTGTTTCAATGGCCTTACAAATTCGTGGTGTTCACCATATTGTTTTGACAGTTTCCGACCCGAATAAATCCGCCGAGTTTTATGAAAAAATTCTCGGTGTAAAAGCCTCTCGTGAAAATCCGCAAGTTCGATGGATTTCTTGCGGAAATTTCTTATTGTGTTTTCAACGTCCGCCAAAGCAAGTATTACCCAATGACCGTTTTGATGAAAACAGGTTGGGGCTTGACCACGTTGGGTTTGCAGTTGAGTCACATCAACAACTCAACGATTTAATGGGTACATTGAAAGAGTTAGGAATCTCTACTGCTGGAATTGAATTTGACCCAGATGGGCAAAGCGATTATGTGTGTTTTCGTGACCCCGACAACATTCAAGTTGAATTCTATGTCGGAGATTATCACGATTGATAAATTTTGAATAAATGCGGAGTAGCAGGCCAACAAATGGGTTGTCATTTTCGCGCAAACGGAAATCCACAACGCGCCAAGCCCAAACGCAAGGGAAATCGGCCTTCTTACATTCTTCTCCATCACCGATGAGTTTGGCTGGCCGGATTTCTTCTCGCTGCTTCTCAGCCTTGTGCCGCTGGCGCTATTAATCAAAGATCGAAATTGGCATTTAAAACCGCGCAACAAAACAGCCGCCTCTTGACAATCGGGGAAAATTGATTTATCCTTTTATTCGCAAATACGCATAAAAGGATATTCAATGACATCATTCGCCTTCTCTGCCACAAATAACGCGCCTGTGAGCGTGACCTTCTCGCTGGAGCCAGCCCGCAACGCCTTGCTCAGCATGGCGCTGCTGAACGGCGGGGCGTTGGCGCGCGGCGCAGATGCGTGGGTGGCTCAAACCGCCGCGCAACTTGCCGAGGCGCAAAAACTGCGCAACCGATTGGTGTTTCAACGCTTTGGCAACGCGCTGCTGGCGGTTAAAGATGCGCCAGACTTTCCCGCGTATCTGGACGCCCTCGCGCGGGCGCACCCGGCGCAACTGCGCGAGCTGGCGCGGGCCTGCCCGCCCGCCCTGCCCGCCGACCTCGCCCGCGAAGCCGCGCCATTTGAGCAGGATGCCAGCGCATTGCGAGCCATGCTGGTGGCGCACCTGCGCGACTTGTGGCAAAGCCATGTGCAAGCAGAGTGGGCGCGCAAACAAACCCAACTAAGCGGGTTGGTGAGCGCGATGAAACATCACGCCGCCGCGCCAGAGGGCAACGCCGCGGATGTGGCGCGAGCCATCACCAAACAACCCCTGCCCGATTGGGCGCTGGCCCAACTGGAAGGCGCACAAAAGATTGTGCTTGCGCTCTCGCCGCACACGCGGCTGTTTGTAGATCGCTTCGGGTCGCCAGACACGGCCTGGGTGTTCGCTCGGTTTGACGCCGCCATGCTGCGCCAGTCTCCCATCACCCGCGCCGAGGCGCTTGGCCCGCTGACCGCCCTGGCCGATGACACCCGCCTGCATCTTTTGCAAATTTTGGCAGCGGGCGGCGAATTGCGCGGCCAGGATATTTTGGCGCAGATGGACGTGAGCCAGCCCAATGTCTCGCGTCATCTTAAACAGCTTGTAGGCGCTGGTTTTGTGGATGAACGCCGCGCCGGGGATACGAACAAGTGGTATCGGTTGAACCCGGATGGCTTAAACGAACTGACCGAGAAGTTGCGCCAATTGCTGGATGCAAACACCGCGCAAGCCAGCCTGAGCCAGCAAAAGGCGCAAACCGCGCGGAACACGGCGCTGGCCGCGTATCCCATCGCCCTGCGCCCGTTTTTGGATGAGGAGGGCCGCGTGGCGCATTTCTCCACCAAGCTCAAGGAGCAAAAACTCGTCCTCGCATATCTCATCACCAAATTTGAGACGGGCAAAAGTTACACCGAAAAAGAGGCCACGCAATTGATTGACCGCTGGGTGAAACCCAGTCAGGGCCGCTTTGGGGTGGATGCGGTCACGCTGCGCCGCGCGTTGGTGGAAGAAAGCAATTTGCGCCGCACCGAGACTGGATCAAAATATTGGATTGAGGAGTTGGGGGTTGGAAGATAGGGGTTGGGGGTTGGTTAGGAAACCCACCCGCGGGTTAATATCGGCGTTTTTAACCCG
>DAORUN010000092.1:2395-11147 GCA_035433205.1 Thermoflexales bacterium | reverse complement strand
TTGCTCAAAATCTTCAACATCCGATCCGGGTAATCGGTGTTGATGGCGTCCACGCCGAGGGCGATGATGCGCCGCAAATCGTCCTCGGTGTTGATGGTCCATGGCTGAACGGGCAAGCCCCGGCTGTGCGCGGCGGCGATAAACTGCGCGGTGAGCAGGGTGAACCCGCTGTTTCGCTCTGGAATTTGCAGCGATTGATACTCTGGCGTGATGATGCCTTGCAGCCCAATCATTTGCGCCACAAAAAAGTCGCGCGCTTCAATCTCGGTGGCAGATGTGGCGATCTCCGGGCATTCGCGCCGGAACGCCAGCATGTTTTGTTGGCGGAAGCTGCTCACCAGCACCTTGTTTTGCATATTGGCCTTGCGGATGGCCTGGCAAAAGGCCTTGGCCGTTGCTTCTGGCTCGGTCTGTTTTATTTCTATGCCAATGCGTTTGTCTGGATACGCGCGAAAGAGCTCCTCCAGCGTGGGCACGGTCACACCCTGCCCGCGATACGGAAATGTTTTGCCGCCATCTGTGCTAAACGAATACGCCGCGTCCAGTTTCTTGATCTCGGCCAGCGTCAGATCGCGGATGGCGCCCGTGCCGTTTGTGGTGCGGTTGACGGTCTCGTCGTGCATCAACACCAGCGCGCCATCTTTGGTCATGTGCATGTCGGTGTCCAGCACATCCGCGCCCAGCTTGGCAGAATTATCAAAACCCAGCATGGTGTTGCTGGGCCACAACCCTTCGCCGCCTTGATGCGCAAACACCAGCGGTTTGTTTTGGCCGGGTTGCGCGGCAAACCAGGGATGGGGCGTGGCGGGATGAGAGGTGAGCAGTTTGACAATGATTCCCGCGCCAGCCAGCACCACCAGAGCAGCAAAAATCAGCCCAATCGTTTTAATTATCTTGCGAAACACACGCATGTTAGTTGTAATGTCATGCAGTGGCGCTTCCATCCGCCACCGCTAAAACGGCACGGATGATTTTATCGTACCCGGTGCAGCGGCACAAGTTGCCCGCAAGCCAGCGCCGCGCTTCTTCCTCGGTGGGATGGGGATTGTGGTCGAGCAAAGCCTTGGTCGCCACGATGATGCCCGGTGTGCAAATGCCGCACTGCAAGGCCGCGCCCTCCAGAAATGCCTGCTGAATGGGGTGCAGGCGGTCTTTCTCGGCGATGCCCTCGATGGTGGTGATGCTGCGCCCGGCAGCTTCTACCGCCAGCACAAGGCACGAGTTGACCAGAACGCCATCCAGCAAAACGCTGCACGCGCCGCAGTTGCCGTTATTACACCCTTCTTTTGTGCCGGTCATTTGCAGGGTGTCGCGCAAAACTTCCAGCAGGCTTTGGCGCGGCTCGCACAAAAACTCAACCGGCTCGTTGTTGATGGTGGCGGAAATAATTTGTTTCATTTCTAGTTGCTGGATATTAGTTGCTGGTTGCTGGTTGCTGGCGCTTAGCGGCTTCTTTCAATTGCCAAAGTCAAAGCGCGTTTGGTCAGCACATAGGCCAGTTGTTTGCGGTGTTCAATTGTGCCGCGCATATCGGTGATGGGTGTTGCGGCGGCCTCGGCTGCGCGGGCCGCGCTTTCAATCGCGCTTTCGCTCGGCGGCTGGCCCATCAGCATGGCCCCGGCCTGCGGCACAAACAGCGGGCGCGGCGCAACGGCCCCCAGCGCCACGCGAGCGGCCACAATCTTTCCAGCGGCCATCACCACCGATGCCCCGCTGGAGGCCTCGGCGATGTCCATCTCGTTGCGGGGGATGAAGCGCAAATAGGCCGCGCCAAAACCGGCGGGCGGCGCAGGAATTTTGATGGACACCAGCAGCTCGCCATTTTGCAAAACGGTGCGCCCCGGCGCGGTGTTGAAGTCTTCCACGGCCACCTCGCGCAAGCCGGTTGCGCCCGCGATGACGCACACCGCGCTGTGAGCGATGAGGGCGCAAATGGTGTCTGCGGCGGGCGAGGATGTGCACAAATTGCCGCCCACGCTGGCCCGCCCTTGAATGGCCGTGCCGCCCACGAGGGAGAAGGCATCCATCAAACCGGGGAAGGCTTTGGCGATGGCTGAATCGGTGTAAATGCGGCGCAGGGCAACCGCCGCGCCAATCTCCAGGCCGGTTTGCGGCGCGTAGCTCAGCGCGTTTAGCTCTGGGATGTGTTTAAGGTCCACCACCGCGCCCGCTTTTTTGCGGCCCTCGCGCAATTGCACAATCAGGTCGGTGCCGCCGGCCATGGGGCGGGCGGTCTCGCCGCGCTGGCGCAAAAGGTCAAGCGCGGCGCTTAACGTGGAGGGGGCGTAATAATCGAAGGCTTGCATTGGCGGCGAATATAGCACAGACCATGCCCACCGCCGCGCATTTTCGTCGAATCAAAATCAGCCGCGCGGCGCTTAATTTGGACTTACGCAAAATGTATGTTAAATAACCGAAAGAATGCTCGTCGTTCCCGCGCACGCGGGAACGACAATCTTAATTTTCGCGTAAGTTCAGTTAATCAAATGACCCCGCTAAAATGCTGGACAGTTCAACATGAAAACACAAACACACAACATCCTTGTCTTTCTGCTGGCAGGTCTTTGGATCAACGCCAACGAATTTGTGCGCAACCAAATTTTGCTGAATGGCGATTGGGTCAGGCATTATCAGGCGATGGGGCAAGTGTTTCCATCTGCGCCAGTGAACGGGCTGGTTTGGGTGGTTTGGGGGTTTGTGTTTGCGGGCGTTGTGTATGCCATTGCCAAAAAATTCACCCTCGCGCAAACTTTTGCGCTGGCGTGGGTCTTGGGCTTTGTCATGATGTGGCTGGTGATTTGGAATTTGAACGTGCTTCCAATGGCGATTTTGCCTGCCGCGATCCCCCTCAGCCTGATTGAAAGTTTGGGCGCAGCCTATATTTGCAAACGCGCCAACTGAGCGAGTTTTTCTCGGTGTCTCTGCGCCTCTGCGGTGAAATAAAAACAAAAAGTCGGATACTTGGCCCCATGAAATCCGACATTCTTTCCCTGATGAAAGACCGCGGCATAGACGCGGTTGTGATTGAGGCCACCGACGGCCTGAGCGAATCGAACTCGCAGTTTGTGTATTTTGCGGGCGATGTGCACGTGAGCAAAGGCCGCTTTGTCATCACCCAGAAAGGCGTCACGCTCTTTCATGGGGCCATGGAGCGCGACGAGGCCGCAAAAGCCGCGGCCAACTCCAGCATTCCCATCACGTGTGTGGACATGGGCAAATACAAAGGCCAGGAACTCATCAAAAAGCACAAGGGCAACCAACTGGAAGCCGATCTTGAGATGCTAAAAATGCAATTGGCCGACGCGGGCGCGACCGGGCGCGTGGCGTTTTATGGCGCGGTGTATCAAAATCAATCGTGGCCGCTGCTCAACCGATTGGCACAAGAAGAAGTGTGCGAGGTGGTGGGTGAGTACACCAACGACACGTTGAGCGTTGCCCGCGAGACAAAAGATGAGGCCGAGGTGGCCCAAATTCGCGTGGCGTGCGCCTTGACCGAGAACGTCATCGCCGCCGCAAAAGCCTTCTTGCAAAGCCACAAGGTGAAGGATAACGCGCTGATGAAAACCGATGGCAGCCCGCTTTTGCTGGGCGAGGTCAAACGCTACATTCGCCTGCGCATGGTGGATGAAGGGCTTGAGCCAAACGAATTCATCTTCTCGCAGGGGCGCGATGCGGGGATTGGGCACAGCACCGGCACGCCCAGCGATGTGATGATGCTGGGCAAGACCATCGTGTTTGATATTTTCCCGCGCCTGCCCGGCGCTTACTTTGCGGATATCACCCGCACCTGGTGCCTGGGCTATGCGCCAGAACATGTTTTGCAAGCCTACCAGCAGGTGATGGAAGTTCACGCCGCCTGCGAAAAAGCCTTCACCGACCAACGGCTGGCCAGCGATTTTCAAGAGCTGGCTTGCGATATTTTTGAGAAGCACGGCCACAAGACCGTGCGCTCCGAAGGCCCCGGCCTCACGCACGGTTACTATCATGGGCTGGGGCATGGCATTGGCTTGAGCGTGCACGAAGCGCCGGGAATGCGTCTGGCGAGTTACATGAGCAAAGATATTTTGCGCCCCGGCGCGGTCATCACGCTGGAGCCGGGTTTGTATTACCCCGATGACCCGCGCGGCGGCTGGGGCGTGCGCATTGAGGATGACTACTGGCACAACCCCGCCACCGGCCAGTTTGAACGCCTGACCAATTACCCCAGAGATTTGGTTGTGAAGATGTGAGCCGCGCTTGACGGAGGACGGGAGACGGAAGACGGGAGGCCGATGAGTGTCCGTCTTCCGTCCTCGGTCTTCCGTCTCCCAAAACATGCCCCGCACCATCTTTCACCTTGACCTGGACGCCTTTTTTTGCGCGGTGGAAGAACTGCGCAACCCGGCGTTGCGCGGCAAGGCATTTGTGGTGGGCGGCAACCCGCAAGAGCGCGGGGTGGTCAGCAGCGCGTCTTACCCGGCGCGGGCAAAAGGCGCCCGCAATGCCATGCCCACCGCCCAGGCGATGAGGCTGTGCCCGGGCCTCATCATCGTGCCGCCCACACGCGGCATATACGGCCAGTATTCCGCGCAGGTGATGGCGCTTCTGCGCGAGTACACCCTCACCCTCCAACAACTCTCCATTGATGAGGCTTTTCTGGACATGACCGAGTTTCTGGAAAAGTCGCGCGTCTCCCCGCGCGAGCTGGCGCTGGAAATCCAGGGCCGCATCAAAAACGAAATAAGTTTGCCCGCCAGCATTGGCGTGGCAACCAGCAAATTGGTGGCAAAGATGGCCTCTGGCGCGGCCAAGCCAAACGGGGTAAAAGTGATTTCGCCGGGTGAGGAAGCCATCTTTCTTGCCCCAATGCAGGTGGGCGAGCTTTGGGGCGTTGGGCAGGTCACCGCCGCGCGGCTCAACGCGCTGGGCATCCTCACCATTGGCGATTTGCAGCGCGCCCCCGCGCCCGCGCTGGCGGGCGTGTTTGGGCGTTTTGCAACGCAGGTGAGCGAGCGCGCCCGTGGCATAGACACGTCTGCGGTGGAGAGTGCGCGCGAGGTGAAATCCATCAGCGAGGAGAGAACCTTTGCGCGAGACGTGGCCGACCGGGCAACGTTGCGGAACCTGCTTTTGCAACTTAGCGATGAAGTGGCCGCGCGGTTGCGCGCAAACGGTTTGTTCGCCAAAACCATTCAGCTCAAACTGCGCTGGCACGATTTCAACACAATCACCCGCCAAAGCACGCTGGCCGAACCCACCCAGCTTGGCGAGGAGATTTTTGGCGCGGTGGAGCCGCTTTGGCTGGGCGCGTGGAGAACCGGCGAGCGGGTGCGTTTGTTGGGTGTGGGCGCCTCTGGCCTGAGCGAGGGCCATCAGCTTGGCATGTTTGGCGCGGATGAGCGCGAGCAAAAGATGGCGCTTGCCCGCGTGGTGGATGAGTTGCGCGAACAATATGGCAAAGACGCCATCCAACGCGCCAGTTTGAAAAAGAAAAAGTAAGAGACCCCGGCTGGCGGGGTCTCTTTATCAAAAGGGTTGAAAAGATTCGGGTTTTTCTTTCGCTGGTTTTACGCTCCTGGGTTGGCTGAGCTGTTGTCATTCTGCGCCGGGGGCTGAGCATTCGGGTCGCCTTGCGCGCCCATTGGGCCATGACCACCGCGCCCGCCTGGGCCGCCCTTGCCGCCGCGCCCTGCCGGGGCCGTGTAAACCACCACACCGTTGATCTTGATTTCCTGAGCGTGGATGACGGTGAGGCCGGAGTTGCCCACGTGCTTGTCACCCGTCACTTCCACATTCGCGCCCACCACAAACTTGGCGGCTACATCTGCCGGGGCGTGAACATCCACCTTGGTTGTCGCGCCCAAATAGAAGCCATCCAATCCGCGTGTGTCGGTCACCACCTGGGTGATGGCCCCGCTCACGGTTGCGGTCACGGGGGCCGTGAAGGTTGGCGGCGTGGTCGGCTGGGTCACCGTGTAGCTTGTGCTGCCGCTGGTGATGGTCTGCGCCCGCACTTCATTTACGCCGTTCGGGTCGGTATGCTGGTCGCCCACCACCGTCACCGATGCGCCGACGGCAAACTTGGCTTTGACATCCAGCGCGGCCTCTGGCGGAACGCGAACCAGTGTGCCATCGTTGAGCGAGAACCCGTCGTAGTCACCCATCGGGTTGATGGTGTACTCCTTGAGCGTGCCCGTCACGGTCACGGTTTGGCTGGCCTGCATTCCGCCGCCCTTGCCGCCGCGCCCGCCCATTTGCCCGCCGTTTGGCCCGCCGCGCTGCTGCTGGCCGTTCTGGGGGGCCGCGCTTTGCTGGGCGCTGCCTTGCGTCGCCGGAGGGGTGGCCGTTTGCGCGAATGCCGAGGCGCTAAATCCAGCGCCCGATATCAGTGCCGCCGCAGCGGCTGCCATTGCGAATTTCTTGAAGTTGTTCATTTTTATTTGCCTCTTGGTTATTTGCTTATCTTCTGTTTTGTTGTGAGTGTTTGTTCTCACGGACAAAACAGTAAGCCAGCAACTTGAAGAAAAGGCAGGCTGATTCTGAAGTTTTTCTGAAGAAGAACAAGAAAGCGAGGCGCAAAATTTCACACGCCACTTCATTCTTTTGCATTTTGGATTCGGTTTTTATTTTGGAGTAGACTTGCACTTTTAGAGATAACAAATCTGGGATTCAGATATCCCATCAGGAGAAAAGTTTTAAACATGGCAAAGATAAAGATTGGCATTAACGGATTTGGCCGCATTGGCCGCCAGGTGCTCAAGGCAATGATTGAGCGACACGCCGACAAGTTCGACGTGGTGGCCGTCAACGACCTCGTGGATGCGCCCACGAATGCGCATCTGTTTAAATATGACTCCAACTATGGCCGCTTCCATGGCAAGGTTGAAGTGGATGGCACAGACATCATCATCAATGGCGACCGCCTGAAGGTGTTTGCGCAAAGAGATCCCGCCGCCATTCCCTGGGGCGAAGTCGGCGCGGACATCGTGATTGAATCCACCGGTTTGTTCACCGATGCCGACAAGGCGCGCGCCCACCTGGCTGGCGGCGCAAAGAAAGTCATCATCAGCGCCCCCGCCAAGAAAGAAGACATCACCATTGTGATGGGTGTGAACGAGGGCAAATATGACCCCGCCAAGCACAACGTGGTGAGCAACGCAAGCTGCACCACCAACGGCCTCGCGCCGGTGGCAAAAGTGCTGTTCGAGAAGTTCGGCATTGAGAAGGGCATTCTCACAACCGTGCACGCCTACACCAACTCGCAGAAGTTGCTAGACCTGGCGGCCAAAGACCTGCGCGATGCCCGCGCCGCGGCCATGAACATCGTCCCCAGCGAGACCGGCGCAGCCCGCGCGGTGGGTCTGGTGATTCCAGAGCTGCAAGGCAAGTTCGGCGGCATGGCCTTCCGCGTGCCCACCTCCACCGTCTCGGTGGTGGACTTCACCGCCATTCTGGGCAAGAGCGTGACCAAGGAAGAGATCAACGCCGCGATGAAGGAATATTCCGAAGGCGCGATGAAGGGCATCCTCGGTTACACCGAAGAGCCGGGCGTCTCGATGGACTTCAAGGGCGATGAGCGCTCCTCGATCTTCAGCGCGATGGACACCCTCGTGGTGGGCGGCAACCTTGTCAAGTGCGTGAGCTGGTACGACAACGAGTGGGGCTATTCCTGCCGCGTTGGCGACCTGGCCGCCTACATGGCGAGCAAGGCGTAATCCACAAAACGGATTTTAGAAAGCAAAACGGCTGGCGAGGAAACTTGCCAGCCGTTTTTTTATTAAGACACCATCTGATCTAACATCCGCTGCACGGCGTCCGCATCTCGTTTTGCCAGCCCACCCTGCGCCAAGTCTGGCGTGCCGCCCCCGCGCGGGGCTGGTTCGCCCGGTTCTTGTAGTTTGGCCAGCGCATCTTGCAAAAGCGGGCGCATATCTGCGCTCAGGTCGCCTGAACGGGCGAACACCAGCGCGGTCTTCTCGCTCACGCCCGCCAAAAGCGCCATCATGCCCGGCTGGCTGGTGATGGCTTTCGCGAGCGCGCGAATGTGCGCCGCGTCCCGGCCCGCCCACGCCCGCGCGACCACGCGGGCATCCCCGCGCGCCGGGGCCGCCTCGGCCAGCTCTTTAGCTTCGTACACCAGCAATTTGGCTTGCGCTTCTTGCAGGGCTTTGTGCCTGGCGGCGGCGTCATCTTTCAGGCGGGTGATGGCGCTTGCAAGCTCCATCGGCCCGGCGCTGAGCAGCTCTGCCAGTTGCGCGGTGATGGCCGATGCGCGGCGGTAATCTCGCAGCGCCCGCCCGCCGCACCGAAAATACACCCGCGTTTCGTTGCCGCGCTTTTCCAGCTTGGCAATGCGAATTTGCCCAATTTGCCCGGCGCTGCGCACGTGCGTGCCGCCGCAAGCCGACCAGTCAAAATCTTTGACCTCCACAATGCGAATGCGCCCAGTTACTTTTGGCGGTTTGCGCAAGGGGATGGCGCTCAGGTCGGCATCGCCCACTTCGTAGGCCACAATTGGCGTATCGGCAAAAATCACCGCGTTGGCCGCGTCCTCGGCGCGCTGGGCCATCTCCGCGCTCACTTTGGCCGATGGCAAGTCCAGCGTACACGCGCCCGCCAGCGCCGCCGCGCCATCCGGGTCATCGGCGGGCATGTGCACGGCGATGGTGTCTAGCGCGCAGGTTTTGACAAACGCCGCAGACAAAATGTGCTGGCCAGAGTGCTGCTGCATGTGGTCAAACCGGCGCGGCCAGGCGATCTCGCCCGTCACGGC
>DAORUN010000092.1:0-2295 GCA_035433205.1 Thermoflexales bacterium | reverse complement strand
GTTCAGTATCACCGCCGGTTTGCCATCGTGCAAAAAAGATTGGGCGATATGCGTGGTGAATGTTTGGGCGAATGAGTTGGGTTGGTACAGGCGGGCGGTCATTGTTGGTTGCTAGTCGCTGGTGGCTGGTTGCTAGTAAAAGACCAGCAACCAGCCACCAGCGACTAAAGCGGAATGTTGCCGTGTTTGCGCGGCGGGTTGGAGTCGCGCTTGTTGCGCAGCATCTCCAGCGCGTTGATGAGGCGCGGGCGGGTGTCGCGCGGCTCAATGATGTCGTCAATCTCGCCGTTGGCCGCGGCCACCGCATACGGGTTGAGAATCTCGTCCTGATATTGCTTGACCAGTTCCGCGCGGCGGGCATCGGGGTCTGCGGCTTGTTGCAGCTCGCGGCGGAAGATGATGCGCACCGCGCCATCGGCTCCCATCACCGCCAGCTCTGCGCTGGGCCAGGCCAGAACCAAATCGCCGCGAATGGTGCGCGGGTTCATGACGCAATACGCGCCGCCATACGCCTTGCGGGTGATGACGGTGATGCGCGGCACGGTCGCCTCGCAATAGGCATACAGCAGTTTTGCGCCGCTGCGAATGATGCCGCCGTGCTCCTGAGCCACGCCCGGCAAAAAGCCCGGCACGTCCTCAAACGTAATCAGCGGGATGTTGAACGAATCGCAAAAACGCACAAATCGCGCGGCCTTCTCACTGGCGTCAATATCCAGCACACCGGCAAACACAGCCGGCTGGTTGGCGATGATGCCCACCGCGTGCCCGCCCAACCGCGCAAAACCCACCACGATGTTGGCGGCGTAAAACTCGTGAATCTCCAGAAACTTGCCCTCGTCCACCACCGCGTGAATCACGTCTTTAATGTCATACGGCTTGCTGGGGTTGTCTGGCACGATGGTGTCCAGCGTTTCTTCGGTGCGCAAGGGGTCGTCGTTTGTCCTGACAAACGGCGGGTCTTCCATGTTGTTGGATGGCAAATAGCTCAGCAATTCGCGCATCAAAAACAGGCAGTCACCCTCGCTCTCGGCGGCAAAATGTGCCACACCGCTTTTTGTGTTGTGCACGCTCGCGCCGCCCAGCTCCTCAAACGTCACGTCCTCGTGGGTCACGGTTTTCACCACATCTGGCCCAGTGAGGAACATGTGGCTGGTGTTTTTCACCATGAAGATGAAATCGGTGAGGGCGGGCGAGTAAACCGCGCCGCCCGCGCATGGCCCCATGATGGCGCTCAGTTGCGGCACAACCCCGCTGGCCATCACATTGTGCAAAAACACATCCGAGTAACCCACCAAAGACATGAGGCCCTCTTGAATGCGCGCCCCGCCGCTGTCATTGATGCCCAGAACGGGCGCGCCGTTCTTAAGCGCCATCTCTTGCACTTTGACGATTTTGGCGGCGTGGGCGCGGCCCAATGAGCCGCCCAGCACGGTGAAATCCTGCGAGTAGATATACACCAGCCGCCCATCCACCGTGCCCCAGCCGGTGATCACGCCATCGGTCAGGTGTTGCGGCTTCTCCAAGCCAAAACCGCCGCCCGCGCGGTTCATCACAAAGGCGTCCAACTCGCGGAAGGAACCTTTGTCGAGCAAAAGCTCAATGCGATCACGCGCGGTTAGTTTGCCTTTGGCTCTTTGCGCGGCCTGCCGGTCTGCGCCGCCGCCAAGCTGAGTTTGGGCGCGTATTTCGCGCAGTTTTTTTATGCGGGGATGGGTATTGTCTTCGGCCATGGGTTGTGTAATGGGCAATGTGTAAGATGAAACGTGTAATTGGCAAGAACCGAATTAAACCTGACTTAGATCCTTACACATTACACGTTACACGTTATTTCTCAATTCTTATTTCTTCGGTGTCTGTGTCGCTATTATCTCTCGGCGTGGTTTGGGCGGCCAATTTCTTTTGCTGCCGGTCTTGCACAATGCTGGACGCAATCAAAATAATCGCCCCACCCACGATGCAAATATCGGCAATGTTGGATACCGGCCAGTCAAACCCAATTTGCGGAATCTGCGGATGAATGAAGTCTGTCACCCAGCCCTGGCGCAATCGGTCCACCAGGTTGCCCATGGCCCCGCCAAACTGCAGCCCCATCCCCACCCGCGACACCCAGTCCTCGGCGGGCAGGCGCGGCGCGTAATAGACAATGATCAGCCCGACCACAATGGCAACGCCCATGATGAGCGTGTTGGAGTTTTGCAAAATGCTAAACGCCGCGCCGGTGTTTTGCGAGTGCGTGAGGGTGAGATACGGCGAAAGGCCGGGGATTTCCATCACTTCGCCAAAGCCCAGCGTGGC
>DAORUN010000091.1:11814-13774 GCA_035433205.1 Thermoflexales bacterium | reverse complement strand
TTTTTTATTTGTGCCTTTCTATTTTCGAGAGGATTTTCTCGTGAGGCAACACGGACCTAATTTACTTGGACAGAGCGATTTCATCCGATTTGTCATAACAGAGAATGAGAAATGATAAGCGCAGCGGACGAATGGCAGGAAGCAGGGGTGTTGTTGCCCGTGATTGATGCCATCCCGCCTCTCAGAGGTCGGCCTGGCCGTCCTCGCCAGCACCCAGAACAGCTCTTTGCCAATAGAGACTTTGTCCTGGCTTCATCAATTCAAACGCCTCCGTGTTCGCTTTGAGCGCAAGACCTCTATTCATCGCGTCTTCATGTCCATCGGTGTTCTATCATCTGTTTTCGCTTCTTGTCTAACCCTTTTTGTTAGACGCCCTTAGTTACATACTTGTTTGATTAGAAGCCAATCAGAAGAATGATTAATAACATGACAGGGGATGCCGTTCTCATAAAGAAAGGTTTATTGGGTTTGTGTGGCTGGGCTTCGCTCTACGCGACGAAGCTGCGCCTAAACACAATTTCTCTCACAGCCTCCAAATACGGGTACATCAACGCGTCACGCTCCAAAAACGGCACACGCTGGCGGATGGCCTCATACACGGGCGCGGTGCCCTGCCCCAATTTTTTATCCGCGCCCATGACTTGCTTGCGAAAGTCCACGCCCTGCGCCGCGGCCAAAAGCTCAATCGCCAAAATGCGCTCCACATTTTCATCAATTTGGCGCAATTTAAGCGCGGCGGTCATGCCCATGCTCACATGATCCTCCACGTTGGCCGAGGTCGGAATGGTGTCCACGCTGGCCGGATGCGCCAGCACCTTGTTCTCGGTCGCCAGCGCGGCGGCGGTGTATTGCACAATCATAAAACCGCTGTTTAGCCCGCCGTTTTTGGTCAGAAACGCGGGCAGCACGTGGGTATTCGAGGCCTCATCGGTTAAACGCATGATGCGCCGCTCCGAGATGTTGCCCAGCTCCGCCACCGCCAGCCCAAGATAATCCATCGCAATAGCCAGCGGCTCCCCGTGAAAATTTCCGCCGGAGATGACTTCCACCTCGTTCGTGGCCTCATCCACAAAAATGAGCGGGTTATCCGTGACCGCGTTTAGCTCAATCTCAAACGCCCACCGCGCGTAGGCAATCGCGTCTCGCGCCGCGCCATGTACCTGGGGGATGCACCTCAGCGTGTAGGCGTCTTGCACATCGCCGGTGTTTTTGGCGCGGGTCAGCTCACTTCCCGCCAAAGTTTGGCGCAAAAATGCCGCGCACTCGCGCTGGCGCGGGAACGGGCGCAGCGCATGGATGCGCTCGTCGTATGCGAGGGTCGTGCCGTTCAACGCCTCAAGGCTCAAACATCCGGCAATATCGGCGGTGCGGCCAATGCGCTCCGCCCGCGCCGTCTCCAGCACGCCCAGCGCGCACATCACCGCCGTGCCGTTGGTCAGGGCCAGCCCTTCTTTGGCAATCAGGGTGATGGGTTCAAGACCGGCGCGGCGCATGGCCTCTGCCCCGCTCATGCGCTCGCCGCGGAACTCCGCCTCGCCCTCGCCAATAATGGGCAAGGCCATGTGAGCCAGCGGCGCCAAATCACCGCTCGCGCCCAGCGAACCCTTTTCTGGAATGATCGGGTGAACACCCGCGTTCAGCATATCGAGCAACGCCCGCAAAGTGCCTATGCGAATGCCAGAATGCCCTCGCGCCAGTGTGTTTGCGCGGATCAACATGACGGCGCGGGTGGTCGCCACATCAAACGGGTTGCCCACCCCGCACGCGTGGCTAATCAAAATGTTGCGCTGAAGCTCCTCCACCTGATCGCGCGAGATCACCTTGTTTTTGAACGCGCCAAAGCCGGTGGTGATGCCATACACCACCTGGTTCTCATCCAACAAACGCTGCACCGCCTGCGCCGCGCGTTCAATTTTGGGGATGGCGTTTTGGCCCAGCACAACCCGCGGCTGGCCGGGTT
>DAORUN010000091.1:0-11714 GCA_035433205.1 Thermoflexales bacterium | reverse complement strand
TGCGCCTCTGCGGTGATATTCCCATTTTTGATAACGGTTTTAACGCTGTTCCCCCCAAACTCATACATCACATGCCGGTAATCCGGCGCATCCAAAATCACAAGATCGGCTTGTTTGCCCACCTCGATGGAACCCACCCGCCAGCCCAAGCCCACCGCGTGGGCGGCGTTGATGGTGCTGGCGTTCAACGCCTCGGCGGGAGACAGGCGCATAAATCGGCACGCGAGGGCCATCACCAAAGGCATGGATGGGCACGGCGCAGAGCCGGGGTTGATGTCTGTGCAAAGCGCCAGGGCGCACCCGGCATCAATCATGCCCCGCGCGTTGGCGTAATTTTGCCCGCCCAAATGAAACGTGGCCGCGGGGATCACCACCGCAACCGCCGCGCTGTTTGCAATTTGGTGGATGGCATCCGCGCCGGTCACATCCAAATGATCCACCGAGACCGCGCCCAATTCCAGCGCCATCCCCACCCCGCCCAACTCATTAAACTGATCCACGTGCGCCTTCGCACGAAGTCCGGCGCGCTGGCCCGCGCTCAACACCCGCCGCGCCTGCGCCACGCTAAACGCAGATTTTTCGCAATACACATCCACAAACGCGGGGCCGGTCACGCGCGGAATAATTTCGTTAACGATCAGGTCAACATACTCATCGGCGCGGCCTTTGAACTCTGGCGGCACGGCGTGCGCGGCCAGCAAGGTTGGCACAAGGGTGATGGGTTGCGCGGCCTGCAAAAGCGCCATCGCCCGCAACATTTTGAGTTCGTTCTCAAGGTCAAGCCCATACCCGGTTTTGCACTCGGCGGTGGTGGTGCCCAGCCGCAGCATCTCGCGCAGGCGTTTGCCGCTTTGGGCCACAAGCTCATCCAAACTGGCGGCGCGGGTGGCCCGCATCGTGCTCACAATTCCGCCGCCGCTCTCCAAAATTTCCAGGTAGCTCGCGCCGCGCAATTTCAGCTCCCACTCGGCCACGCGGTCACCGGCATACACCACGTGCGTGTGCGGGTCCACAAAACCGGGGGTGATGGCTTTTCCGCTGGCGTCAAGCTCGTCGCTGGCGTGAAAGACGCGGCGCAAGTCATCGCTCTTGCCCACCGCCACAATTTTGCCCGCGGTGATGGCGACCGCGCCGTGCGCAATCACGCCCGCATCGCGCATGGCCGCGCCGCGCCTGGGGCCATCTGGCGAAGCGCAGGTAACCACTTGCGCGGCGGAATGAATGAGCAAATCAATGTGCGTCATGGCAGTTTGATGGGCTAATCATACCGAAACACTCAGCAATTACAATCGGCAAACATCTATGGATTACCAACTTGCAAACACAGTCTGCATTGTCACGGGCGCAAGCCGGGGCATTGGCCGCGCCATCGCTCAAACCCTTTCCGAAGAAGGCGTGCGTGTGGTGTTAGTGGCGCGCTCGGCAGATTTGCTGAACACGCTGGCACAATCTTTGCCATCCGAATCTCTGGTTGTGCCCGCAGATTTGCGCCAGCCAAATGCGCCATCCCAAGTGGTGCAAGCCGCGCTGGAAAGGTTTGGGCAGTTGGATGGGTTGGTGAATAACGCAGGCGCGACCAAACGCGGCGATTTTTTTGCTTTGACCGATGACGATTGGGCAGATGGCTTTGCCCTGAAATTTTTTGGGGCCATGCGTTTGTGCCGCGCGGCATGGCCGCACTTGATGGCCTCGCGCGGGAGCATCGTGAACATTTCTGGCGTGGGCGGGCGCGTGGCCAACGCCGATTTCACCATTGGCGGGTCGGTGAACGCCGCTGTTCTGAACTTCAGCAAGGCGCTGGCAGATCGTGGTGTGAGTGACGGAGTGCGCGTGAACGCCATCAACCCAGGCTCCATCGCCACCGACCGGCTAAAAGCCCGCGCCAAAACCTATGCCGCCGAGCGCAACATGGACGAAGCCACTGCCCTGAGCCAGATGGCGCAAAATTTGCGGGTCAGCCGTTTTGGCGAACCGGTTGAGGTGGCCCGCGCGGTTGCGTTTTTGCTCTCGCCCACAAACGCATATTGCCAGGGTCTCATCATGGATGTGGATGGCGGGCAGGTGCGGGCGTTGTGAGATAAAAAAATCCACATCGCGGTGATATTTGCCGCGATGTGGACAAGTGATTGGCTTTTTACGAGTTCCGCTTGCTTTGGGTTTATTTAGCAATAAGCGGCAAATAAACCGGCTTATATACCCACAAACTTGCGCTGGCCTGCGTAAGCGTGGCAGACTGGTTGGTGGTGTAGTTGGCCGTGTTCACAATTGTGCCAATTTGGTTTGCCACCACCAGAAAAGTAACATCTACAAAGTTCGCATCCTGAATGGGGAAGGAGTACATCTCCAGCGTCAAATTATTTTCGGGGGTGGAAGATGGGAAGGTTCCTTCTTCGGTTGCGCCATTGCGAAAATAATACGATGAGCCAACCGTGCCATACGCATTTTCCACGCCAATCACAAGCGTGGGCGTATACAGGCTGGTGGTGTTGGAATACACAATGTAATACTGATCTGTCCCCGCGAGGGCGATTAACTCAAAGGTGTATTTGGGCAAGTTGGCGGGCGGCACAATCGGGTTTTCGGTAAA
This sequence comes from Thermoflexales bacterium, assembly GCA_035433205.1. GTDB lineage: Bacteria > Chloroflexota > Anaerolineae > J036 > Brachytrichaceae > DAORUN01. The sequence goes on along the minus strand of DAORUN010000091.1, from coordinate 9,127 downwards.
TTGCACCACATCTTGATATTGAATAACCGCCACCGTTTGGCCGGGGAAAGAGGGATGGTTCATCAGTTTGGCGGCATAAATGTCGCCATACCCGGGGTCGCTGGCCGATGTGCCGTTCAGGTCAAGATCGGTGGCAAACGGCGCAATAATGGTGTTGGGCGCGGCGGAGTTCGGTATTTTTGGCAAGCTTGTTGTCACATCGCTGGCCACAGCCGTCCCCACTTTTACATACCCATTGCTCACCGCGGCCAGGGTAGATGTAACCGCGTCATACAACCTGAACACATCCGGCGCAAAACTGATGTTTAAGCCGTTGTCATCGCACGCAGAGAACCGGCTGCACACGCTCAACGTGCCGCTGATTCCGCGCACATCCACAAATGGGATGGGGGTTGCAGCGGCGCGAAACGCATAATTCGTGGGCGGGCGCAGGGTTGTGCTCACTTGGATGGCGTTTGTGGCGGCATCATACGTGGCGGGTCCTTTGAGCGTGCCGGGCACATAGGTCAGCCCGGCGGGCAAAACATCGGTCAGGTAAAACGTGGTGGTGATGGCATCTGCATTCTGAATGCGCAGCGTGTATGTGGCAACACCGCCAACCCGCAAGCTGGATGGATACACCGATTTTGTCACGCCCGTCACGCCAGACGCGGCTTGTTCGGCCAACACCGATTGCGCCTGCGCTTCTGGCCGCGCGGGTGATGGCTTTTCGGTCAGTTCAATGCCATCCAACGCAGCCACGCCCAGCGGCTGCAAAGAAGCGCCACCCGCAAAAGGTGGCGGTTGCTGCGCCACCACGCGCGGCGCGGCGGCCATCACCCCAAGCAAGACCGCTGGGAAAAGGTAAAAAATCTTTTTGTTTTTCATGGATGTATGGATATTTTGCAAGGCGCTGGATTTACGCACAAATCAAGATCGTCATTCCAGTTACGCCTTGTTTCGCATTTCTTTTGTCATCGTCAAGCGGTTGCCCACGCCGGGAATATCAAACTCAAACCGCACATCGTCCATTGTCTGGCGGATGATGAACAACCCCAGCCCGCCCACGGGCAACTCATCCAGCGCTTTACCCTGCGCGGGTTTTTGAATGTTATCCGGGTCAAACGGGCGCCCGCGGTCAATCAGCACAAAAGTAAGTTTTTGGCCCGGCTCAATGTTGGCGCTCAGGGTGATGGAGCCTGGCGAGCCGTGATACGCGTGATCCACGATATTGGCGCAGGCTTCGTCCATCGCCAGTTCCACCTGACGCGCGGCGCGGTCGTCAAAACCGGCCGCCTCGGCGCAGGCGCGGGCAAACTGCGCGGCGTAGCGCACATTGCCCGCCTCCGCCGCCATCTCCAAATGTCGCATCATCAAACAAATGTCACTTTGCGCGTTCTGTTTTTAGAACGAATCCACCGCGTCCAAAATATCATCAAATTGGGTGAAGAGCGTGTGGAAGCCCACCAGCTGCAGCGTCTCGCGAATTTGCGGGCTGGCCCCAACCAGCACCAGATTCCCGCCGCCTTTGACCTGCTTAAGCGCGGAGAGCATGGCCCGCAAACCAGCGCTGCTCACATACTGGCATTTGGAAAGGTCAATCACGATTTTGCGCCGGCCTTTCTCAACAAGCCCTTTCAAGGCGGTGTCCAGCTCTGGCGCGGTCATGCTGTCCACTCTGCCATCCACCGAGACGATATCCACGTGCTTGAGTTGTTTTACTTTGAGTTGCATAAGAGGATTGTAATCACCTTATTGACCACTGCCTGGCAAATGTTGGGCATTGGTTAATGAATACCTCCCGGATGTACGCATCCAGCCAGAGCGACTGTCTTTAAGCGCAAAATTTCTCCACCACATCGCGCAACACCTCAACGCCCCAGCCCAGCGAATCAATCGCCACGCGCTCATCATGGCCGTGCACCAGATCGGTAAACCGTTCGCCCGCCGCAAATTTCATTGGCGAGAAGCCGTAACAAATTGTGCCCAGCTTTGCCATGTGTTTGGCGTCGGTCGCGCCGGTCAGCATATACGGCATGGGGATGGCGCCCGGGTCGGCGCGGGTGATCGTCTTGCGGATGAGGTCGAACAAGGATGTGTCTGGGTTGAACTCCAGCGGAGGCGACTCCGAATCCACGATGATCTCAACTTTGTTGGCGGCGTCGCCCAGCGCGGCCATCAACTCGGCTTTGATCACGTTCGCATCGCAGCCGGGCAACGTGCGGCAATCAATCACCGCGTCGGCCTCGGCGGGAATGACGTTTGTGGCCTTGCCAGCCCGCAGGCCGGTGGGCGTAAACGTGTTGTGAGTGATGGCGTATAGCTCGTCGCGCAAACCGCTGGCGACCAATTCCCGGTCATTCCACATCGCCTCAACTTCGCGCGGGGCAGCCTTGCCCGCGTTTGCCAATGCCCGCAGCCGGGCCGCCAGACCGCCGCCCAACCCATCGGCCAAAGCCAGCAAATACCCCCGCGCGGTTTGGGTGAGGTGCATGGGCGTTTGCGCGGTTTGCAATTTTGCCAACGCCCGGCCCAAATGAATCACCGCGTTATCGTTGTGCGGCACGCTGGCGTGACCAGGCCGGCCTTTGGCTCGCAGGCGCATCCAGCACGTGCCTTTCTCGGCGGTTTGCACCGGGTAAAAGGTTTTGCCCGCCAGATGCAAAGAAAATCCGCCAAACTCGCTCAGGGCATACTCGGCGCGAAGCAACTCAGGATACTTCTCCACCAAAATGCCAATGCCCTGATTGGCGCTGGTCTCTTCGTCGGCGGTCATGGCAAAAATAATATCGCGGGCCAGCGGTGTTTTTGCGCGGGCCAGCGCGAGGAACACGGCCAATTGCATCGCGCCAATGCCTTTCATATCCAAGGCGCCGCGCCCATACACATAGCCGTCTTTTATCACGCCGCCAAACGGGTCAACACTCCACTTTTCGCGCTCCACCGGCACCACATCCAAATGCGAATACAGCAAAAGCGGCGCGGCTGCGCCCGTGCCTTTTAGCCGCGCGATGACATTGCCACGCCCCGGCGCGGTCTCAATCACGATTGGCTCAAGCCCATTTTGGCGCAAAATATGGGCCACAAACTGCGCGGCGGGCATTTCGTTGCCGGGCGGGTTGCTGGTGTCAAAGCGGATGAGGTTTTGAAGAAGCTCAACGGCTTCTGCGGCGAGGCGGGTTGTGGACATGGGGGTTATTTTATCTGGACAGAAGACGTGGAACAGACGGAGGACGGGAGACGGAAACTCCGTCGGTCATAATTCCGTCCTCCGTCTTCCGACTTCCGTCCAAAGCTCACCTGTCCATCGTCCATCGTCTAAAATCTTCCTCGCATGAAAAAGCTGTTCTTACTCCTGTTTTGTCTGATGGCCTCTGCGTGCGCGGCCACGCCCACCCCCCGCGTGGTCACGTATCAGCCGCAGGGCACAATTTTATTTTCCGCGGCCTCGGTTGAAGGAGATGGCAAGTTCAATTTGTTCACCATGAACGCCGATGGCTCCAACCGCCAGCCGTTGCCCGCGCCCGCCGGAGAAGCGCTGGGCGCAAAGTGGTCGCCCGACGGAAAATCCATCGCCCTGAGCGCACAAGAAAACGACGTGGCGCAAATTTTTGTGATGAGCGCGGATGGCAAAAACCGCCGCCAGCTCACGCGGGTGAAAAACGCCATTAATGTGGAGTGGTCGCCGGATGGCAAACAACTGGCCTTTGTCTCAAACGATTACGGCCAATATGACATTTACACGATCAACAATGACGGCACTGGTTTGCGGCGCATCACTCACGATGCGGGCGACCATTTGCAACCGGCCTGGTCGCCGGATGGCGGAAAGTTGGCCTATGCGGCGGCCCTCAGCACAAGCCAGCAATTTAGCAACACCTTTCAACTTTTTGTGACCGACCTGAACGGCAACGCCGAACAAATTACAAACGCAGAGGGCGTGGATTATCAGTATCCGTCCTGGTCGCGCGATGGCAAAAAACTGGTCTTTGCCGCCGACCCCACCGGCGCATACGAAATTTACGCGATGGATTTTGCGGCGCGGGATGCAAAACCCCTCACCAAAAGCGGCGACCCATCTACCCAGCCGCGCTTCTCGCCAGATGACAAGCTCATTTTGTATACCGTGTTTACCCCAGACGGCTGGCGTTTGCATTTGATGACCGCCGATGGCGGCGCCCAAACACCAATTGACAACAAAAACACAAGCGAGTTTTTTGGAGATTGGAAGAAATGAAAACGGACGATAGACCATGGACGATGGACGATATTGGCTATCGTCTATGGTCTATCGTCCATCGTCTAAAATACCTTCGCGAAAAAATAAATCATGGCAAAAATTACACCAAGAAGTCAGGACTTTAACCAGTGGTATTTGGATGTGCTTAAAGAAGCAGATATGTTTGATTACGGCCCGGTTGGCGGGACGATCATCGCCAAGCCGTATGGCTGGACGTTGTATGAAAACATGAAGGACGCGCTGGACAAGCGCTTCAAAGACACCGGACATGTGAACGCGCAGTTCCCCATGTTCATCCCCATGAGCTTTTTGCGGCGTGAGCAAAGCCACGTGGAAGGATTCTCGCCAGAGCTGGCGGTGGTGACGATTGGCGGGGGCGAGGAGCTGGCCGAACCCATCGTGGTGCGCCCGACGAGCGAGACGATCATCGGCGATGCGTACTCGCGGTGGATCAATAGCTACCGCGACCTGCCGGTTCTCATCAACTTGTGGAACAGCGTGGTGCGCTGGGAAAAACGCACCAAGCCGTTTTTGCGCACAATGGAGTTTTACTGGCAGGAAGGCCACACCGCCCACGCCACGCACGAGGAAAGCTGGGCCGAGGTGATGCAAATGTTGGATGTGTATCACGCGCACGGCGTGGAAGACTGCGCCATGCCCAGCGTGAAAGGCCGCAAGAGCAAGAACGAGCGCTTCGCGGGCGCGATCAACACCACCAGCATTGAGGCGATGATGGGCGATAAACGCGCCTTGCAGGCCGGCACCAGCCACGATCTGGGACAAAATTTCGCCAAGGCGTTCAACATCAAGTTTTTGGACAAAGACAACACCGAGAAGTTGTGCTGGACGACAAGCTGGGGCCTCAGCTGGCGGTTTATGGGCGGCTTAATCATGGTTCACGGCGATGACCAGGGCCTGCGCCTGCCGCCCAAGATTGCGCCCATTCAGGCGGTCATCGTTCCAATCCACAAAAATGACGACGAAAAGACAAAGGTGATGGAAGCCGCCGACCGCGTGTTTGCCGAGCTAAAAGCCGCGGGCATTCGGGTGAAGATGGATGACCGCGATGCCACGCCCGGGTTTAAGTTTAACGATTGGGAAATGCGCGGCGTGCCTGCCCGCATTGAGATTGGCCCCAAGGATGTGGCAAACAGCAGCGTGGCTTTGGCGCGGCGCGATGTGGCAGGCAAAGCGGGCAAGAGTTTTGTGCCGCAGGCTGGGCTGGCCGACCGGCTCAAAACGCTGTTCGTGGAAATTCACGAATCATTGCACAAACAAGCCGCGGAGTTCTTGAACAGCAACATCCGCGAGGTGAACACGCTGGATGAGCTGAAAGAGGCGGTGCAAGACGGCTGGGCGCTGGCTCCGCTGGTAGATGATCCTGCGGTGGATGCAAAATTGAAGGAAATGCAGGTGACCAACCGCAACTATCCGTTTGGGCAAGCCGCAGGCGAGTGGAAGTGCGTGATCACCGGCCAGCCCGTGACCGAGCGGGCGCTGGTAGCGCGAGCGTATTAACCTAATTACGAATTAACGCGAGTTGCCAGCTATTATTTTTTCACCGCAGAGGCGCAAAGGCGCGGAGAAAAGGGAGCAAAATATAAAAAATTTCTCTGCGCCTCAGCGTCTCAGCGGTGAAAAAACGATATTTTCATCAAGGTAGCAACTCCGGCTAATTACCAATTACGAATTGAAAAATGTGGGGGCATGGCTTGTTCTAAACCGCGCTATTTCGTCATTCGTCATTCGTAATTCGTAATTGAATTGAGATGCGCTAAAATAGGGCGCAGGCGCAATAACGCGCTGACTTTAGCACTGATGAGCTAAGGCGGAATATCAGGAGAGTTTTGAAGTGGAAGATATAAATCAAGAAGGCGCGACGGCAGAGACCGAGGCAGCCCTCCAAACCCCGGTTGCAGATGCGACCATTAATGAAGCACCCATTGCAAATGCTGAGGCAGATGCGCCCGCGGGCATAAAACCGCGCATGGGGTTTAAAGGCAAGGTTGTTCGCACAGACTTGGGCGGCGCATTTCTTGACCTGGGCAACGGCAGCGAAGGCTACATGCACATCTCGCAGTTCCTTGACAAAGGCGCCATCACCCGCGTGGCGGATGTGGTGAAGGTTGACGACGAGATGGACGTGTATGTGATGAGCGTCAACCCCAAAACAAAGCGGATCAACCTCACCCAGCACAAACCACCCACATTTGACTGGAGCGACCTGAACATTGGCCGCAAGATTGAAAATGTGAAAGTGGTGGCTGTGGAGTCGTTTGGCGCGTTTGTGGATATTGACGGGCCAAAGCACGCGCTGCTCCCCTTCAACTTGATGACGACCAACGAGCGCCCCAAGGTGGGCCAATTGTTGGAAACCGTGTGGGTGATGGAATCCGATGAGGGTCGTCGCCGCATTGGCCTGACGATGGTTGAGCCGCCAAAGCTGCCTTGGGAAGCCATTCACCGCGGCGACCGCCTGAGCGGGCCAGTGGTGCGCATTGAGCGCAACGGCGCGTATGTGGAAGTTGGCGCAGAACGCGAGGGCTTAATCAGCACCAAATCGTTTGGCGCGGGCTGGGTAAACGTGGGCGATTTTGTGGAAGTGGGCGAGACCGTGCAAGTCAAGGTCATTGGTGTGGATCCATCGCGCAAGCGGCTGGACCTGCAACTGGAAGGCTTGAAGGCCGAGGACTTTGCGCTGTCATCTGGGCCGGCGGAAGAAGAGCAGATCAGCCCAATGGCCGCCGCGCTGCAAAAAGCGCAACGGGCCAACCGCTTTGAGTTGGGCGCAGAAAATGCGCGCAACAATCTGGCCAAGAACAAGAAGCAGAATCAGCAGAAGGAATTGCTGGAGCGAACCCTGCAACAAATGCAGGCCACGAAAAAGTAATTTGGGCGCAGAATCCGTAACGGGTCTGCGCAGAAACGTCACAGGTTGCAAAATCTGTGGCGTTTTTTATTAAGTGCAAAGTGCGCCAAGCACATCAATTTTGCACTTTTGCACTTTGCACTTTGGACTTGAGATATGGAATACACCGAAGTAGAACGAGAACGACTGGCAAAGATTGAAGCCTTGCGGGCGCGGGGGGTAGACCCCTACCCGGCGCGAGCGCGGTTTGCCAAAGAGCGCATCGCCGCCGCGCAAGCCATCGGCCTGGTGAAGGAATATGCGGCGCAGCACCCAGAAGATGGATTGCACAATTCTGGGGATGGCGTTGTGCGTGTAATTTTTGGCCGCGTAATCTCCAAGCGGGTGATGGGCAAGGCCAGCTTTGTGCACGTTGAAGATGAGACCGCCAAAATTCAACTGTATGCCCGCATTGGCGAGGACTCAATTAGCAAGGAGTCATTTGACACCTTCCGCGATTTGGATTTGGGTGATTGGATTGAGGCGCGCGGGCCGCTGTTTCTCACCAAGACCGGTGAGCCATCGCTGCGCGTACAAGACTGGGGCTTGCTGAGCAAAGCCATCAGCCAGTTGCCCATCGCCAAAGAAGAAAAGCAGCCGGATGGAACCACCCAGCGGTTTAGCGCGTTTAGCGACCCGGAGCTGCGCTTTAGGCAGCGCTATGTTGACCTGGCGGTAAACCCAGAAGTGCGCGATGTTTTTCGCACGCGCGCCAAGGTCATCAACGCCATTCGCAACTTTTTGGATGGCAAAAATTTTCTGGAAGTTGAAACGCCCATCCTGCAACCGCTGTATGGCGGCGCGGCGGCGCGGCCATTTATTACGCATCACAACCAGTTGGATCAGGATTTGTATTTGCGAATTTCGTTTGAGTTGTATCTCAAGCGGCTGATCGCGGGCGGGTATGAGCGGGTGTATGAAATTGGGCGCGACTTCCGCAACGAGGGCGTGAGCTTTAAGCACAACCCTGAGTTCACCATGCTGGAGTTTTACGCCGCGTTTCTGGACATGTATGACGTAATGGACTTGACCGAGCAAATGATTCAGTTTGTGGCGCGGGCCGTTTTGCCGCCAGAGGCTGAGGGCAAGTCGCACTTCCGCGGGCATGATATTGACTGGCTCAAGCCATTTGCGCGCATCAAGCTGCGCGATGCCGTGCTGGAAAAGACCGGCATTGATTACAACGCCTACCCCGATTTTGACAGCCTGAGCAAGGTGGTGTTGGAGCGCAAATTGTTGTCGCCAGACGCTGTGCGCGGCAAGCCCTGGGGCAAGGTGGTGGATGGCTTGATTGGCGATTACGTGGAGAAGAACTTGAGCCAGCCCACGTTTTTGTATGACTACCCGCGCGATATTTCGCCGTTTGCCAAGAGCAAGCCAGATGACCCAAACACGGTGGAGCGGTTCGAGGGCTTTGTGGGCGGCGCAGAAATTTGCAACGCTTTTAGCGAGCTGAACGACCCGATGGATCAATACAACCGCTTTGTGGCCGAAAAAGCCAACGCGGACGAAGGCGAGGACAACCCGGTGGATGAGGATTACGTGCGGGCGCTTATGTATGGCATGCCAAACACCGGCGGCTTTGGCATGGGCATAGACCGCCTCGTGATGATGTTCACCAACAAGGATTCCATCCGCGAGGTGCTGCTGTTCCCGCATTTGAAGAAGATTGAATAAGACGGAAGACGGGAGACGGAGAACGGCTCAGTCGTCCTCCATCTCCCGTCTTCCGTCCATCACCCAAAGCAAGATGGAAACACGAACCGCCACAATCCACCGCGTGACCAAAGAGACCGATGTTCTGGTTGAAGTGAACCTGGATGGCGCGGGGCTGGCCGACATCGGCACGGGCATTGGGTTTTACGACCACATGCTGCACCACGTTGCACATCATGGCTTGTTTGACCTGACGATCAAAGCCACCGGCGACTTGCATATTGACGAACATCACACCGCCGAGGATGTGGCGATTGCGCTGGGTCAGGCGTTTGACAAGGCGC
>DAORUN010000090.1:0-14034 GCA_035433205.1 Thermoflexales bacterium | reverse complement strand
GCTCGCAACATGCGCATTGCAGCCAAACTGATCAAAGAAGGTCGGATGAATCAGGCAGGTCTGATTGCCTTAAACATAAGCCGCCTGGATTCGCAGTAGGTTGATTATCGGTATCGTAATGCCCCTAATTGGGTTTTATGCTGTAAGTTGTTTCGCTATCCCCTCACCGCATAACTTCCTTCGCCCACCCATTTGTAAATGGTGAGTTCACGCAGGCCCATGGGGCCGCGGGCGTGCACGCGCTGGGTGCTGATGGCGACCTCGGCTCCCAAGCCAAATTGAGAGCCATCGTTAAAACGCGGTGAGGCGTTCACGAACACCGCGCTGGAATCCACCACGTTGAGGAAACGCGCAATGTTCTCCGCGCTCTCAGACAGAATCGCATCGCTGTGCCCCAGCGAGTGCGCCTGAATAAACGCCAGCGCCTCATCCAGCGAATCCACCACCTTCACGCCCGCGATGAGGGCCAGCCACTCCACATCCCAGTCGCCCATCTGCGCGGGGACGGCGTTGGCCGCGCCGCGCAAAAGCTCCAACGCGCGGTCATCGCAGTGCAGGGTCACATCCGCCAAACGGGCGGCAACGGCGGGCAAAAATTGCGCGGCGATGGCGCGGTGCACCAGCAGCGTACCCAACGAATTGCACGCGCTGGGTTTTTGTGTTTTGGCGTTGTGAATGACCTCGATGGATTTTTGCTGGTTCGCGGTCTCATCCACAAAAATATGGTTGATGCCCATGCCGCCGGTGATGACCGGGATGGTGCTGTTATCGCGGCACATTTGGTGCAGTTGCGCCCCGCCGCGCGGGATGATCAAATCCACAAAATCGTTCAGCTTGAGCAGCTCCAAAATGCGGGCGCGGTCGGGGTCGTCAATAAACGCCACCGCCTCGGCGGGCAGGCCGTGCGCTTGCAAGGCCGCGTGCGCGCAGGCCAGCAGGGCGCGGTTGGTTGCCAGCGTGTCGCTTCCGCCGCGCAACATGCAGGCGTTGCCGCTTTTGATGGCTAACGCGCTGATGTCGGTTGTGACGTTGGGGCGGCTCTCGTAGATCACGCCCAACACGCCCAGCGGCACGCGGCGTTTGTGCAGGCGCAGGCCGTTTGGCAAGGTGGTGTGATCAAACTGTTCGCCAATCGGGTCGGGCAGGGCGGCCACGCTGCGCACATCGTTGGCAATGTCCTTCAGGCGCTTGGGGTTCAGGGTGAGGCGGTCAATGTAGGCCTCGGTTTTGCCTGCGGCGGCGGCCAGGCGCACATCGCCCGCGTTGGCTTGCAGGATGGCGCCCTGGCTGGCCTCAATTCCATCGGCCAAAGAAAGCAGGACGGCGTTTTTTGGCGCCGTGCCCGCCCGCGCCAGCAGCTTGCCCGCCGCCCGTGTTTGCGCGCCCAGCGCGTGAAGGGATGTTGTCATGGGGTGTATTATCCAGCGTGAAAAATCAAAATCAACCTGAGTTGACCATACAAATTATCCGACAAGGTGTTGTTTAAAAAATGGTTGAATTTAACGACTTGATAGTTTTTGCGCGCAAATTTCCAGATGTAGGGGAAAGCACTTCATACGGGACGCCTGCGCTCAAGCTTAAAAATAAATTGCTTGTTCGCCTGCGAGAAGATAACGCAACCATTGCCATGGTGGCATCTGGTCAAGATATTGAAGCTTTGCCGCAAATATCTCCCGACATTTTTTCTGTGCCGCCACACTATGCCGGATATGGAATGCTGGTAATTGACCTGCGAAAAGTGCAAAAACAGGAATTAGAGAATTTATTTCAAGATGCTATAAAGCTGGTTGGCAATTCTCTGGCAAAGAAAAAGACAAAGAAGACAAACCCAGTTGGAATAAGGCCTGCCTTTGCGAAGAATTTGAGTAAAACACCAAAAACCTGACCGGTGGCACATGAAATATTTCAACCAAGACAGGCGTTGCACATGCTACCGGTCAGCTTTTGCGCAATTTCAGGAATAATTGAAATGCAAGTTTTTGAGGCGATTGTGGAACAAGAAGGAAAATTTGTTTTTGTGTCTTTGCCATTCGCCCCCAAAAGTATTTGGGGCGCACAACCACGATTTAATGTTGTGGGTTATATCAATGATTTTCCAGTGCAAGGGTGTTTAGGGGCGTTGGGAACAAAATATTTTTTAAGGCTGAGCGCAAAATGGCTGAAACAAGCCAGTTTGGATATTGGCTCGCAGGTAACAGTCAAGTTGTCGCTGATAAACGGGTCGTAACACGTGCCGATGATCTTCACCTTCACCGCAAAAATCTGGTATTGGCGCGGGCCATCGCCATACTACTTTGTCACCGTTCCACCGGAGCAAAGCGCAACCCTCAAAGCCATCATGCGCGAGGTGACGTATGGCTGGGGCATGATCCCCGCGCAGGCCAGGGTGGGCAGCACCGCGTGGGCGACCTCCATGTTCCCCAAGAACGGCGGCTACATCGTGCCGCTCAAAGACAAAATTCGCAAAGCAGAGAATTTGAGCGAAGGCGACGAGATTTCTCTGACGTTGGACATTAATTTTTAACGTTAGTTTTGAATAAGTGTGCGGTGCGCGCAGAAGTCGGACTGCTCGCTGGGCAGGTTTGCGGCTTACCCAATCCTTAGCAGTCCGACTTCTTAACTTTCGCCTTTTGAGTGGCTATTTTTTAATTCAACGTTGCCGTTGACCGAGATTTTTGAGCAGGCGCCATCCGCAAGGGTAAAATTTACTAAATAGGTGGAAACGCCAGCTCGCGCGAATTTTCGCTTTGCCCACATGAGGCGCGGGTTTGCAGGCTGATTTGACAACCAAATTTAATCCGAAAAATTAAACGGCAGGTATATTTGTAAATGTTTCAAAAAAAATTATTAAAGAGCGGTTTTGTGTTTTCTTTGGTGTTGGCTGCATGTTCTGCGCCCAGCACGCCCATTCCTTTAACGCCGTTTATCACGGTATATCCCACCGCCACACCGATATTGCCCACGGCCACGCCGCCGCTTCCCACGCCAACACCCGCCCCAGAAACAAGCTTCGTGGCGAGCGTGTCCGCCTCCAAATACGATCAAATACGGGTTTATTCCGAGGAAAACGTCAACTACGATGGCCGCGCCAATCTGCGCATTTCCTATCCATTCACCGAGAATGACCTGATTAACCAGAGTGTTAAGAAAGTGGCCGACCAGTTTGTGAATGACTTTCACCAAATATCTGATGAGCAAAACAAATCATACGAGGAATACGTAAAAGCCCACCCCAATGATCCTCCTCCTCCGATAATAACTGATTACCGCATGTTTTTTGATGTCTCATCGGCCAATGCCAGATACATCATGTTTTTGTTTGATTATTTTCAAACCACGGGCGGAACAAGCGCGCAAAACTCACTCATTCAGATTTACAACCGAAAAACCGGCGAATTGATCCCCATTTCTGGTTTGTTTAAAGACAAAAGCTATTTGGATCGCCTGTCCCAGCTTTCTCGCGCGTCTTTGATGGATCGGCTGGACAAAAAAATGGCCGCAACCACCTATGATAGCGATGAGGTCAAAAAAGAGCAACGCGAGATCGGCACCTCGCAAATTCAGGAAGGGACAGAGCCAAAGGAAGACAACTTTAAAACCCTGATTTTTGACGGAAGCAGCGCCTTCACGATTCGCTTCGATAAATATCAGGTTGCCCCGGGCGTGGATGGCGTCATCGCGATTTCTCTGCCGGTCTCATCAATACAAGATTTGGTCAAGCCGGAAATGGCGGATATCGTAGGCGTGACTGTTCTGCCAGCCGCATCGCCAACGCCTCGGCCACCCACTCAAACACCCCAGCTCCCAGCCGCCACGCCCCAACCCAGCGCAAACCTGCCCGCTGGTGAGGTGAACTGCGCGGTTGAAAAATGCGTGGCCCTTACTTTTGATGATGGCCCCGCGGCATACACCGACCACCTGCTGGACATCTTGAAAGAAAATCAAGTCAAAGCCACATTTTTTGTGGTGGGCCGCAGCGCCAAAATTCAGCCAACAACCATTTTGCGGATGGCGCAAGAAGGGCATCAAATTGGCAATCACACGTGGGATCACCCCGATCTAAGAACACTCTCTGGCGAACAAGTGGCGCAGGAATTTGCGCAAACGGATCAGTTGATTGCCCAGATCACCGGGCAGCCGCCCATAAGCATCATGCGCCCGCCATACGGCGCAATCAACGATCAAGTTAAAAAAATCGCTGGCCGCCCCGTCATTTTGTGGGCTTTGGATCCGTTGGATTGGAAAGACCGCGATTCAGCCATCGTGACTGCCAGAATGAGCGCGGCGCAAGCTGGCATGATCATCCTTGGGCACGATATTCATCGAACAACCGTTGACGCGATCCCCGCTGTCATTCAAGCTTTGCGCGCCAAAGGCTTTAAATTTGTGACCGTGAACGCTTTGTTTGCGCCCAATGCGCTGCAAGCGAACAAAACATACACAGCGCGCTAAATAAAGTTAATTTTCAAATAAAAGTGCGGCAGGGGAGAGGTGTATCCCCGCCCCTGCCGCCTAAAATTTTCCATCCACCACCAGCGTCTAGCGTCTGGTGTCAATATCACCCGGATACGAAAGCGCGTCCTTGCCGTGCTCGCCGGTGCGAATGCGAATCACATCTTCTACTGGATAGATGAAAATGATGCCATCGCCCTCTTTGCCCGTGCGGGTGGCCTTCACAATTGCGTCCACCGTTTTGTTCACGTTGTGGTCGCTCAAAATGATGTTGACCTGCACTTTGGGCAGCATGTCCTGGATGTAGGTCGTGCCGCGCCAGGTCAGCTCCACGCCGCCAGAGCGCCCATGCCCGCGCACAGAGACGGCGTTCATGCCCACAATGCCAATCTCGGTCAGCGCGTCCTTCACGGCGTCCAGCGCCTCTTCTCGAATAATCGCTTCAATTTTCTTTGTCATGGTTGCCTCCAGAATTCTGAATTCAGAATGCAGAATTCAGAAAAATATCGCTCATCACGCTTCTTTCTGCACTCTGACGTCTGAACTCTGAATTCGCGGCGTGGCCACCTTCACTTTCACGCCCGGGATGGAAAGCGGATGCCGGTCGGATGGGATGTGCGCATATTCAGGATACGCCACCGCGCCGTGCTCGTGAATATCAATGCCCACCAGCTCGCCCTCGGCAGAAACGCGCAACGTTTTGGTAACGTTCACTGCCAGCATGAGCAAGAACGCCGCAACGCCAGCCACCACCGTGTAGGTCAGGCTGCCAATCAACTGCGTAACAAGCTGGGTTGCGCCGCCACCATAAAACAAACCGGTCACCACGCTGGTTGTATCTGCGCCGGTGGGGGATGGCAATCCGAACTGCCCAGTGGCGAACAACCCCAGCGCCAGCGTGCCCCAAATACCGCACCCCAAATGCACCGGCACGGCGCCAATGGGGTCATCAATGCGCCCATATTCCAGGGCGTCCATCACCAAAACCACCACAAACGCCGCCACCGCGCCAATGATGAACGCGCCAAACGGGTCTACCCAATAACACGGCGCGGTGATGGCGACCAGACCGCCGAGGAATCCGTTGACCGTGAGGCCAAGATCCCAAATTTTGTTGCGGGCGTACCCAATCAACAAAGCGGCCATGCCAGCGGCCACCGCGGCCAGCGTGGTGTTAAACGCCACGCGCCCAATGCCCTGAATATCCATCCCAGACAATGTGCTGCCGGGGTTGAAGCCATACCAGCCAAACCACAAAATGAGGCCGCCGCTTGCGCCAATGATGATGTCGTGCGCGGGCCACGGGCCGCCGCCATCGCGCTTGAACCGCCGCCCAATGCGCGGCCCCAGCACAAGCGCCCCCGCCAAAGAGATCACGCCGCCAACGGTGTGCACCACGGTTGACCCCGCAAAATCGCGGAAGGGCGTGCTCATGGTCGCCAGCCAGCCATCTGGCCCCCAGGCCCAGTGCCCCAAAATGGGGTAGATGAAACCGGTTACGCCCACGCTATACAAAAGGTCGCCCAGAAAACCGGTGCGGCCCACCATCGCGCCAGATGTGATTGTGGAGCAGGTGTCGGCAAAGGTGAACTGGAACAGCCAAAACGCCAGCAGGGGAACGCCCGTTGAGCCATACGTGGCGGGCAAGCCCTGCAAAAAGAACCCGTGCGTGCCAATAAACGGCGTGCCATCCATAAACATGAAGGCAAACCCCCACGCCCAAAAGGTGATGCCGCAAATGCAGGTGTCGGCAATGCCTTCCACCAAAACGTTCACCGATTCGCGCGAGCGGGCGAACCCGGCCTCGAGCATCACAAAACCCACTTGCATGCAAAACACCAACGAGGCAGACACCAGAACCCACACCGTGTTGATGGCGTTTACCGGGTCAACGACTTCTGCGGCCACCGCGGCAAGGGCGCGCGTGGGCAACATCCAACTGATGAGATACGTAATGATGGCGAGACCGAGCAGTTTGCCGGTCATCAAAACAGCCACATTCTTGCGGACGATGGGATTCTTGGCGGCTTTTACAAACCGCTCGACCAGCGAGCCGGTTTGGTTGTCTCGCATCCATCCACGACTTGGAGGAAGGGGCGAAGAAAATGCTTTCTTGAGAAGCATGTCAGGAACTCCTTTTTAATTTGTTTTTCCAAACGTGACGATCACGGTCACCTGCGATTGTTCACTTGGGGGAAAACAGGTCGTGCATCCTGGCAAGCTGCTTTTGCTATGCGTTACATGATTTTTTTGCTCCTTGCGAAAAAGGCCAAATAAAAAAGCCCGACGCGTTTTTGTGGCGTCGGGCTTCTTGACCCAAATCTAAAATTGAAGCCGCGATTATACACACCCGCACAAAGCGTTTGCTGTTTCTTCGCAATTCGCGTGGGTGCGTGTATCATCCCCCGCGCATGAATCCCATCTCCCCCCTCCAAACCGATAGTCAAAACCTGCCCGCGTTGTTGCAACTGGCCCGCGATGAAGCCGCCCGTTTTTTGAGCGATGTGGCCGCGCGGCCAGCCAACGCAAGCTGGGATGGCCCCGCGCCGGCCCGCTTGCCCGCGCGGGGGTTGGGCGCAAAACAGGCGTTGCAAAACTTCACTCAAATTTATGGCGATGCCATGAGCGGGAGCGCTGGGCCGCGCTACTTTGGCTTTGTCACTGGTGGCAGCACTCCCGCCGCCTTGATGGGCGACTGGCTGACCAGCGCCTATGACCAGAACGCCTCGGACCGCACCAGCATGGCCGCCGCGCACATTGAAGCCAGCGCCACCAGCCTGCTGCGCGAGCTGTTTGGCCTGCCCGATGATTTTGCGGGGCGGTTTGTATCTGGCGCAACCATGAGCAATTTTGTGGGGCTGGCCATTGGGCGGCAGTGGTGGGGCGCTCAACACGGCCAAAACATTGCGGCAGATGGGTTGGGCGGCCTGCCAACTCCCATTGTCTTGAGCGGGTCGCCGCATTCATGCGTTTACAAAAGCCTGTCTATGTTGGGCATGGGCAAGGCCAGCCTGCGCCCGGTGCCAACCCTGCCAGACCGCGAGGCGGTGAACACAGCCGCGCTAAAACGCGCCTTGCAAGAGCTTGCCGGGCAGCCGTGCATCGTTGTGGCAAACGCGGGCGTGGTGAACACGGTAGATTTTGACGACCTTGAAGCCATCGCCCAGCTAAAACGCGAGTTTAATTTTTACCTGCATGTGGATGCGGCCTTTGGCGGGTTTGCGGCCTGTTCGCCCAAATACCGGCATTTGGTTGCGGGATGGGAGGCCGCCGATTCAATTGCCATTGATGCCCACAAATGGCTGAATGTGCCCTACGATTCCGCCGTTCAATTCACGCGCCACCCAAACTGGCAGGCCGAGGTGTTTCAGAATGCGGGGGCGGCGTATTTGGGCGAGCCAAACGCCGCCGATGCGCTTCACCTCACCCCAGAAAATTCGCGCCGGCTTCGCGCGTTGCCGGTTTGGTTCACCCTCATGGCGTATGGCGCAGAGGGCTACCGCGAAATGGTGGAGGCCAGTTGCGCCTGCGCCAAGCTGCTGGAAGAGCGCATCGCCGGGTCATCCGCATTCCGGCTGTTGGCCCCCGCCCGCATGAATGTTGTGCCGTTTACCCTTGGCGAAGCTGGCGCCTCGGCAGAACAGGTCGCCCAATTTTTGCAGCGCCTGCGCGATGGCGGCCAGACCTTCCTCTCGCCCACCGTTTACAAAGGCGTTGCGGGCATGCGGGCCGCGTTTAGCAATTGGCGCACCCAACCCGCGGATGTGGAGATTGCCTGGCGGGGGATGCTGGACGCCGCGCGGGGAATGTAAACGACAAACTGACTGGTTAAATTTCTTTGGCTGTGCGATTGAAATCGCGCCTGAGGGGCATTCTGCCGAGTGTCGGCCTGCGCCGACACGGGCTGCGTCCGCGCAGGCGGACGCTCAGCCAAAGGCTCGCCAGGCGCGATTTCAATCGCATGGCTTTCAATTTTCTTAACGTACATGCAAGCCCGGGATTAAAGTATCATCCTCACCATGCTTCCAGATTACCGAGTTCGCCAGCGCGATACGCTGTTAGAAATTACCCGCGCCATTACATCCGAGCTTGACCTGAACGCCGTGCTCAAACTGATTGTGCAGAGC
Organism: Thermoflexales bacterium; assembly: GCA_035433205.1. Taxonomy (GTDB): domain Bacteria; phylum Chloroflexota; class Anaerolineae; order J036; family Brachytrichaceae; genus DAORUN01. Next base: position 5,455 of record DAORUN010000090.1, on the reverse strand, counting down.
GCGGTGGAGGTGTTGAACGGCCACGCCGGGCTGGTGGCGCTGGAAGAAAATGGCGAGCGGTATCACATCTACCAAACGTATGGCGTGCCCGCGCCGCTGCTCACCCAGCTAAACCCCATTTTGCAGCGGGCCACCACGCTGGATGAAGGGCGGGATGTGCTGGAACGCAACCTCATCGCCATTGCCAAAGAGTTTGGGCTGGGGATGTGGCAGGTGGTGTCTTTGCCGTTGCGGGTGCGCGACGAATCGCAGGGGCGGCTGTATGTTTTTCGCACGGTGGGCGGGCTGACAGCCAGCGACCGCGCCATGCTGCAAACCTTTGCCGATCAGGCGGCCATCGCTGTGCACAACGCCCAGCTTTACGCCGCGCTAAACGCGGAAAAAAAACGCCTGGATGCCGTGCTGGAGTTTAGCGCGGATGGGGTCATCATCATGGATGGGGAGCATCACATCACCACTTTTAACCAGGCCTTGGAACGCATGACCGATCTTGGCGCGGAGGACGTGAAAGGTGAGCTGTTTGAGAACGTGATTCGGCTGGAGAGAAAACGCGCGGGCAGCACGCTGGCCGAGGCCGAGGCCATGGGCTGGCCGATCATTGGCGCAAAAGGCCCGCTCATGCTGGAGGCGGATCTTGTTCGGGCGGATGGCAAACGCATTGGCGTGGAGGTTTATTTCACCGCTTTGTTTGAGGCCAATGGCAAATTGAACAGCATCGTGGCCGACTTTCGCGATATTTCTCGCTTTCGCGAGGCCGACCAAATGAAGTCCACCTTCATGTCGGTCGTCTCGCACGAGCTTAAAACGCCGGTCGCCATCATCAAGGGGTATGCCAGCACGCTCAACCGCCCCAACGCCAACTGGGAACCGGCTTTGCTGCGTGAATATTTGGGCGTGATTGAGGAGGAAACCGACCGCCTGACCGAGCTGATTGATGATTTGCTGGATGCCAGCCGGGTGGAGGCGGGCGGCCTGAAGTTGATGCCGGTGGAGCTGGATATAGACGCGCTGGCGCGGGATGTCATTAAAAAAATAAAGCCGCAAATAAAAACGCACAAACTGGTGGTGGATGTGCCCTCGGATTTGCCGCTGGTTTACGCGGATGAAGCGCGGATTGTGCAGGTGTTACGCAACTTCATCACCAACGCGGTTAAGTATTCGCCGCAAGGTTCCACCATTCGCGTATACAGCGCGGTCAACGAGCGTGAGGTGATCATCTCGGTGGCCGATCAGGGCAGCGGCATCTCGCCAGAAGACCAGAAAAATTTGTTTGAGCGTTTTCATCGCATAGATAACACCCTCACCCGCAAAACGCAGGGCGCGGGGCTGGGATTGTTTATCTCCCGCGCCATCATCGAGGGTCACAAAGGCCGCATTTGGGTGGAGAGCGATGGCAAGCACGGCAGCGTGTTCAGCTTTAGTTTGCCGCGCGTATGAAAAGTGAGTTTCTGGGGGCAAATGTATGGCGTGGGCGGGTCTTGACCCGCGCAGCCGCCACGCCATTTTGAACAGGATCAAAACCCGAACAAACAGGAAATGATTGTGCCTGCGCCGCGCATTACCACGCATGAGCACGCATGAGATTGAAGGGCAGGGCAACTTTGCGGCGGCTTCGGGTAAAGTAGAAGTTAATGGAGTTTTAAATGAGATCAATTTTGGCAAAAATTATTCGACATCCGATTGTTAGACTTGTGTTGGGCATTGTGATTTTTATGACGTTGAATGCCGTGACGCAGATTGTGGCATTTTCCACCGCTGGAATAACCGAAAATTATGCTCTGGCCATCTTTTTTACGTTGGTGCTGGCTATTTTTAGTTGTTTTGCGTACGCGCTGTTTGTGCGTCTGCTGGAGCGTCGCCCCGTTACCGAATTGGGGATAAAGGGCGCCGCGCAGGAATGGGGCAAAGGCTGGGTGCTTGGCTTTATTTTGTTCACACTCACCATTGGCTTGTTGTGGGTTTTGGGCGCGTATCACGTAAATGGCACAAACCCTGTCAGCGTGTTAGGCCCCATTATCTTAATCTCAATTCTCTCCAGCGTGTTTGAAGAGATTGTGTTTCGCGGCATTCTTTTCCGCATCACCGAAGAAGGGCTGGGTACATGGATGGCGCTTGTCATTTCTTCCATCATTTTTGGCGCAGTTCACCATGCCAACTCTAACGCAACCTGGTTCTCAACCCTCGCCATCGCGGTAGAGGCGGGCATTTTGCTTGGCGCGGCGTATATGTTTACACGCCGGTTGTGGCTGGCGATGGGTATTCACTTTGCGTGGAACTTTGCGCAGGGAGGCATTTATGGCGTGCCTGTTTCGGGCAACCCAGTGGAAGGCTTGTTGAATGGCTCGCTAAGCGGGCCGTCGCTTCTTTCTGGTGATGGGTTTGGTGCAGAGGCTACGCTGGCCGCGCTGCTGGTTTCAACGGCTGCCGGGCTGTACTTGCTTTGGCGCAGTATAAAAAATAATGGAGTTATAGAACCATTTTGGGTGCGCCGCCGCAAACAAGACACAACCACAAACGTCTGACCCGGCGCGGATGACTCGCTAAGAAGTCGGACTGCGGGCTTGCCAGATTTTTAGTCTGCGCAAGCCTGAGCAGTCCGACTCCTTTTTTGTCACTATCAACTTCCTTAACTCAGCACAAGCTCGCCGTCTTTCTCGTCCACTTTGACCGTATCTCCCTCGTGATACTTGCCTTCCAAAATGGCCTGCGCCAGCGCGTCTTGCAACTCGCTTTGGATGGCCCTCTTGAGCGGGCGCGCGCCAAACGCCGGGTCATAGCCCACCTCTGCCAAATGCGTCTTCGCTTTGGCGGTTAGCTCCAAACTCAACTTCCGGTCAGCCATCAACTTGCGCAAGTAATCAAGCTGAATCTCCACGATCCGCTCAATATCCTTCTCGCTCAGCGCGTTGAACACCACGATCTCGTCAATTCGGTTGAGGAATTCCGGGCGGAAATAGGCTTGCAGCTCCTTCACAACCCAGTCACGATCGGAAGACGGAAGACGGGAGACGGATGACTGGGCTGCGCCAGCCGTCTTTTTGCTCCGTCCTCCGTCCTCCGTCCTCCGTCTCTCCTCCAACTCCTTCGTCAACAAGTTGCTGGTCATGATCACAATCGTGTTCTTAAAATCCACTGTGCGGCCCTGTCCATCGGTCAGGCGGCCATCATCCAGCAATTGCAGCAAAACGTTGAACACTTCCGGGTGCGCTTTCTCAATCTCATCAAACAGCACCACCGAGTATGGCTTGCGACGCACGGCCTCGGTCAACTGGCCGCCCTCGTCGTAGCCCACGTAGCCTGGGGGCGCGCCAATCAACCGCGAGACGGTGTGCTTCTCCTGATACTCGCTCATATCAATCCGCACCACCGAGTGCTCATCGTCAAACAAAAACTCGGCCAGCGCCTTGGCGGTCTCGGTTTTGCCCACGCCGGTTGGCCCCAAAAAGATAAACGAGCCGATGGGTCGGTTGGGGTCTTGCAGCCCGGCGCGAGCGCGGCGAACCGCATTGCTCACCGCCCGCAGGCCCTCATCCTGCCCCACCACCCGCTGGCGCAAGTTATCTTCCATGCGGGTAAGTTTGCTCATCTCACCTTCCACCAGCCGCGTCACGGGCACACCCGTCCAGCGCGAGACCACCGCCGCGATTTCATCCGCGCCCACTTCTTCTTTGAGCAGCGGGTTGCCTTTTTGCAACTCGCTCAGTTTGGATTGGGCCGCTTTGAGCTGCGTCTCCAGCTCGCGCAGCGTGCCGTAGCGCAACTGGGCGGCCTTGCCCAAATCCGCGTCTCGCTCCGCTTGTTCGATGTGAACCTGTGCCTGCTCCATCTTTTCGCGGATGCCGCGCACGGTTTGGATGGCGGTTTTCTCCTGCTCCCACTGGGCGCGCAACGCGTTGCTCTTTTCCTTCTCGCTGGCAATCTCGCCCTCGATCTTGCCCAGCCGTTCCTTGCTGGCGTCGTCGCTCTCGCGCTTCAACGCCTCGCGCTCAATCTCCAATTGCAAAATTTTGCGGTCAATCTCATCCAACGCGGTGGGTTTGGAGTCAATCTCCATCTTCACGCGGCTGGCCGCCTCATCAATCAGGTCAATGGCCTTATCTGGCAGTTGCCGATCCGGGATGTATCTGGCGCTCAGCGTGGCCGCGGCGATCACCGCCGCATCTTGAATGCGCACGCCGTGATGAATTTCGTAGCGCTCCTTCAACCCGCGCAAAATGCTGATCGTGTCGGCCACGCTCGGCTCATCCACCATCACCGGTTGGAAGCGCCGCTCCAGCGCGGCATCCTTCTCAATGTGCTTGCGGTATTCATCCAGCGTGGTTGCGCCCACGCAGTGCAGCTCCCCTCGCGCCAGCATGGGTTTGAGCAGGTTGCCCGCGTCCATCGCGCCCTCGGCTTTGCCCGCGCCCACCACCGTGTGCAGCTCGTCAATAAACAAAATAATTTTGCCGTTGCTGGATGTGACCTCTTTGAGCACAGCCTTCAGCCGTTCCTCAAACTCGCCGCGATATTTTGCGCCCGCAATCAACGCGCCCATATCCAGCGCGATCAGGCGTTTGTTCTTCAAGCCTTCTGGCACATCGCGGCGCACAATGCGCTGGGCCAACCCTTCGGCAATGGCGGTTTTGCCCACGCCCGGCTCGCCAATGAGCACGGGGTTGTTCTTGGTGCGGCGGCTCAAAATTTGGATGACGCGCCGAATTTCCTCGTCTCGCCCAATCACCGGGTCCAGCTTGCCTTGCTCGGCCATCTGCGTTAAATCGCGGCCATATTTCTCCAGCGCTTGATACGTGGTCTCTGGGTTTTGCGAGGTCACGCGCTGGTTGCCGCGCACGCTCACCAACGCCTTGAGCAACGAGTCGCGGGTCACGCCGTTTTCATTCAAAATACGGGTGGCGGCGGGCGGGCGGCCCGTGCGCAGGGTGGATGGGTCGGCGAGGGCGATGAGCAGATGCTCGGTCGAGACGAAGTCGTCCTTCATTTGCTCCGCTTCGGCCTCGGCCTTGTCTGTGATGGCGCTCACCTCGCGCGACATGCGCACATCGCCGGTGGCTCCGCTCACTTTGGGCTTGTCCTTGATGTTGCGCTCGGTCAGGTCGCGCAGGCGGGCCGTACTGCCCCCCGCCGCCGTGATGAGCGGCGTGGCGATGCCATCTTGCTGCTGGATGAGCGCCAAAAGCAAATGCTCTGGCTCAATGCTTTGCTGGCCGTATTCCTGCGCCATTGTTTGGGCTGCCAGCAGCGCCTCTTGCGCTTTTTCGGTGTATTTGTTCAAATTCATATTCCGCCTCCGCATGGGTTAGGGCAAAGCATTTTGGGAACAAGCACCACGTATGATGTGTCAAGATTCCTCGAAAGCTTCGCCCCGTGAGTTATCTCTTGATGTACCAATGAAAACACCCGCGCATTAGTTTTTTGTTGGATGGATATTAGCAGTGTGTTGGATATGCGGCGC
>DAORUN010000089.1:8890-14047 GCA_035433205.1 Thermoflexales bacterium | reverse complement strand
GACTGGCTGGGGACAAAAGAAAGCCCGCCCAAATGCACCACATTTAAGCCATCAAAGTTAAAGGCATACGCGGTGGATTTTTGCTTGCCTTCGCTCTTGGCGTTTTTCATCGCCACGCCGGTGATGAACACCCCGCCAATCTCATACTCGCCGGGGCCGGTCACCTGCTTCACATCGCCACGCTGCGCGCCAACAATGGCGTTGGCGTTGTTGTGGGCCGGGGCGTCGCGGCTGATGGTGATCACATCCGCCTTGAGCTTGCCCAGTTCGTCGCCCACGCTCTTGTCATACGGGTCGGTCACGACCGTGAGTGTTCCGCGCTCGTTCATGCGGAAACACGAATATCCATGCCATGTTATTTCCATGGTTGGATTCTACCGAATTAGGAATGCAAAATGCAAAATGCTGAATGCAAAACACGCTTTTGTGATTTCTTTCCGCATTTTGCATTTAGCATTTTGCATTCGTTTTAGGCTGTCCACCCGCCATCGGCTGGAATGATGGCGCCGTTGATGTGCACAGACTCATCCGAAGCGAGGAACAGCGCGAGATTGGCAATGTCCTCCGGGTCAAGATACGCTGGCACCAGCGCGGCGTACTCGCCCGCGCGGGCCGCGCCAACGGGGTTAATCCGGTCGCGGGGCATGGTCTCGCCAATGTTGGTCTTGGTCGCGCCCGGGCAGATGGCGTTGCAGCGGATGCCCTGCTTGGCATACATCCACGCCGTGTTGCGGGTTAGGCCCACCAGCCCGTGCTTGGAAACGGTATAAGCCGCGCCCGCCGCCCCACCCTGCAACCCGGCTGTGCTGGCCGTATTGATGATGGAACCGCCCTTGCCCTTCATAATTTGAATGGCCTTGCGCGTGGTGAACATTGGGCCATCCAAATTCACGCCCAACACCTTGCGCCAAATTTCGTTATCCAGCTCGCCCACGCCCTGCATGTAATCCATGATGCCGGCGTTATTGCACAAAATATCCAGCTTGCCGTATGTGGCAACGGCGGCATCAATCAACCCCTCGGCGGTGGCCTGGTCTGCAATATTGCCCTGCACGCCGGTGATGGCGCCGCCACCGGCCTTGATGCTCGCCACCACCTCGTTTAGCCGCTGGCCGTTCCAGTCTGCCGCGACAACGCTGGCGCCCTGCGCGGTAAAAATCTTTGCCATCGCCAGCCCCATCCCAGATGCCGCGCCGGTAATAACGGCCACTTTGCCTTGAAGTCTCATGGTGATCTCCTTTGAAGTTCGAATGTGAAGCTTGAATGAGTTTGGTAAACGCTGAGACTGGCAGTATAAGGCGGTTTGGGGCAAATTGCCAACCGTTAGCCGCTAATCAGCTCCCAAAACTCCAGCATTTCCATCAAGCCGGGCTGGTCTTTGAACCACACGGCGGGGAAGAACAATTCCTCCGCGGCAAGCGAGTAATGCCATCCCTTACGGTCGGGTTTTGCCAGCTCATACACGCCATTTGCGCCAAGCTGATACACAAACGCCTTCCCGGTATCGGCCTCAATCTGCCAATATTCAACGATCCCCGCCGCGGCGTAATTCTTTCGCAATTCCTGGCGTGGCGGCTCCGGCATTCCCGCTGGGATGAGGTCCACGCCCAGCGCGGCTGGGCCATGAACCGCATCCACCCCCAACCCATCAGCCAAATCGTTGGGGAGAAAAATCACATCGGGGTAAAGGGTTTGCCCATTATTTTGGATGGTTGTGCCTTTGCCCAGCACAACGCCCAACTCGTAGACATCGTTCAGCGCGCCCAACATCCCAATAACCCAGGCCTGCGCCTGCGCCTGAATGGCAGTTAAGTTTGGTATTTCTGCCATGATGTTTAGTATTTCACCGATTCAACCACTTTGTCGGTCATGATCGCCACACCAGATGACGTGCCAAGACGGTTTGCGCCAGCCTCAATCATCGCCAGCGCATCTGCCCGCGAGCGCACCCCGCCCGATGCTTTCACGCCCATCTCTTCGCCCACGACCTCGCGCATCAATTTCACATCGGCAATGGTCGCACCGCCGGTCGAGAAGCCGGTGCTGGTCTTGACAAAATCTGCCCCAGCTTCCTTGGCCAACAGGCAGGCCTGCCGCTTCTCGTCATCGGTCAGCAGGCAGGTTTCTAGAATGACCTTGAGCAGCGCGTGGTGTTTGCGCCCGGCATTGCACGATTTATGCACACCCGCAATATCTGTCCGCACAAAATCCAGCAGCCCGCTTTTGAGCGCGCCCACATTCATCACCATGTCAATCTCGGTCGCGCCCGCGTCAATGGCCTGGTCGGCTTCAAACATTTTGACCAGGGTGGTGGTTGCGCCCAGCGGAAAGCCCACCACGCAACACACTTTCACATCGCTCCCCGCCAGCAGGTCGGCGGCCAGTTTTACCCAGCACAGGTTCACACAAACGGTGGCAAAGTGATACTCGCGCGCCTCGGCGCACAATTTTTCAATTTGGGCGCGGGTGGCATCTGGCTTAAGCAGGGTGTGGTCAATAAATTTGTTCAGAATGAGATCGGTTGACATGCTGGGCATTATCGCGCAACACCGAGGGGCAAATTACAAACCTGCCCGGCAAGCAGCCCGGCTTCTTAACTTTTGCCAGAAGGTTTAGGTGCAAAAACTGAAGGTTTTAGGCGTAAGGGGAAGTCTTTTATTTGAAAATTGACGCTAAAAACACGCTCTTGAAATAACTTCGCATAGCGCAGCGACGCGACGCGAATTCTTATTCCAAAACCGACACTAAACAGCAAACTGTATTAAACTGCGGCAACTTCCTATGTCCACCCATCTCATTAACCTGCCCTTTCGCAGCAGCCCGCGCAAGAAGCGCCGGACACGCGCGCAAACCCGCGCGGCAGATTTGCCCTACGATTCGCAGGTGGGCAACGGAGCCAATCTATTTAACAACGACTGCGGCCCCGCCTGCGTGCGCATGGCTCTGGATTACCTGAATCTGGCCCCCGGCGTTACGATTGACGCGCTGCAAAAACAAATCAACGCCCTGCAAAATTACCCCGAAACCAGCGACCTGGGCACCAGCGCCGAAGACCTGATTAAGCTGGCGAGCGCCAACGGGGCGCTGGCTTCCGTATCTCTGCTTGGCGCGGGCGAGTTCCCCGAAGCCCCGGCCATCCTGCTGGTGCGCTACAACGGGTTCAAACGAGAATCGGTGGAAGACACCCGCTACTGGGATTTGTGCAACACGCGCTATTTGTGGCACTGGATGTGGTGGCTGGGCAACGCCGTTTTTGATGGCGAGACCAAAAGCGTGTGGAACGACCCCTTGTTCAGCGGCAACGGCGGAAAAAACGTCGTACACACGTTGGAAGAATTTAACGCGGCCTATTTGCCGTATGGGCAATATCGGCTTGCCATCAAGTTTGAGGGCATTCGCAACCCGCCGCCGCCCATCGAGCGCGTGCTCACGGTTGTGCCGCGCGATTCAGACGGCATAAATTTCCGCACACAACCCACCACCAAAAACCCGGCCAACATCATCAAGCGAATGCCAGAGGGCCATCGTTTTACCGTGCTGGAAAATACCGAAGGCGCGTTGATAAAACTGGCGGCGGGTGGCACAGATTGTTGGTTGCGCGTGCGGGCGCCGGTGGATGGGGCCGTGCGCGAGGGCTACGTGGCTGCCTGGCTTATGCGTTTGGCCGATGAGGTCGCCCCCGCCCCAACACCCATCCCCCCGCCCCAGCCAACACCGGCCACAAACCCCTTCACCTGGCAAGATGTGATAAACGCCACCGCGCTCATTGCGCTGCAAAACAACGCCGACGAGGTGGACTGGCTGGGTCAGGCTGGTTTCTGGCGGGTGTTTCTCAACTCACTTCGGTCTCAGCCGTATGCCGGGCCGCCGGTGGAGCAATGGCCGCTCGCCCCAGACATCCGCCAAAAAATCATCGCCGCGCTGGGGCTTGGGTCCGATGAGCTTTTGCGGGTTTTGAACAAAGCCATTGACGAAAAACAGCACCCGCCGCAGCCCACCCAACGACGCGGCGCGATCATTGGCGTGCATGGCGCGCCCGGCGTGGGCGTCCCCCCGCGCGCAGATTGGGATGTTTGGATCAGCCGGCTTCAGCAAATGGGCGTGCGCTGGTTCAAACAATGCGAAAACGACGACCTGAACCAGCGCGAGGTATTTGAATGGGCAAAAAACCTAAAGCAAGCCGGGATTGAGCCAATCATCCGCTATTACGTGAGCCGTCAATTCCCCAACCCGCTGCCAGAAGCGCACATCCAAAAAATGCGCTGGTATGCCGGGGCGGGCATCGTTTGGGCAGAAATTGGCAACGAGCCAAACCTGGATCACGAATGGCAGGGCAACTGGCTGGGGCGGGTGAATTTCAATGACCCGCAATGCATCCGGCTGGTGGCCGATGGCTGGGTGCGCGACGCGCAACGCGCCTTGAACGCAGGCGTCAAACCGGCTTTTTATGCCCTTGCTCCCACCGATTGGAACGGCGGCACGCACCCAACCATGTCATCGGTGGTGTTCTCGCGGCGGCTGGCGCTTTGGCTGGCCGATAACCGCCGCGCCGATACGCTGGATATTTTCCGGCGCGGCGGGTGGCTGGCTGTTCATTGCGCCACCTACGAACAACCGCCAGACTTTAACCCCAGCCGCCCGGATGGCACGATCTGGGATATGTCTTTGCGCGGGTATGAGGTGATCCGCGGCGCGTTCAAAGACGCCTTTGGCAACGGGCTGGAGATTGACAAAATCCCCATCCTCTCCACCGAGGGCGGCGTATTTGCGCCAGAAAGCACATCCATGCAAAACCACCAGCGCCCAACCGAGGCCGAACATGGCCGCCGCATGGTTGACATGTTCAACTGGCTGGAGGCCAACTCTCCTTTGATGGCGATGTGCCCGTGGTGCCTAACAGCAGAGGGGTTTGGCGGCCCGTTTGACCCGCGCTTTGCGTGGGATGGCTGGTTTCAGCAAGGCCGCGCCTTGCCGGTGGTGGGCGAGATGCAGCAATTGTGCGCCTTGAACGCCAGCCAAATTCAACGCAGCACACCGCGCCGTCGGCCCACGCAAACAAAAGCCAGCCGCCGGGCGCAGGTGGAAAAACGCCTGCGTGAACTGGGCAACCCGCCGCCCGCCAAAAAGAAAAAGTAAACTGGGCTTGCGCCCACATCT
>DAORUN010000089.1:0-8790 GCA_035433205.1 Thermoflexales bacterium | reverse complement strand
TACGTTTACGAATATCCAATAACCAAATACAATTGCGGTAATGGAAGAAACAAACGGCTTTGTCTCTTTGCCTTTGCCAGATGCCGCCCCGCCCGATGGCTTGTGGCCGGAGTTGGTGGTGCAGGGATGGGAACGCTCGCACAATCACATCGTCTCGCCAGATGGCAGGCGCGTGGCGTTTTATCTGGATCGCAACGGGCACACCGATCTTTGGGTGGCCAACACCGATGGCTCCGGGTTTCCTCAGCAGATCACGCTCAACCGCCCGCACAGCAACTGGTGGGAAGAAGAGCCAGCCGCATGGACGCCGGACAGCCATCACCTGGTGTATGGCGCGTATGACGAATACGACGTGAGCCATTTGTATGTGGTTTCTGCGGATGGCGGCCAGCCGCGCCAACTCACCCAGCTTAGCACCGATGCCAGCGAGCCATCCGTTTCTCCTGATGGGCGTTACGTTGTGTTTAGCGCCGAGCGAAACGGCACAACTCAAATTGGGGTTGTCCCGCTGGATGGCGGTTGGACCATTGGCGTGACCAGCGGCGACTTGGAATGCTCCGGCCCTTCGTGGTCGCCAGATGGCTCGCGGATTATTTATCACGGGGCGCGGCCACACCAAACCCGCGAGAACGATGTGTACGCCGTGTCGTTCATCACCGGCCAGCGGTTGCAAGCGCATGTTTCGTTTCGCCTCACGCCCAACGACCAGGCCGATAGCTGGAACGCCACCTACGCGCCAGATGGCGGCGTGATCGCCGTGCTGAGCAACGCCACCGGCTACGATGAAATTTGGCTGATGGCGCCCGATGGCTCTCGGCTTTCGCAGCTCACCCATTTGAATTTGGATATTGAAAGTTTTGCCTGGTCGCCAGATGGCAAACGCATCGTGTGCGTGGCCGGGGATCACGGCGCAGACCGGCTTTTGGTGGTTTTGGTGGATGGCGGCGAGGCGCAGCAAGTGCCCGCGCCATCCGGCACATACGCCAGCCCGCAATGGCTGCCCGCGGGTGATGGGTTTGTTGTCGGGTTTGACAGCCCATCTTGCCCGCCCGATATTTTTGTGTGCGACGCAAACACCGGCGCGCTAAAACCCCTCACCTGCTTTAACACGCCCGCCCTGCGCAATTTTGACTGGGTTTCGCCGCGCCATGTGTTTTACGATTCGTTTGATGGCTGGCAAATTCCGGCGCTGTTCTACGCCCCATCCGCCAAGCCCGCCGATGCGCGCGGCAGGCCAGCCATTGTTTACCCGCACGGCGGCCCAACCGCAGATTATTCGTTCATGTGGGACCCCATCCGCCAATATTTTGTGGCCAAGGGTTACGCGGTAATTGCGCCCAACTTTAGAGGCAGCACCGGTTATGGCCGCCAGTTTAAGGATGGCAACCTGAACAATTGGGGCATGGGCGATCTGCAAGATTGTCTGCACGCCGCAGATTACCTCGCCCTTATGCCAGAAATTGACCGCGAGCGAATTGCAATTTGGGGGCAAAGTTACGGCGGGTATCTCACCAATTTGGCGCTGGCAAAAGACCCGCGCTACCGCTTTCGGTGCGGGGTGAGCCTGTTTGGCGATAGCAATTTGCTCACCTCGTGGGCGCGGGGCGACCACTCTGGCAGACAGGATGTGGAATGGCAAATGGGTGTTCCGCATCTCAACCGCAAACGCTACGAGATGGGTTCGCCCATTCACTTCGCGGGGAACATCAAAGCGCCCATGCTTGTTTTGCATGGCGAGCGCGATGCCCGCGTGCACGTGGACGAATCGCATCAACTTGTGGCCGAGTTGAAACGGCTGGGCAAAACCTACGAGTTCAAGACCTACGCCGAGGAGGCGCACGGCTTCTCTCACGCCGTTAACGCGTTGGATGTTCTGGGGCGAATTGAGCGGTTTTTGGACTGGCATTTGATGTGAGGCTGGGTTGCGCAGCGCCGTATTTGAGGGGGCGTTTTGCGTATCTGAGTTCTACCCAAATAATTGCGGTGGAACGTTGACAAAACCGCCTATTTGGAATAACATCCGTAATCCGTCCGCCAGTCTTTTTCTAAAACTTCTGGCATTTTAATAAATTCAAGCCAAACGAGGATATAACGCATGCATAGACAATCTAAGTTTTTCACCCTCGCAACAGCTGCCTCCATGTTGCTCTCAATGGCCGGGATGGGAAATCCAACCGCGGTCATTGCGCAAGGCAACGGACCGGGCGGTCAGTCGTCAAAATCCGTTAAATTTGAAGAGTTAAAGGCCGATGTGGTTGGCGACGAAGCGAAAGCCGAAGCCACCTATATTGTGACTTTGACAGACGCCCCAGCCGCGCTGTATGCGGGCGGAGCGGGCATATACGCCCCCACCGCCGCATTTGCCACTGGGTCCAACAAATTTAACCCCAACACGCAGGCGTTCGCTGCTTACAGCAAATATCTGGATGGCAAGCAAAGCGAAGCCGCGCAATCCATCAGCAAAGAGCTTGGCCGGAATGTGAAAGCCAGCCACAATTACAAAGTGGCGGCCAACGGCTTTGCCATGACCATGACCGGCGCAGATGCCGCGAAAGTTCGCAGCCTGCCCGGCGTTTTGGCCGTGCGCAAAGTCACCGTCTATCATTTGGACACAGATGCTGGCCCAACCTGGATTGGCGCCAATACTATTTGGGATGGCAGCTCCACCGGCGGCCTGCCCGCTACCAAGGGCGAAGGCGTCATCGCGGGCATTTTGGACACTGGCATCAACCTGGATCATCCCTCGTTTGCGGCGGTGGGCGGTGATGGGTATACCCACACCAACCCCTACGGCGCGGGTAATTACAAGGGCGAATGCAAAAATACCCCGTCTTACTGCAACAGCAAGCTGCTTGGCGTATACGATGAACTGGGCGAGGGCGTGTTCAACGATGAAGAAGGACACGGCAGCCACACTTCCAGCACCACCGCTGGCAACGTGCTTTATAACACGGTCATCGACAAGCCGGCTGGCACCTTCACCGCCACCATGATCTCTGGTGTTGCCCCGCACGCCAACGTGATTATGTACCGCGTGTGCGGCACCAGCGGCTGCCCCAGCGATGCGATCATAGCTGGTTTGGAGCACGCCATTCTGGACGGGGTTGATGTCATCAACTACTCCATCGGCAGCGACAGCCCCAGTGACCCGTGGGCGGCTGGCAGCGATGAGCAGACCTTCCTGGCCGTTCGCGCGGCAGGCATTTTTGTGGCCAACTCTGCGGGCAACGCGGGCAACAACGCCTCCACCGTTGGCTCGCCCACCAGCTCACCCTGGTTGATTGGTGTTGCGGCCACCCGCCACAACCGCGCCTATGTCACCATGGTCAGCGGGCTGATGGGCGGCTCGACCACCCCGCCCGGCGACCTGCACGGCGAAGCGCTGACAGGCGGCGTGGGCTCAACCCCCATCGTTTACGCCGGCGCCGCGCCCTATAACGACGCGCTATGCGCCAGCGCCACAGCCGATGGCACATTTGCGGGCAAGATCGTTGTTTGCGACCGCGGCACAGTTGGCCGCGTGCAAAAGGGCATCAACGTAAAAGCGCGCGGCGCCGTTGGCATGATTTTGGTGGAAGTGGACAACGCGCCTTATGCAGCCAACATCGGCGGCATCACCTCCGACCCGCATGTTTTGCCAGCTTCGCACATTGGGTATAGCGATGGCGTGGCGCTCAAAGCATGGCTTGCCACTGGCTCCGGCCACATGGGCAGCATCACCGCCGCCGCCAAAGTGATGGACGCCGCCACCGCCGACATTGTGGCTTCGTTCAGCTCGCGCGGCCCAAGCCGCTCTGTGCCCGATCTGATTGTTCCGGGCATTGGCGCGCCGGGCGTCTCTATTTGGGCAGCCTATGCCGACCCTGTGCAATTTGACATGATTCAGGGCACCTCCATGGCCAGCCCGCATCTTGCTGGCGCGGCTGCGCTGGTTCGCGCAGTGCACCCAGAGTGGACCGCCTCGCAGCTCCAATCGGCACTGCAACTCACCGCCAAATACGCCGGACAATACAAGGAAGACGGCGTGACAATGGCCGATGCGTTTGATATTGGCAACGGGCGGGTTGACCTGACCGCCGCCGCCAACGCCGGTTTTGTGATGGATGAAACCACGGCCAACTTCACGGCGGCCAACCCAACGGCAGGCGGCGACCCCAAGAAACTGAACCTGACCGAGTTGGGCAATGCCCGCTGTATCTCAAGCTGCACATGGACACGCGTGATTTCCAGCACCCGCAGCACGGCGGTCACATATAACGTTGCCGCCTCCGGTGGCGCAAGCGTTACGCTGAGCGCACAGCCATCCAGCTTTACTCTGGCCCCGTATGGCAAACAAACCATTACGGTGACCATGAACGTGGCTGGCGCGCCAGTGAGCCAGTGGCAGTTTGGACGCGTCACCTTCACCGCGGCTTCGGCTCAGGCGGTGGATGCTGTGCCAAACGCCAGCCTTGTGGTGGCCGCTCTGCCGCTTGCTGCTGCCGTTCCTTCATTGACAGATGTGACCACGCCGCGCAACAGCGGCCAGACCGATGTGGAGATCACAACCGGCGCGGTGACCGCATTGCAAACGGCGGTGAGCGGGCTGGTGCTGGGCAAGCAGTTCACGGGTTCCCTCAGCCAAGACAGCTCTAATGACAGCCCGTGGGATAACCTGACCGATGGCGTTATGGTTAAGCCTTTCTTTGTGCCAGCGGGAACAGTGCGGCTGTATGGCGAGATGCTCTCGTCTACCGCGCCTGACCTTGACTTGTATCTTGTGCGCGACATGAACGGCGACCGTGTGCCGCAAGCGGGCGAAGTGATTGCCAACAGCACCAGCGGAAGCTGGACGGAAAAGATCAACCGCACAAACCCAACCGCGGGTTATTACTTCTGGGTGATTCAGGACTGGAATGGCGGCAGCGCCCAACCAGATACCTTCAAGTTCAGCTACGGCATTGTTCCATCCGCAGACGCGGGCAACATGACCGTTTCGGCCCCAGCCAACATCTCGCCAGGGGTTCCGTATAACCTGACCTTCAAATACAACCTTGCCAACGCAAAAGATGGCGATGTGTATTACGGTCTGGTCACGCTCGGCTCCTCGGCAGCCACGCCAAACGATTTGGGGCGCATCCCGGTCAACATTCGCCGCGTGGGCAATGATGTGACCAAGAGCGCATCCAAGTCTGTGGCGGCGGTTGGCGATGTTGTGACCTACACGCTGTCCATCCAAAACCCGGGCGGCGCGGCGTTCAACTTCAACCTAACCGACACCATCCCAGCGGGGATGAGCTATGTGCCTGATTCAGTGACAGGCGCTGGCGCCAGCTACGATGCCGGCCTGAACGCCATCGTGGTGAGCGGCAACGCGGTGGCCACGGTGAAGGGCGACTACGCGATTGAGGACAACCTTGCCAACGCAAGCATGGTGAACGATTCGCCATTTGGCGGCTATGTTGACCTGCGCGAGAACGGCTTCACGGTGAATCCATTTGGCGATGACGTGGCCGCCAACTTCAACACGCTGGGCTGCAACTTTGACTACTGGGGCGCAACGGGTGGCAGCGCCACGCGGGTGGGCTTCTCTAGCAACGGCTTGTTCTTCCCGCGCGGCACGCAAGTGGCGGGCGGCTCGTCAAACTCGCCGCTTAACATGTCCATCCCGTCGGTCATCACGCCAAACAACTTCATCGCCGCGTATTGGGATGATCTTGTGATCTCGCCAACGGTTCAGTTTACGCAGTCTGGATACATGGCCGCCTCGGCGGGATCATGCCCAGACCGCGCCATTATTCTGCAAATCGTCAACGCCTCGCGCTACGATGAGCCGCAGAAGGCGCTGAACTACGAATTGCAGTGGTATTCGGCTTATCCGGATGAGTATTGGGTGCTGTATGACACCGTGAGCAGCGGCCTGATGAGCGGAACCGTTGGCGCAGAAGATTACACCGGCATGAAGGGCGTCTCGTACTTTGATATGGGCAGCCCGACGACAAAGACGCTGACCAGCGGCCGCGTGTTGCGCTACTACCGCCCGCTGGTGGCTGCGCCGCCCATCGTGGTGACGTTTGCGGCCAAGGTTGAGGCTGGCACGAATGCCATCCTTGTGAACACCGCCAGCTATACCACCGACCTGCCCGGCACCGTGGCGATGAACTCTGGCTCGGCCAGCGTGCGCCGCGCAGAAGTCG
Source organism: Thermoflexales bacterium (assembly GCA_035433205.1). Classification (GTDB taxonomy): domain Bacteria; phylum Chloroflexota; class Anaerolineae; order J036; family Brachytrichaceae; genus DAORUN01. The sequence continues at coordinate 2,614 of DAORUN010000089.1, read as the reverse complement.
CCGCCTCTATGATGGTGGACAAGCTGTGGCAGCCAATTGTGGCCAATGGCTATGATGCGACGGTTGTGACCGCTCTGGTGAAAGATAGCATGAACATGCCAATCTATAACCAGGAAGTGATGTTCACCACCGGCAAGTTTATGGCCGCGCTGAAGGGCGAGAACGAAGTGCCCGCCGTGACTACATCTGCCAGCGGCATGGCCGAACTGACCATGACCCCCGGCGCGGATGGCATGGTGAATGTGGATTACTGGATTGATGTGACGGGCATCGTCAGCATCACCGCCGCGCACATCCATTCTGGGATGGCGGGCGCAAACGGTCCGGTGAGCTACTGGCTGTATGCAGGCGGCACGCCGTTTGCGCCCGGCAAGCCGCTATCTGGCACGTTGCAAATGACAAAGGCCGACGCGATGGCGATGGCGCAGCACGGGATGTATGTCAACGTGCACACATCGGCCAACACCGCCGGCGAGATTCGCGGCCAGATCGTGGAAGAAGCCATGAACGCCTCGCTGGCCAGCAGCAAGGAAGTGGCGGTTCCGGCCACCGTGGCCTGGGGCAACGCGCTCTTTACGTATGACCCGGAGACGCGCAACCTAACCTATCGGCTGGATGTGAACTCGGACACGACCGCGACCGCGGCGCACATCCATGACGGCGCAGAGGGTGTGAACGGCGCAGTGCTCTACAACCTGCTGCCCGCGGGCAAAGAGCTGAAGCCGGGCACATCGCTGCTGGGCGAGGTGACGCTGAGCGCCGCCGACGAAGTGAAGCTGCTGAACGGCGGGCTGTATGTGAACGTGCACACGGCTGACGCACCGGCTGGCGCGATGCGCGGCCAGATTGGCGCGCTGGTGTCCAAGACTGATATGAATGGCATAGCCTACATGCCGCTCGCCAGCCGCATGGCCGGTCTCAAGACCATCTATGCGATGACGATGCCGGATGTGATGGGCTCGACCACCATTCAATTCAACGAAATGCTGGCAGGTCAGGAGTTTTACGTTCGTCCAATGAATTTGCCGTAATTGGCAAGTTAGCGCGGTTTTGCGCAGGCAGAATCGTAGAACGGGGCGAGGCAGAAATGTCTCGCCCCGTTTTTTTGTGGTGAGCAGAGACGCAAAATTTCGCGTCTCTGCCTCTTGTTGGGTCCAAAAGGGAAATGGATACGAACCACTTGACTCTCCCCTTGCTGGAGGTCTTACACTTGTGGCACAAACATGTTTAGAATCGGAGACTTTGCAAAGCTTACGCGTGTGCCGGTCAAAACCTTGCGCTTTTACGATGAGATTGGCCTTCTTCATCCGGCGCAGGTAGATCGGTTTACCGACTACCGCTATTACTCTGCCGAGCAGTTGCCGCGCCTCAACCGCATTCTTGCGCTCAAAGACCTGGGCGTTTCGCTGGAGCAAATTAAAAGCGTGGTTGATGGCGCGTTGAGCGCGGAGAACCTGCGCGGAATGCTGATTTTGCGCCGCGAACAACTGTGCCAGGAGATGCAGGATGCTGCGCAGCAATTGCTGCGGGTGGAAGCGAGAATTCAACAAATTGAAATGGAGGGAAATATGAATACACCAGAAGTTGTCGTTAAAAACGTGGAGGCCATGTGGGTCGCATCTGCCGGAACGGTGGTGGCAGATTATTCTAATCTTGGCCCTGTGTTTGACCATTTATTTGAGGTTGTGTGCGATCATGTGCGTCGCGTGTCCAGGCAAACCGGCCCCGGCATTGCGCTTTATCGCGATGACGGCAGCATGAAAAATGTGCCGGTGGAGGCGCTTGCGCCCATCGCAAAACCCATCCCCCCAACCGAGGATGTGAAGGTGTACCAACTGGAAGGCGCGACGATGGCCAGCACATTGCATCATGGGCAATTTCACAATATTGGCACAACCTATGACGCGTTGATGAAGTGGGTGGAGGCAAATGGCTATTACGCGGCTGGCTACCCGCGCGAGGTATACCTTAGCATGGACAAGGACAAGCCGGAGACATGGATCACCGAGATTCAATTTCCCATCCAGCCAGCAAGCTAAAGCCCTGACCCGTTAACGGTGGAGAGGCAAAGTGGAGAGGCAAGATTTTGTCTCTCCACTTTGCCTCTCTCACTTATCCTCGCTTTGCCCTGGCAACTGGTATAACGTGTGACATCAAACTCATACCGTGCCTTATAATCAAGCCAGAACAAACGTGCTATGGCAAAAGCAAAAAATGAAGTCATCCAGCCCGCGCTGGAACTAGAGACCTTTGGCAAAATCCGCCGCGCGGATATTAACGAGCAAATGCGCGAGAGCTATCTCTCGTACTCCATGAGCGTGATTGTCTCGCGCGCATTGCCCGATGCCCGCGACGGCCTGAAGCCCGTGCAGCGGCGCATTTTGTTTGTGATGTATGACACGGGCTGCGTGCCCGGCGCGCCGTATCGCAAATCGGCCCGCATTGTGGGCGATGTGCTGGGCAAATATCACCCGCACGGCGATGCCAGCGTGTATGAGGCGATGGCCCGCATGGCGCAGGATTTTTCCATGCGCTACATGCTGGTGGATGGGCAAGGCAACTTTGGATCGGTGGATGGCGACCCGCCGGCGGCCATGCGCTACACCGAGGCCCG
>DAORUN010000088.1:11103-14191 GCA_035433205.1 Thermoflexales bacterium | reverse complement strand
GCGCGAAGCAAAGCTGTGCGACCCTTCGGCAAGCTCAAGGCAGGCTGAATCTCTGCAAAATTCTGGCTGAAAAAGAATGAACCAGAGATTCTTCGCTCCCTTCGGTCGCTCAGAATGATATTTTTTACTTCGTTTTGCTTATCCAAAACTCACGTTAATTATGAATTATGAGTGAGATTCATTTGTAATTCGTAATTTGTAATTCGTAATTAAAGGTTATTGTTATAATTTTCTGTCAATCCCTCATTTTTCGGGTTTTGTGATAGAAAATGATAGAGTTTGTAGGCTTATGGACAGGCTGCCAGGCCTAATATCGGAGGAATCTTATGGCAGATGAAGTAAAAGAAGTTATACGAGACGCAGATAAAGCAATGCAGGCCGCGCTGGACGCGATGGAAAATGACTTTCACACCATTCGCACTGGCCGAGCTTCGCCAGGGTTGGTAGAGAAAGTTTTGGTGGAATATTATGGTTCGCACGTCCACCTTCAGCAATTGGCTACCGTGTCGGTTCAAGAGGGTCACACGCTGGTGATTAAGCCTTTTGATGTGACGACGATTAAGGCCATTGAGAAGGGTATTCAGGCATCTGAACTGAAATTGACCCCCACCAACGATGGCAAAGTGGTGCGCTTGACCATTCCACCCATGACCGAGGAGCGCCGCCGCGAGGTGGTGAAGGTGGTGCATCGCCGCTTGGAAGAGGCAAAGGTTTCTTTGCGCAACTCTCGCCACGAGGCCATTGACATGCTCAAGGAATACGAGAGCGAGGAAATGATCACCGAGGACGAACTGAAGCGCGGCAAACAAATGGTGGAAGACACCATTCAAAAGTTCAACGCCAAAGCCGAGGAGTTGAGCGCCAAGAAAGAGAAAGAAGTGATGGAGATTTAAAGAAACGAGAAGTAAGAAATAGGAAAAATGCGCGTTGCGCCATTTCCTATTTCTTCATTTCTTATTTCTTGGAGTAACACATGGCAGTTTCGATTCCCGCCCTAAGCCAAAAGCTCACGCGACGCGCGTCTGCGCCTGTTGCGCAGCCGGTTGCGCGCCCTGTGCCGCAACACTTGGCCATCATCATGGATGGCAATGGCCGCTGGGCAAAAAGCCGAAAACTGCCGCGTGTGGCCGGGCACAAGGCTGGCACAGATAACCTGCGCCGCATCCTCAAGGCGTGCGTAAAAGAGGGCATAAAAGTCCTCACCCTCTACGCCTTCTCCACCGAGAACTGGACCCGCCCGCAAGACGAGGTGGGCGGGTTGATGAACATTCTGGAGATGGTGATTGACCGCGAATTGGACGAATTGGACTCCAGCGGCGTGCAAATCCGGCATATTGGCCGCATAGACCGCGTGCCAGAAAATCTTCAGCAAAAAATTCGCTATGCCATTGAGCGCACCGCCCACAACGACCGCCTCATTTTGAATGTGGCGCTGGATTACGGCGGGCGCGCCGATATTGTGCAGGCGGTGCAGCATTTGATGAAAGACGGCGTTGACCCCAGCGCGGTGGACGAAGCTGCCATTGCCCGCTATCTTTCCACCGGCGACCTGCCCGACCCCGATCTCATCGTGCGCACCAGCGGCGAATACCGCATTAGCAACTTCCTGCTCTGGCAGGCTGCTTACTCCGAGCTTTACATTACCGAGACCTACTGGCCCGATTTTGACGAGAAAGAGCTGAGCAAAGCGATTGACCAGTTTGGTTCGCGCAACCGCCGTTTTGGCGGCGTGTAAAAACACAAACCTCACAAGTTGCGCAAACCTGTGAGGTTTTTTAATTCAATGTCCTCCCAACTCCAAACGCGCGTTTTGAGCGCGGCTGTTTTGCTGGCGTTGTTTTTGCCCGCTGTTTTTGCGGGCGGCGTTTGGTTTGGCGGGCTGATAGCGCTCGCGGCGGCCATCGCCACAATTGAGCTGGCGCGGCTGGCGCGCGGCGCGGGTCACCTCACCACCCCCATTTTGCCCGTGTTGATGGCGCTCTTGGCGTTCATGGTCATCCGCTGGCCGGCCCAGGCCGCGCTTGTGCCGGGTATGCTTGCGCTCATGTTGCTTGGGCTGGGGATGTGCGTGCTTTGGCCCGCCGCAAATTCCATCACCGGCTGGGCGCTGGGCGCGGCGGGCGCCCTTTACATTGGCTTGTGCGCCGGGTATTTGGCCGCGCTGCGCGAGCTGCCCAATGGCATTTGGTGGCTGGCGATGGCGCTTGTGCCCACATGGATTGCGGACAGCGGCGCGTATTTTGTCGGGCGACGGTTTGGTCGGCACAAGCTCGCGCCGGTCATCAGCCCCGGCAAAACATGGGAAGGATATTTGGGCGGCGTGGTTGCGGGCGCGCTGGGCGGCGCGGCGGTGGGCGCAATCTCACCGCTGGGCGCGGGTCACGGGCTGGCTTGCGGGCTGCTGGTGGGCGCGTTGGGCGTGCTGGGCGATCTGGCCGAGTCGCTGTTTAAGCGCCAGGCCAACGCCAAAGACTCCGGCCATCTCATCCCCGGCCACGGCGGCGTGTTCGACCGCATTGACTCGCTTTTGTGGGCGGGGGTGATTGTGTATTACTGGTCGCTGATTGCTGGTGGTTAGTCGCTAGTTGCTAGTTGCTGGTAAAAACCACCAGTCACTAGCAACCAGCGACTAGCAACTAAACCGTTGCGATGCACTCAATCTCAACCAGGCAGTTCTTGGGCAGTTTTGCCACTTCTACCGTTGAGCGCGCGGGCTGAGGCGCGGGGAAGTAGGTGGCGTAAATCGCGTTCATGGCCGCGAAATCGCCCATGCTTTGCAGGAACACGGTGGTCTTGACCACTTTGCTCATATCGCTGCCAGCGGCTTTGAGCACGGCGCTCAAATTCTTCAAAACCTGATGCGATTGCTCCTCCACGCCGCCTTCCACCATGTTGCCGGTTTCTGGCACAAGCGGGGTCTGCCCGGAGCAAAATACAAATCCATTGATGATGATGGCTTGCGAGTAGGGGCCGATGGCTTTTGGAGCGTGATCGGTGTGTACTGGTTGTTTCATGCGGTAATTATAAAGTGATAGTGGGTAGTGATAGTCAGAGTAAATCTACCAGCATTCACTCTTAACTATCACTA
>DAORUN010000088.1:4487-11003 GCA_035433205.1 Thermoflexales bacterium | reverse complement strand
ATCACTAACAACCATCACTAATCAGTTACTCGTATCTCAGCGCTTCAATTGGGTTGAGCTTGGCGGCGCGGGCGGCGGGGTAAACGCCAAAGATGGCGCCCACGATGATGGAGAAACCGACGGCGATCAGAACCGCATCAACCGAAACGATGGCCTGAAATTGCCCCTGCGAGACCAGCGTGACGAACTGCGCCAGCGCCCAGCCCGCCGCAATTCCAATCAGCCCGCCCAGCACAGAAAGCACGATGGATTCTATGAGGAACTGCGCCAGAATGATGCCTGGCCGGGCGCCAATGGCCTTGCGCAAGCCAATTTCGCGGGTGCGCTCGGTCACGCTCACCAGCATGATGTTCATGATGCCAATCCCGCCCACAAACAACGAGATGCCCGCCACCGCCGCCAGAAAAACGGTGATGGCCGAGGTGACCGCGCCAAACGTCGCCAAAATATCTTGCTGGCTGGCGACCGAGAAATCATCCTCGTTCTTAAATTCCACGTTGTGCCGCGCCCGCAAAACTTCGGTGGCTTGCTCAATCAGCGCGTTCACGCGGTCTTTGTTGGCCGCTTGCAGCAACACAATTCCGGCGGTGGTTTGGCCTTTGGCGTTGCGCGATGGAAACAGCCGTTCCCGCGCGGTGGTCAGCGGGATGGTGATTCGGTCGTCATCGCCGCCAATTTGGTTGCCCGCGCGTTCCTCCAGCACGCCCGCCACCCGGAAGCTCACATCGTTAATGCGGATGTCCGTGCCGGTAGGGTCGCCGCCATCTGGAAAAAGTTTTTGGTAGGCATATGAGCCAAGCAAGGCCACGCGGGCGCTGCTCTGGTAATTGGCCTCGTCAAAATACGCGCCATAAATGGCCTTTTGGCCGTTTAGCAGTTGGTACGATGGCGATGTGCCGCGCACCGTGCCCGCCCATTTATTTTCGCCAGAAGTAGCTTTGGCGCTGCCGCTGACAATTGGGACAACCAGAGCCGCATCGGGCACCAGCGTTTTGTCCTCCAGCGCGGCGGCATCGTTCACCGTGAGCGAGAGCGAAAGCCCGCCCCGCGAGCCGGGCGCCCCGCCAATGAACCCAGAGCGGTTTGCGCCGCCCTTGGTGTTCACCTGCGCGGGAAAGACATACACCAAATTTGCGCCTTGCGCCTCGAACTGCGAGGTGATGAACGACTGAACGCCGTTGCCCAGCGCGACCAGCGAAATGACAGCCGCCACGCCAATGATGATGCCCAGCGTGGTGAGCACGCTGCGCAGTTTGTTGGCGGCCAGCGCCTTTAGCGCCACGCGCAAATTTTCCTTTAACACAAAGAGTATTTTACGTGGGCGGCAAAAAAAACGGCGCGGTTTCGCAGGCCTCACAGGTTTCTGCAAAGCCCAACGCCAGCGTACACGTAAAATGTTGGCGTGATGGACGAAGCGCAAAACAAAATTGCCCGCGTGTTGCGGCGCGATGACATACGCGGCAAATACCCGCGCGATTTGAACGAGGACGTGGCCCGCGCCATTGGCCGCGCCTTGCCGCCGCTGTTTGGCGGGCAAAACCCGCTGGTGGTGGTGGGATGGGATGCGCGGCTGAGTTCGCCCGCCCTGGCAGAGGCGCTCTTGCGCGGGCTGCGCGAGGCGGGCGCGCAGGTGCGCTCGCTTGGGCTGGCGAGCACGGAAATGGTGTATTTCGCCGCTGGTTTTGCCCCGGTGGATGGCGGTGTGATGGTCACGGCCTCGCACAACCCCGCCGATGAAAACGGGTTCAAAATTGTGCGGCGCGGGGCGCAACCCGTGAGCGGCGAAGAATTGGCCGCCCATCTTGGCGGTCAGAGCGCTCCGCCGAACTTGTTCGGACGCGGTCTGACCGTTTCTTCGCCCAGCGGTGAGACCACGAACGATTACGCCGAAACAGTCATTCGCCTGTCTGGCATTCGCCGCAAAAACGCAGAGAAGCTAAAAGTTGTGGCCGAGGCGGGCAACGGGGTGGGTGGGTTGGCCTTCCGCCAGGTGGCGGCGCGCTTGCCCTTTTTGGATGTGGTCTATTCCAACGAGACCCCCGATGGCCGGTTTCCCATCTGCCTGCCAAACCCGCTTGACCCCGCTTACATGAAGCTGGCCCAAGGCCGTGTGTTGGCCGATGGCGCGGCGCTGGGGCTGGCGTTTGACGGCGACGCGGATCGGGTGGGCGCGGTGGACTCCAAAGGCGAGGTCTTGAGCGCATCAGAGATTATGGCGGTTTTAGCGCTCCGGGCGCTCCAAGCGCCCGGAGCGCTGCCGCTACCACCGCCACCGCCCCGGGCGCTCCAAGCGCCCGGGGCGCTACGTACGAAATTCATGTACAACCTGGTGATGAGCCAGCTTGTGCCGGATGTGATTGGCGAGATGGGCGGCGCGGCGGTGATGACGCCCATTGGGCACGGGCAAATTAAGGCGCGGATGCGTTTGCCGCAACACGCAGATTGTGTTTTGGCGGGCGAGCATTCCGGGCATTTCTTCTTCCGCGATTTCTTTCGCGCAGATAGCGGGATGATCGCCGCGCTGATGCTGATTGAGGCCGAGCTGCAGGCGCGTGAGCGCGGCAGAGACTTGAGCGCAGAGGTGGCAGAGTGGCGCGAGCGGTACGCCATCTTGCCAGAAAAGAATTTTGAACTGCCCGCGTCCCACCCGGGCGCGGCGCAAGATGTGATTGACACCGTGCGCCGTCATTTTGCCGGGCGTGGCGCGGAGTTAAAACAGTACGCGCCGGGCGACCCCATCCCCAAAAGCATTTTGCGGATGGATTTTGTGGAGGAGTGGGGCAAGTGGTGGCTGTGCGCCCGGCCATCGGGCAACGAGCCGTTGTTAAGACTAAACCTTGAGATAGTTGCGAAAAATAACGCGAGGGGTAGGATGGGCCAGATCGCCGCTGAGGTGATTGGCTTGATTGAAGAAAATATTAAACATGGATGAGCTACAAAACAAAACCCTTTTGCAAAACATTGCCCGGCAGGCAATGCTGGACCGCGGGCTTCAACCGGATTTTCCGGCTGACACTTTGGCGCAACTGGCCACACTGAACACGCCCGCGGCAAAAGGCGACGCGCCCACGCGCGACTTGCGTGATTTGATTTGGTGCTCAATTGATAACGACGACTCGCTGGATTTGGATCAGCTCTCTGTGGCCGTGCCGCAAGCCAACGGGACAAAAATTTTGGTGGCGGTGGCCGATGTGGACGCGCTGGTGCGCAAAGACACGCCCATTGATCTGCACGCGCAGCAAAACACGACCTCGGTCTACACGCCCGCGGTGATCTTCTCCATGCTGCCAGAGAAGCTCTCCACCAACCTCACCTCGCTGAACGACCACGCCGAGCGCGTGGCGGTGGTGATTGAATACGTGGTGCTGGCGGATGGGTCTCTTGGTGATTCGGATGTGTATCAGGCGTTGGTGTGTAACCACGCCAAGCTGGCGTATAACAGCGCCGCCGCGTGGTTGGATGGAACCGGCCCCATGCCAGCGCCCATCGGCCTGGTGAAGGGTTTGGATGACAACCTGCGCCTGCAGGATGCCGCGGCGCGGAGATTGCGCAAACTGCGCCACGCGCACGGGGCGCTGGAGTTTCAGACGATTGAGGTGCGCCCGGTGTTCGCCGATGACAAACTGACCGACTTGAAACCGGAAGAGACCAATCGCGCCAAGCAACTGATTGAGGATTTTATGATCGCCGCGAATGGCGTGGTGGCGCGGTTCCTCGCGGCCAAAAAATTACCGTCTTTGCGGCGGGTGGTGCGCATCCCCGAACGCTGGGATCGCATTGTGGAGTTGGCCGTGCAAAAGGGCTACTCGCTGCCCAAAGACCCTGACTCGGCGGCGCTGAACGTCTTTTTGGTGCAAGCACGAGACAAAGACCCGCTGCATTTTCCCGATCTCTCGCTGAGCGTCATCAAGTTGCTAGGCTCTGGCGAGTATGTGGTGGAAATTCCGGGCGAGAACGCGCCGGGGCATTTTGGGCTGGCCGTGCGCGATTACTCGCATTCCACCGCGCCAAACCGGCGCTACCCAGACCTCATCACCGGGCGTTTGGTGAAGGCCGCCCTGGCCGGCAACGGCTCGCCATACAACCGAGACGAATTGCAGGTTTTGGCTCAACGCTGCACCCAAAAAGAGGACGATGTGAAAAAAGTGGAGCGCCAGGTAGATAAATCTGCGGCGGCTTTGCTGCTGAGTTCGCACATAGGGGCGCAGTTCGATGCCATCGTGACCGGCGCATCGGACAAAGGCACGTTTGTGCGCATTACGACCCCGCCGGTAGAAGGCAAGCTGGTTGCCGGGTTTCAGGGCGTGGACGTGGGCGACAAAATCCGCGTGCAACTGGTGGAAGTGGATGTTCAGCGCGGGTTTATTGATTTTAAGCGGATGAATGGGGCAGGCAGACGATAGACCACAGACGATGGACGATGGGCGTTTTTGCAACCCATCGTCCCCGGTCTTGTTATTGTTAATTTATTTGGACTTACGCAAAAAATAGATTTTGGTGCTCAAAATTCTGTTTGGGCGGTCAAACAAAATTTAATGGCATTTTGCGTAAGTCTAGTTTATGTATTAACCTGCTAATACTTAACCAACATCCCCGATGCATACTCCACCAAAGGAGGAAAATCAATCATGATTTTGCAGTTTGTGGGATTGTTCGTTGTCGGTGTCGTTGTCCTGTTCTTTCTTTCAGGCGTGCGGTTTATCCCCAATAACCGGATCGGCATCGTAGAGAAAAGGTTCAGCCGCACAGGGTCGCTCAAGTCGGGCTTCATCGCGCTGAACAACGAGGCGGGTTACCAGCCCAAGGTGCTGCGCGGCGGTTTGCACTATCTCATGCCCATCCAATACGCGGTGCATGTGGCGCAACTGGTCACCATCACCCAGGGCAAAATTGGGTATGTGTTCGCCCGCGACGGCCAGCCGCTCTCATCTGACCAAACGCTGGCATCCAACGTGGATGTGCGCAATTTTCAGGATGTGGAGGCGTTTTTGAAGGGTGGCGGCCAGCGCGGCCCGCAACGGCTGGTTTTGCGCGAAGGCACCTACGCCATCAACCTGGTGCAGTTTGTGGTCATCACCGAGGAAAAGGTGTTCAGCTTGCCGCTTAACCGCGATGACGCGCAGGTGATTACGCGCATGGCCGAGGTGATTGAGGAGCGCAACGGGTTCAAGCCGGTGGTGATTAAAGACACGGATGACCTGGTGGGCGTGGTCACGGTGCACGATGGCCCCTCGCTGGCGCAAGGTGAGATCATCGCGCCGGTGATCGGCGATGACCCATCCAATGCGGAGAAGTTTCACAACAACTTCCAAAACCCAGAGCAGTTTTTGGCGGCGGGCGGCAACCGCGGGCGGCAGTTGCAGGTGTTGGTGGAGGGCACGTATTACATCAACCGCTTGTTTGCCACGGTTGAGATGATCCCCAAGACCGTGATTGATGTGGGCACGGTGGGCGTGGTGATTTCGTACACCGGTGGCGCGGGCGCAGATTTGTCTGGCACAGATTACCGCCACGGCGAGCTGGTGGAGCGCGGCAAGCGCGGCGTTTGGAACGAGGCGCTTTTGCCCGGCAAGTATGCCTTCAACACCTATGCGGGCAAAGTGATTGCCGTGCCGACCACGAACATCATCCTGAAGTGGATCAAAACTCAGGTGGGGTCGCATCGGTATGATGAAAACCTGAGCGAGGTGTCGCTCATCACCAAAGACGCGTTTGAGCCATCGCTGCCGCTCTCGGTGGTGGTGCACATTGATTACAAAAAAGCGCCGCTGGTCATTCAACGCTTTGGCGATATCAAGCGGCTGGTGGAGCAGACGCTTGACCCGATGGTCTCGGCGTATTTCAAGAACATTGGTCAAACGCGCACGCTGATTCAGTTGATTCAGGATCGCAGCCAGATACAACTGACCGCCAGCCAGGAGATGAAGGAGCGCTTTGCGCATTACAACCTGGAGCTGGAGGAAGTGCTGATCGGCACGCCATCTTCTGCCAGCGGCGACAAGGCGATTGAGACGATTTTGACCCAGTTGCGCCAGCGCCAAATTGCGGTGGAGCAGATTGAGACCTACACCCGCCAGGAGACGGCGGCCACCAAAGAGCGCGAACTGCGCGAGGCCGAAGCGCGCGCCCAGCAGCAGCGCGGCATCACCGAATCTGAATTGAGCATTACGGTGCAGACCAACCAGGGCAAGGCCGAATACCAGCGCGCGGTGCAGCAAGCGCAGCAAATTCGCACGTTGGCGCAGGCCGAGGCCGAAAAAGTGGCGCGGGTGGGCATTGCGCAGGCTCTGGCGGTGGAAGAGCAGGTGCGGGCGTATGGCGGGCCGCAATTCCAGGTGACCCAGCAGGTGATGAACCGCTTTGCCGATGCCATCCAGCAATCGCGGGTGGATGTGGTGCCGCGTGTGGTGGTGGGCGGCGGCAAGGATGGCAGCGGCGGCACGGGCAACATCATGGAAGGGTTGCTCACCATGCTGCTCTCGGAGCGGATGGGTGTGGATGTGGCCGCGCAGGCCA
>DAORUN010000088.1:0-4387 GCA_035433205.1 Thermoflexales bacterium | reverse complement strand
CTTGTCGTAGCATGAATGCCGGAGGGTTCTTTTTTTATGAGGAATTTGCATTTTTTCTTGAATGGTCTGACCACTGCAATTTTGGCTGCGCTTTTGGTGATGGCCGTTGCCACGCCATCTGCTGCGCAGGCCGGCCAGCCTGCGGGGGGCAAGGTGTTGTATCTGCGGGATGAGGCCGCGTGCGCTTCAACGCCTACACTGCCCAGCGCGTATCCGTTGCCAGATGCGCAGAAAAACTGCGATGCGCCGCAAACGCTGGTGGTCGCGGGCGCGGATGGGCGCATTGTGCGCGAGGTGCGCTTGCCCGCGCGGGTGAGCAGCTACGCCTTCTCGCCAGATGGCGCGTGGATGGCGTATCACACGGGTGAAGCGGGCGGGTGCGAGAAAGGCGCGGCCACCTCAGCCGACCTCGCGCTCAATCTGCTTAACATTCAAACCGGCGAATCAAAGCTGGTGACCAAGTTGCTGAGGGCAGATTATCCGCAGAATTTTAATGAGCTTGCGCCAAATGCCGATTCTTTCTCAAAACTTCATGCGTGTATGAGTTTTGATTTGGGGATTCGCAGTTTGGCGTGGTCATCTGATGGCGCTCGGCTGGCGTTTGCGGGCGAGATGGACGGGCCTTCTTCAGATCTATATTTGCTCACCCTCGCTTCAAACAAGATTGACCGTTTGACGGATGGGCCAGAGAATATCCGAGAGATCAACTGGTCGCCAGATAACCGCTGGATTGAGCATTCATCCAATCTTTCCGGGCTGGCCGGAGATATGAAAAACTTGCACTTTGCGTCCGTAGATGGCTCTGTGGTCTATTCAAGAGGGGGCGGCGTGTTTGAAGGTTGGGTAGACAACACCACGTTTATTCGCGGAAACTGCGCAGCAAATTGTTTGTATGACAGTGTGATTGAAAAAGTTAACTTTGTCACCGGCAAAAAAATTAATTTGTTGCCTAAGAATCAAGAGGGATGGGTAACAATTGACGCGGCAAATCACACACTAGCGTTGGTTAATCTTAATCCCCCGCAAGGCAACACAACACAGAAGGAAAGCCTTACGACCGGATTAGCGCTGATAGACGCGAAAACATTGAAATCGCAAAAGGTTAACTTGGGAACACGGGGTTGGTATAACGCAACATTTGTTGGCAAAGGCGACGTGCGCATGTTTTTGGGGGATATTGAAACTCCGAGCAATCCAATTTATATGTTGCACAAAAACGGCTCCTTTGCGCAGCTCTCGCCAAATATTCAAATATCGGCTTATCAGCCACATCTTGATGGCATCTCGCCGGACGGCAAATACTTTGTCATCCCCAAAGCCGATGGGCTTTACGTGTATCGCATCAACGATGGAACGTTTGTGCGCTCCATCAAAATGGACGTGCCGCAGCCCGCGGTGAAAGATGATGACAAGGCGGACGTGCGCTTCTTCTGGTCCAGCCAAAGCGCGGCGTTTGTCAAAGTGACCCAGCCCGGCGAGGCTGCATCCAAACTATACGCGCTGGACTTTTTATACGGCCAGCCGCAACTGGTAGACAGCGGGCTTTTGAGCGGGGAGATGGTTGTTGGAAAATAGACGATAGACCATAGACGATGGACGATGAGTTGCAAAATCGTCCATCGTCTATAACTATCACTCTCAACTATCACTCACTGCCAACCAGCGCCACACACGTTTCAACCGAGCGGGCCATATCCTGCACGCTGATCCACTCCAGCGGGCCGTGCAGGTTTTGCATCCCGGTGAACATGTTGGGGCAGGGCACGCCGCGCTCGGTGAGCTGGCTGCCATCTGTGCCGCCGCGCACTTTTTCAAAGATGGGTTCAATGCCAACGCTCTTCATGGCCTTGACCGCGAAATCCACCGCGCGGGGGTCCTTCTCCAGCCAGTAGCGCATGTTGCGATATTGCTTCTCAATTTTGCACTCAATCTTGGCGCGGGGTTCGCCCTTGCCAATGGCCGCGCAAATGCTTTGCAAAAGCTCGCCGTGCGCGGCAAGGCCATCCACCTCAAAATCGCGCAAGATGAGGCCAATGACGGCTTTGGCCGCCGTGCCTTGCACCGTGCTCACATGAATAAAGCCCTCGCGGTCTTTGGTGGTCTCTGGGGTTCGTGTGTGCGCGGGCAGGGCGTCAATGATTTTCGCGGCCAAATTCAGCGCGTTCACCATCTCTTTGTAAGCCGTGCCGGTGTGGATGGAAACGCCCTCGATTGAAATTGTCGCTTTGTCCGCGCTGAACGTCTCGATGTCAAACTCACCCACGCCGCCGCCATCCAGCGTGTAGGCAAAATCTGCGCTCAAATCTTCTTTGGTCACGTTGCGAATGCCCGTGCCAATTTCTTCATCTGGGGTAAAACAGATGCGAACTTTGCCGTGCGCAATTTCCGGGTGAGCCAGCAAATGCTCGGCCATTGTCATGATGACCGCCACGCCGGCCTTGTCATCCGCGCCCAGCAGCGTGGTGCCGCTGGCGGTGATGACGGTATGCCCCACTTTCTTTGCCAAATAGGGGAACTGTTTGGGCGAGATCACCTTGCTGGTGTCATCGGGCAGAACGATGTCCGAGCCGTCGTAATTGCGATGCACGATGGGCTTGACGCCCGCCGCATGAAACGCGGGCGCGGTGTCCACGTGCGCCAGCAGGCCAATGGTGGGCATGGCGTTTTTTGCGGTGGATGGAATGGTGGCGTACAAAACGCCCTTCGCGGTCAGGTTGATCTCGCTCGCGCCCATTTTCTCCAGCTCGGCCTTGAGCATGTTTTGCATGTTCAACTGGATGGCCGTGCTGGGCGAGCTGGCCGATTTCTCATCCGATTGCGAATCTACGCGGCAATACCGCACAAGGCGTTCTTCCAGGGAAGTTTCAAATGTGGTCATGGTTTGTTATTGGACGATGGACGATAGACGATGGACGATGAAAATATCTAGGTTGTCAAAATATCGTCTATCGTCCATCGTCTATCGTCTTGGTTACAAATGTTCCGTCGCTCACTCTCACCCGCACATTATCACCGGGTTTAACATTGCGCACAGAGCGCACAATGGCGCCATTCTCGCGGGTGACGATGGCATAGCCGCGCGCAAGGGTGGCTTGCGGGCCAATGGCGTTGAGGCGGTTCGCGGCCCCATCCAACCGAGCACGATTGAGTTGAACGAGCGAGACCGCCGCCGCTTGCAGGCGTTGGCGCAGGTCGGCCACGCGCTGTTTTGCGCGGGCAATCTGGCCGATGGGGCTGTAGGCCCGCAAGGCGCGTTGCAGGCTGATGAGGCGCTCGCGCTCGGCGCTCACCCGCGCCCCCGCCATTTGCGTGAGCGCCTGCGAGAGGCCATCCACCTGAAGCCGCAGGTCGTTGATGTCTGGCGTGATCAGCTCGGCGGCGGCGCTGGGGGTGGGGGCGCGCACATCCGCCGCAAAATCGGTCAGCGTAAAGTCAATCTCGTGGCCCACGCCGCTCACCACCGGCGCGGCAGAGCCAGCCACCGCGCGAACCACCCGCTCATCGTTAAACGGCCAAAGGTCCTCGGCGCTACCGCCGCCGCGCGCCACCAAAATCACATCGCACTGGCCGGTCTCGTTCAGTTGGCGGATGGCCCTCACGAGGGTGGGGGGCGCGTCATCGCCCTGCACCTGCGCCGGGGCCAGCAGCACCTGCGCCAAGGGGAAACGCCGCCGCAAAATGTTCAGCACATCTTGCAAGGCCGCGCCGGTGGGCGAGGTGGCAATGCCGATCACGCGCGGGAAGGCGGGCAGGGGGCGTTTGCGGGTTTCATCAAACAGCCCTTCTGCGGCCAGCTTTTGTTTGAGCAGCTCAAACTGGGCGTATAAATTTCCCGCGCCCTCCAAAGTGAGCGATTCGCAATACAACTGGTAGGCCCCGTCGCGCTCATACACGCCCACGCGCCCGCGGGCCACCACGCGCTCGCCATCGCGGGGCAGCGCGCGCAGGCGGATGGCGCTCGTGCGCCACATCACGCACTTGAGCGCCGAGGCGGAGTCGCGCAGGGTGAAATACACATGCCCGCTGGTGTGCTTTTTGAAGTTGCTCACCTCGCCCTGCACGCGCACATCGGCCAGCGCGTCGTCTTCTTCCAGCACGGCCTTGATATGCGCGTTGACATCGCTCACGCTTAGGCTTTCGGGCTCTTGCTGAAAGAGAAAGGGTTGGAACATTGCGGAGAATTGTAATGCGGAGTTTTTGTATCACGCAATTAGCAGTCCGACTGCTATTCTAATCATCACCACTTCACGGATTGCCCTTTCTTGAACGGATCAACAACTTTTATCCCGCGATACAGTTGACCATCATTCAAATCTTCCGAGAAGATGTATTCGCAGTTGGCTTTCTCGGCTGCCGCCACAATCAGGGCATCCCAAAATGAAATTTG
>DAORUN010000087.1:0-14281 GCA_035433205.1 Thermoflexales bacterium | reverse complement strand
CCCGTAGGGGTCATGCCAAAAGCACAATCCGCCGTAACCAGCTTTTGTTTGCCGAGAAAAACAGAATGGATAACAACGAAGCACCTCAAGCCACAAACGTCAAAAAACCTTCTAAATTGAAATATATTGCTTTGGGAGGTTGTTTAACCCTGCTAATTGTTGTAATTATTTGTGGAGTTGCGTATGCTGCAATTGTGGGGGTTGGAAATAATGCTGCCAGTCTTCCAGTAGCAGAAAAAAACACGCTGGATTTTATTCACTCGATCCAAAATGACGATGCGAAAACGGTTATTTCAAAAATGTCTTCGCAAACGTTGAGTCAAGTAAATGAAACTGATTTGACAACCGCACTCATGCAACTTAAAAGTATGACGCCCATCTCGAAATTCCAGTCTCTAAAGGTTTGCGAGTGGGGAGTGATTGGAGAGGTAGGTGGAGCCAGAGGGATGTCTTCGGCGGGTTTGATTTCTTATGATGGAGGAACAATCCGATTTATTTCAAATCTTCGTCAGGATGCACCAGACAATTGGAGAGTGTTTGGATTTTTCTTGCGATCAGATTTGCCAAACACGCCTTGGGGAGCTTGCCAATAACAATATCCATCACCACTTCAAGTTAAAATTAGCCAGACATGAAAGTTCCCATATCCTGGCTAAAAGAGTACGTAGACATCACCATCCCGGTGGAAGAGCTGGCCGAGCGGCTGACGCTGGCCGGGCTGGAAGTTGAACACACCCATTTCATTGGCTTGCCCGGCGCAGAATTGGCCTGGGACAAAGACAAAATTTTTGTCGGCCAACTGCTGGGCGTGGAGCGCCACCCCAACGCCGACAAACTTTTATTGGCGACTGTGGAATACGGCGCGGCCCAGCCCATCACGGTGGTGACCGGCGCGCCAAACATCAAACCCGGCGACGCGGGGCAAAAGGTTGTGCTGGCGCTCAACGGCGCGCGGTTGTATGACGGCCACGCCGAGGGCAAAAAGCTGATGACCCTCAAGCCCGCCGTGCTGCGTGGCATCAAAAATGACTCGATGGTGTGCAGCGAGAAAGAACTTGGCCTGAGCGAGGAGCACGATGGCATCATCCTTCTGCCCGATGACGCCCCGGTTGGCTCGCCGCTGGCCGATTACATGGGCGATGTGGTGCTGGAGATTGCGATTCTGCCCAACACCGCGCGATGCGCCAGCATTTTGGGCGTGGCGCGAGAAGTGGCCGCGCTCACCGGCCAGCGCGTGCGTTACCCCGCCACGGAGTACGCCGAGAGCGACCCAAACGTAAACGATGAAGTTGCCATCACGATTGAGGAACCCAAACTCAACCCGCGCTTTACGGCCACCGTGATCAAAGGCGTGGCGCAAATGCCATCCCCAGAATGGATGCAGCGGCGGCTCAAGTTGATCGGCATGAGACCCATCAACAATATTGTGGACATTAGCAATTACGTGATGATGGAGACCGGCCAGCCCACCCACGCGTTTGATTTTGACGCGGTGCAAACGCAGCCCGATGGCAAAAAACACATTGGCTCGCGGCTGGCAAAACCTGGCGAAACGCTGGTTACGCTGGATGGCAAACCGCACGAGCTTTTGCCCAGCGATGTGGTGGTGATGGAGCCGGGCCGCGCCCTCAGCGTGGCTGGCGTGATGGGCGGCCTGGACAGCGAAGTAAAAGACACGACCACAAATATTTTGCACGAGGTGGCCGCGTGGGATTACGTGAGCATTCGCCGCACGGCGCGGCATCACAATTTCCACTCCGAGGCGTCGTATCGTTTTGCGCGCGGGGTGCACCCAGAGCTGACCATTTTGGCGCAAAAACGCTATTTGCATTTGCTGCAAAAACATGGCGGCGGCAAAATTTTGCGCGGCATGGTGGATGCGTATCCGCTCCCCGCGCCGGTCATCTCCATTGAGTTGAACCCGGGCGATGTAAACCGCATGTTGGGCGTGGCTGTGCCGGTTGAAGACCAGCGCCGCATTTTGGAGTCGTTGGAGTTTGAAGTTACGCAAGAGCGCTCCGGGCGCTTGGAAGTTATTGTCCCCCAGCACCGCCTGGACGTGACCGGCGAACACGACCTGGCCGAGGAAATTGCGCGGATTTACGGCTACGACAAAATTCCAGCCACGCTTATGCGCGATGAAATTCCGCACGCGGCGGGCAGCCCCAAACTGGATTTTGAGGAGCGCGTCAAAGACATTTTGGTGGAGGCGGGTTTGCAAGAGGTGATCCCGTATCGCATGACGTTGCCGGAGCGGGAGATGAAGGCGTTTGTGCCCGGCACACCCGCCGATGACCGCAAATATGTGACCCTGCTCAACCCCATCACCCCAGACCGAACCGTGATGCGGCACAGCATGGCGGCGGGTTTGCTGGAAATTTTGGCGAGCAACTTGCGCCATCACCCCAGCGCCGAGATGTTTGAGGTGGGCGCGGTGTATTGGCCCGCGGAAGATGGCGCCGTGCCAGACGAACTCCCGCGCCTGGGCATGGTGATGGGCGGCGTGCGCGGCGCGCGCACGTGGCACGAGGCCGCCGACACGCCGATGGATTTCTATGACATCAAGGGCGCGGTTGAAAACGCGCTGGCTGCGTTGAACGTGAAAGCCGATTACAAACCGGCGACCCATCCAACCTATTACCCAGGGCGCACCGCCGAGGTGTTTGGCAATGGCAAACGGCTGGGTGTGTTCGGCGAGGTGCATCCGCTGGTGCGCGAGCAGTTTGAGATTGCTGCGCCCGCGTTTTTGGCCGAGCTGGACATGGCCGCCTTGCGCGAGATCGCCAGCGAGATCACCCAAACGCAAGACGTGCCGCGTTTCCCGGCGGTGAGCGAAGACCTGGCGGTGATCGTGGACGAGGCGTTGCCCGCCGCGCAGGTCGAGAGCGCCATCCGCAGGTCGGGCGGCAATTTGTTGCGCAAAATCACGCTGTTTGATGTGTATCGCGGCGAAAGTTTGGGCGCGGGCAAAAAGAGTTTGGCCTACGCGCTGGAGTTTATGGCCGAAGATCGCACCCTGGGCGATGCGGATGTGGAAAAAGCGCGCAACAAGATCATTCGGAATTTAGAAGGACAATTGGGCGCTGTTGTTAGAAAATAATTACGAATTACGAATTACGAATTACGAAACCGGAGAGGCTGCGTAATTCGTAACTCGTAATTCGTAATTCGTAATTGAGATGCTCACCGAATTACGTGTTCGTGACTTCGCCATCATCGAATCGCTGGATGTGGAATTTTCCGGCGGTCTCAACGTGCTTACCGGCGAGACCGGCGCGGGCAAGTCCATCATCGTGGATTCAATTGCGCTTTTGCTGGGCGATAAGGCCGAGCCGGGCATGGTTCGCGCGGGCGCAGAGCGGGCGTTGATTGAGGGCGTGTTCACTTTGGCCCATGCGCAGCCCGCTCGCCCTGAGCGTGTCGAAGGGCGGGAGGGGGCTGGGGTGGGCAACATTGCTCAACTTCTCACCGCCAACGGGCTGGAAAATGACGACCCGGCCACAATCACGCTCTCACGCGAGGTGCGGGCCAGCGGGCGCACCATCTGCCGGGTGAACGGGCGCAGCGTGACGCAAAACATTTTGCGCGAGCTGGGCGAGCTGCTGGTGGATGTGCACGGCCAGAGCGAACATCTTTCGCTTTTGCGGGTGAAAGAGCACATCAATTTGCTGGATCATTACGCCAACGTTTGGGAATTGCGCGCAAAAGCGGCGGACAAATTTCATGAGGTGCGCAAGGCTCAGCGCGATCTCAAGGAATTGGTGGATGGCGTGCGCGAGCGCGAACGCCGCCGCGACATGCTCAAGTTTCAGGTGGAGGAGATACGCGCGGCCAAGCTAAAGCCCAACGAAGAAGCCGCGCTTTTGGAGGAACACACCCGCCTTTCCAACGCCGAGGCGCTCTCGGAGTATGCCAGCGAGGCGTTTGGCGCGTTGTATGAATCCACGCGCGAGCAGCCCGCCGCGCTGGACCAAATTGCGCAGGCCAGCCGCGCCATCCAGAACCTCATCCGCTTTGACAAACAGTTTGAAGACTACGCCAAGGCGCTGGGCGAGGCCACCGCGCAAATTGACGAAGTGGCGCGGATGCTGCGCGATTACCGCGACCAGATTGAGTTTAATCCCAAGCGGCTGGCGTATGTTGAATCGCGGCTGGAGGGAATTAAAAAACTAAAGCGCAAATATGGCGACACGCTGGATTCTGTGATTTTGTTTGGCGAGAACGCCGAGAAAGAGCTGGAGTTGATTGAGACCAGCGCGGAGCGCATTGAGGAAATTCAGGGCCGCGAGAAGGCGTTGCGCGGTGAGTTTATGAAGCTCGCCAAAGACCTCTCGGCCAGGCGCAAAACCGCCGCTGCCAATTTGGGCAAAGCGGTGGAGACAGAATTGCAAGACCTGCGCATGGGCGGCGCAACATTTGCGGTTCAGCTTTTGCCTTTGGGTGATGGCAGCCCGGACGGGCATGGGTTTGACGCCACCGGCGTTGACCGCGTGGAGTTCATGATTGCGCCGAACCTGGGCGAAGGCTTGAAGCCGCTGGTAAAAGTGGCCAGCGGCGGCGAGAGCGCCCGGCTGATGCTGGCGCTCAAGGCGGTGTTGTCTCGCGCAGACAGCACGCCCACGCTGATATTTGACGAGATTGACCAGGGCATTGGCGGGCGCGTGGGCACAGTTGTGGGCGAGAAGCTGTCTGCGCTGGCCGCCGCGCATCAGGTGTTGTGCATCACCCATCTGCCCCAGCTTGCCGGTTTTGCCGACGCGCACTTCAAGGTTGAAAAACTTTTGCATGATGGCCGAACCACCACCAGCGTGAGATCCCTCAACCGCAAGCAACGCGTGGAAGAGCTGGCCCAAATGCTGGGCACCGAGGGCAAACCCGGCCTGCAAAGCGCAGAGCAGCTTTTGCGAAAGTAAGAATCTTGAATGCTGAATTCTGAATGTTGAATGCTGAAATAAGACCGGCTTGGCATCTTTCTGCATTCAGAACTGGACTTACGCAAAAACTCCCTTGAACGCGCTAAATGGCGCGTAGCAGGGGCGAGGCATGCCTCGCCCCTACGCCTAAGCCTTCGGTTTATTTCATCATTTTCACGAAATTAACGCGGCTTTGCGTAAGTCCAGCCAGAATTCAGAATTCAATTACACAATTTGCTTTGATGTTCTGCGAACGTCTTTGAGAATTGATGCACCCCGCTGCCATTGCACGCCGCCACGAAAAAGTAATACTCGGTATTGGCCGGGTTTAGCACCGCCTGAATGGAGCTGAGACCCGGGCTGGCGATTGGCCCCGGCGGCATGGCCGGGTTGACATACGTGTTGTAACCCGCCGGGTCGTTGTATTTGTAATCCTCAAACGTGAGCGTGCGCCACCAGGTGTTTTGCTTGGGGTCAAACCCCAGCGCGTATTGCGTGGTGGGGTCGGCCTGCAAAGGCATGCCAATTTTTAGGCGGTTGAGATACACGCTGGCGATGGTGGGGCGTTCTGCCGCGTTCACCGCCTCGCGCTCCACGATGCTGGCCATCGCCAGCACATCGCGCGGGGTTTTGATTGAGCCAGACAACTTGGCCTGCGCCATCAGCGGGGCCACTTTTTGCTCGTAGTTGTCCAACATGCGCAAAAGCGCGTCTTGGGCGCTGGGGTTGATGGGCAACCGGTAGGTGTCGGGGAACAGATACCCCTCGATGGAAGCCGTGTTTGGCAAATCTTTCAGGAAGGAATACGCAAAATTGGGCTGGCGGGCCAGCCGCAAAAACTCGTCTTTGTTGATGCCAACCTGCTTTTGCAAAATCTCGGCCACTTCCTCAATGCGTTTGCCTTCGGGGATGGTCACGGTCACCTCCGCCGCCGTGCCGCGCTGAAGCACGCTGGCGATCTCGGAGATGCTCATGTTTCTGCGCAGGGTGAAGTTGCCCGCGTTGATCGTGGCATCCAGCCCGTTTAGCCGCACATACAACCGGAACAATTCGGCGTCTTTGATCAGCCCTTGTTTTTGCAGGTTTTGCCCAATGGCTTGCACCGATTCACCCTTGCCGACCACGAATGGCACGGTGCTGGGGTCGTTGCTCACGGGCGTGTCAATATCGCGCGAGCGCAGCAGGTCAATATACGTGCCCAGAATGCTTTTATCAAAATTGGTGATGCGCGATGTGTTGGCGTTGATGTTGCCCAAACGGCCAAACAATTGCGACCCCGCCCATGCCAACGCGCCCAAGGCAACCACAAACAACGCAATGTTTATGATGGTTTTGCGTTGCTTTCGAGATGACATTCTCATAATTCGTAATTCGTAATTCGTAATTGCTCGTCCAAATACCTTTGCAAAATGATGGCCGCCGCGTGCGCGTCATCGTGCGTGTCTTGCTTTTTGCGCTTTTTCGCGCCAATAATTTCTCTCGCGGCCGCGGTGCTGTATCGCTCGTCTGCCAGCTTGATGGGCAACGCGGCGAGCTTGCGCGCTTCATCCACAAACGCCAGCACCAGCCGCGTTTGCTCACTCTGGCTTCCATCCGAGTTTAGCGGATAGCCAATGACCACCTCATCCGACTGGGCGTATTCGCTCATCCGCGCCAGCTCGCCAAATACAAGCTGCGCGGCCTGCGCGGGTTCCATCCCCTTTTTTAGCTCCAGCACGCGCAGTGGCCGCGCGATCATCTTAGACTCATCGCACACGGCCACGCCCACCCGCCGCAAGCCCACATCCAAACAAATACTTCGTGCCATGATCGCAAGAGCGCCCGGAGCGCTTTTCCAGCGCTCCGGGCGCTTGGATATTACTCTCTCACCACTTTCACGTTGATGCGCATGGGCGCAAGCGGAATGCGGTCAAGCATTTTTGCCAGCCAATCTGGCGAGATCACAATTTTTGGCGTGGACTTGAGCGGATACGCGCCGCTTAGAATCTTGATCGCTTCTGCCGGAGATTTGCCGCGCACCAGCTTCTTCACGCTCTCCTCATCTATGCGCGTGCCTGCAATGCCGCTGGCGTTTACAAAATACTCAATATCCGACCCGCCTTCTTCGGCCACGCTCCCGCGCTCGGTGCTCACATCCAGCAGGTCAAACCCGCGCGGCACGCGGCTTGCCAGCGCGCCCCGCGCAATCACATCCAGATCGGTGGGTTGAATCGCCAACCCCGCGATTTGCAGGCGCATGTTCAGCGTCACGTTCTGGGCCTGCTCGCCCACAAAACGGTCAAAACTTTCATCTTGCACATCGGCCACAAACATCGTATCGGGCAAAACATACAGCCCGTTGTTCACAACTTTCTCGTTCTTCGCCATCAAATCACTGGCCTGCGCCACCAATTGACGGCGCAGCGCGGCGCGGGCGCGCACAAAATCATCGTTCGTCACCGCGCTCACGCTCTCGCCGCCGCCGCCGCCCGTGCCGCCCAGGTTGATGGCTCTCGCGGCGATGGAGGGCACGCCTTCGATCACGTTGATCGTGTTGGCGGGAACATTCCCCGACGAGCCTTCCTCAATCGCCTCAATGCCAACGCTGCCTTGCCCGCCGGGCGCCAGCGCCACTTCGCCCAGCGTGATAAACCGCACCACGTTGCCGGTGGCCGATGACCGCACGACCGTATTTCTTGGCACGGTGTATGGCTGAGCCAGAATGTTAAAAAACGTGACCTGCCCAGTGGCTTTGAACTTGGGCACATCCTTTTTGCCGGTGGCGGGCACGGTCATCGCGCCGCCCACAACCACATCCACCCGCTGAGCAGGCACAACTTTTGTGGTGGCGCTGGGCCGCGTAACGGCGGTGTCCAGGCTCACCGGCACAATGGCGCTCACGTTGGTTTTGTCTGCGGTCAGGGTAATGGTGGCCGATGGGACAATCGCCGCAATCGCCAGCCCCATCACCCCCAGCGTGACCAGCCCAATGAGGATGCTGCTTGCG
Source organism: Thermoflexales bacterium (assembly GCA_035433205.1). Lineage (GTDB taxonomy): Bacteria > Chloroflexota > Anaerolineae > J036 > Brachytrichaceae > DAORUN01. The sequence continues at coordinate 6,382 of DAORUN010000087.1, read as the reverse complement.
ATGCCCAGCCAGTTGCGCGAGGGAAAAAACCGCCGCAACGAGTTGGGCTGAAACCGGCGCGGCGCTGTTTGGCGGGTGAGCGGCTCAACGTCATCGCTGCCCATCCATTCGCGGGTGGCGGCGTTGTCCATGCTGGCAAAGCTGGCAAGCCCCACCTCGTTTGCCAACGCGCGGATGGAGCGGTTGCCAGAGACGATGGCCGCCTCGCACCCGCTTGCGCGGGCGGCGCGGGTGATGCGCGCGAAGTCCAGCTCCGTGCGCAAAGGTGAACCCGGCGGGACGACCAGCACAACCCGGTTGGCGTTGGCCCACTCAAGGTTGTCTGCCACGCTGGCCGCGTCGTCGTTCTCGCTCAGGTGAATTATTCGGGCGATCAAAGTTAGTTGCTAGTAGTTTGTTGCTGGTTAGCAGACGGGAGACGGAGGACTGGAGACGGTCACTGCCGTCTTCCGTCCTCCGTCTCCCGTCTGTCATCCGTTAATTGTTTTTTCCAGGGTCGTTCGCGCTTTCTCCAGCGCCTCATCCAGCCGGGCGGGGTCTTTGCCGCCGGCCTGGGCCAGGGTGGGGCGGCCACCGCCGCTGCCGCCAACAATTGCCGCAATTTCTTTGATGAGTTTACCGGCCTCAATGCCGCGCTTGTTCAGGTCTTGCGAAACACCCACCAGCAAGGCGGGTTTGTCTGCGCTGACCGCGCCCAGCACGACCACGCCGCTCTGGTGCTTCTCGCGGAACCAATCGCTCATCTCGCGCAGGCGGTCTGCGCCATCCACCTCCACGCGGGCAATGAGAACCGGGACGCCGTTCAGCGTTTCGGTTTTTGCCAGCGTGTCATTAAAGCGGTAGCGAATCAGCTCTTTTTGCGCTTTGTCCAGCGCCTTTTGCGTCTCGCTCAATTGCGCCATCACATGCTTGGTTTGTTCGGCGGCTTTGTCTGGGGATGTGTTCAGGGTGCGCGAAATCTCGACCAGTTGCTTTTGCTGGCCGCGCGCCAACTCCAACGCGCCGCGCCCGGTCACAACCTCAATGCGCCGCACACCGCTGGCTACCGCGCTCTCGCTCACCACCAGCGCCTGACCAATATCGCCGGTCGCATCCACGTGCGTGCCGCCGCACAACTCCATGCTAAACGCGGGCTGATCCTCATCGCCAATGCTGACCACGCGCACCACGTCGCCGTATTTCTCGCTAAAGAAAGCCATCGCGCCAGCGGCCAGCGCCTCTTTGTAGGCGCGTTGGGCAATGCTCACTGGGTAATTCGCCAAAATCGCGTCGTTCATCGCGTCGGTCACTTGCGCAATTTCATCGGGCGAAAGCGCCGCGCTGTGCGAGAAGTCAAAGCGCAGGCGGTCGGGCGCAACCAGCGAGCCTTGCTGGCCCACATGGCTGCCTAGCGTCTCGCGCAGGCTCTTTTGCAAAATGTGGGTGGCGGTGTGGTTGCGGCGGATGGCGTTGCGGCGTGCTTCGTCCACCTGCGCCACGCAGGCATCGCCCGTGCGCGGCTGGCCGTACACCACCTCGCACACGTGGGTGATGAGACCCGGAATGATGCGGCGCGCATCGGTCACGCGCAGACACCAGGCGGGTTCTTCGCCCGTTTGGGCGTTGGTGGCGGCGCAAATCATGCCGGTGTCTGTCACCTGGCCGCCGCTTTCAAGGTAAAAGGGCGTTTCTGGCAGCACAACTTCCACCGCCTGCCCGCTTTCTGCGTGGTCAACCGGTTGCCCATCATACAAAATGGCCGCCACTTTTGTGTTTAGCCTGAGGTCGCCATACGGGGCGTTGGTCGTGCCGTTCTCGCCCACAAACCCATCGGCCTTGAGTTCATTCAACACATCGGCGTAGCTTTGCTGTTTGTCAAAATCGGCGGTGAATTTTCCGCTGGCGCGGTTGCGCTCGCGGCTGGCCTCGCGAGCCGCGGCAAACCCAGCCTCATCCACCGAATACCCGCGCAGTTTTGCCACGTCTCGCGTGATCTCCAGCGGCATCCCGTAGGTGTCATACAGCTTAAACGCGGCCTCGCCGTTTAGTTCTTTGGATTCGGTTTGGGCCAGCGCTTCGTTCAGGCGCTCCAGACCTTGATCCAGCGTGCGCTCAAAACGCTCTTCTTCGGCGTGAATGGTTTTTAGAATGTGTTCGCGGCGGTTGAGCAGCTCGGTGTAATATCCGCCCATCTTGTCAATCACCGCCTCGGCCGTTTGGTAAAGGAACGGCGCCTCAAACCCCAGGTCGCGGCCATAACGCATGGCGCGGCGCATCACCATGCGCAGCACATAGTTGCGGCCTTCGTTGCCCGGCAAAACTCCATCCCCAATGAGGAAAGTGGCGGCGCGAACATGGTCTGCGATGACGCGGTAGGCCACAAATTGCTCTTTGCGCGCGGCGTTGGTTTGCCCGGCCAGTTGCTGAACCTTGTCCATGATTGGCATGAACAAGTCGGTATCGTAATTGCTCTCGCCGCCCTCAATCAGGCGGCACAGGCGCTCAAAGCCCATGCCCGTGTCCACGCCGGTTTGGGGCAGGGGATGCAGCACGCCGTCTTCGGTGCGATTGAACTGCATGAACACCAGATTCCACACTTCGACCGTCGTCTCGTTCGGGTCGTCATCGTTGTTCACCCACTTGGGGTCGTTGTCTTGCAGCTTGCCGGTGAAGTAGTGAATCTCGGAGTTTGGGCCGCACGGGCCGGTGGGGCCCATGCTCCAGAAATTGTCTTTCTCGCCAAAGCGCAAAATGCGGTTGGCCTTGATGCCCACTTTTTGCCAAAGGTCATACGATTGGTCATCGTCTTTGTAAATGGTAAACCAAAGCCGCTCGCGCTCAAAGCCATATTCGCCCTCCATCAACTCAAGGGCGTATTTCATGGCGTCTTCCTTGAAATAATCGCCAAACGAGAAATTGCCCAGCATTTCAAAAAATGTGTGATGGCGGCGGCTGGGGCCGACGTTCTCCAAATCGTTGTGCTTTCCGCTCACGCGCATCACTTTTTGGGCGGTGGCGGCCCGCACATACGGGCGTTTCTCCAGCCCCAAAAAGGCGTTCTTAAACTGGTTCATCCCGGCGTTGGTGAACAAAATGGTGTTGTCGCCATACGGGATGAGCGAGGATGATGGAAGCACGGTGTGGCCTTGCCGCGCAAAATAATCAAGGAAAGTGCGACGTATCGCTTCGCTTTGCATCATAGCAAGGATGGATTATAGCGAGGCGGCGATGCGCGCCCGCGAGGAAGGTTTTGGGGTTCATCGGGCGCAAAGCCGCGGCGGGCGCATCTTGTTTTCATAATTTGAACTTGCGCCCAAGTTCGCGCATAATGTATCCACACCTTTACCCATTTCGCCGCGTTTGTGATGCGAGAAACTCATGAAAAAAACAAAGACATTTTCGGTTTTGGCGGGCTTTGTGTTGATGACAACCGGGTTTTTGCCCGCGAACCGGGCAAGCGTCGCCAAGGTCGCCTCGCTGGATGTGGCGTTGACCGTTAAGGAAAATTTTGGCGCGCAGGCCGATGGCTACCCGGTGAGCGCGGTTGTTCCCTTGCCGCGCGGACAGTTTTTTGTCACAAGCGCCCTTGGCATGGCAGGAGCGCCATCCCAGGTAGAGCCATTGGAAAAATGGCCGGATGGCAGCCTGCGCCACGTGCTGGTTCATTTTCAGCCAACGGTTGCGGCAAACAGCGATGCCATCTACCACTTTACGGATGGCGGCCAGCTTGCGCCACCCGCGCCCGTGCAAGTGAGCGAATCATCGGGCGAGATCGCGGTCAACACCGGCCCGCTCCGCTTTGTGGTGAGCAAAACGGCCTTTAACATTTTGGATCAAGCGTGGATAGATCAAAATAACGATGGGATATTTAGCGGGTCCGAACAAATTGTGACTTCTGACGCGCAAAATGGCGGCGTGTTTGCGCCGCGTTCCGGGGCGGGTGGAACGCAATACGATGCCGCGCGAAGCTCGCCGCAGGTGACGATTGAGGAGCGCGGGCCGATGCGGGCGGTGATCAAAGTGGAAGCGCCCGCGCAATTTATCACCACGACCAATCACCTGCATGGGTTTGCGACCAGAATTTATGCGTATGCGGGCAAGCCGTATGTGAAGATAGATTATCAATTGCAAAACTCCGATAAAACAGTTGTGCGTTCCTGGCCGCTGTATTTTGAATCTATGAATTTGGATCTGCGCGTAAATTTGTCCGGCCCAACCAACATCCGCATTGGCAAGGGGGATGGCACTGTGTTTGGCGCGGCCAACACCAATGGTGTGTATTTGGCGCAAGAAATGCACAACACTTACAAGATACGAGACGGCGCGACAAACGCGGCGCTTTACGATTCTGGCGTGTTGCCAGACAGCCAGGGGCCGGATGGGTTTATTGATGTGAGCGATGCCAGCCGCGGGGTGATGGCCGCCATTCGCAATTTTTGGCAAACCTGGCCGAATGGTCTGGCGGTGGACAGCGCGAACAAGCTGAGCGCGGAAATGTTCCCTGACTGGGGGGCGCAGTGGTATGACCACCAGATCAGCCCATCGGGGTTGTATTGGCTGAACGATATGCAGCATTATTACAAAGAGGCGCTGTTCAACTTTCACGCTGGGGTGGGGGCCGATGGCGATTTGGTCAACCTGGCGCGGCTGTTTCAATTTCCGCCGGTTGCGGTTGTGCCCGCAGACTGGCATCGGCAAGCTCAGGCCACCTTGGATTTGGGCGGCGCGCTCCCGCCGCAGTCGGCCATCACTTCGCCAGACGAGGAGCGTTTGCCGGAGTATATGTACCCCGAAAAATACTGGTGGAACACGTATTGGTATAGCCCAACACATGGCACGTATGGCGCCGGTTTTGCAAATTTCTACGACCCCGAACCCGGATACCGCTCGGCCTCTTGCACAACCGGCGGCTGGCCGTATAGCGCGGCGGGCGTGGTAGCCACCTCAAACCCCGGAGATTACTTTATGGCCGAGGGGTGGGCGCAGGCCGAGTTGAATTTGCGACCAGAGTGGCTGACTGGATATGATTTTGAGGCGGATTGGCCGTCTTTGCAATTGACCGAAAACCCGTATTGCGGCGGAACATGGCGCATTTTTGAGGGGCACGGCATTTCTACCCTGGCCGCGCCGCCTTTGCCCGGCACGGGCGGCGAAACATCGGTGTATTACGCCCGCGATGACGAGCATGGCTGGTTTTATCATGTGGCCGAGGCGTATTGGCTGACCGGCAACCCGTGGATCAAAGACTGGTATACATTTATTGCCCAGTTCAGGCAAACGCGGCTCAAACGGCTTGACCCCTGGCCAGACAGATCCAGCCGCGCCACCGCCCACGCGCTCAATCACGCGCTTCAGGCGTATCGCATCACGGGGGATGGGTCTTTGCTGGATGACATCTCCGCGCATATTCACACGTATCTGCTGGCCGAGCAGGACCCGTTTTATGGCGATCAGCTTGAATCGGTGGAGAGCAGCGGGGGCGGTTTTCAAACCGGGTATTTGGCGCGGTTTGTGGCCGATTATTTGGAAGAAGTGCGCGCCGCAGGAAAGTGGCAGGCTTATGCCGAGGGGTTCAACTATTTGTCTGGGTTGATGGAATGGAATAAAAACTTTGGCAATTTCCCGTATTATTTCAATGCCCGCGCGGGTGGCACATCCACAGCTGGCGGGTCTGGGTTTACGCTGGTTGACCCGCAAAGCTGGTATTACTGGCATACCGGCAAGCAAGGCTTTTGGGATCATGTGGATGGATATGTGAGCGGCGCAAATGGCGGCGAAACGCCATACGGAAACTTTGCCGACTGGCGCGGCCAATACGAGGGGCGGTTTTATCTCATGGTCAAAAACACCGCCCGCCCAGACGCCATCCCCCCAACTGCGATTGCCAATTTGAGCGCCAGCGTGTTTAGCGGCACGGTCACGCTTTCGTGGATGGCGCCCGCCGATGCCGCGCGGTATCACATCGTGTGGAGCGATAAGCCAATTGTTGAGCCAAACTCTATGAGCGCGAGCGTGACGAATTGGTGGGCCGCGCACGCGGTTGGGCCATCGCTCATTGGCGCGCCGGGCACAACCCAATCATGGACGTTTCACACAGATGGGGCGGGGCCAATTTATGCCGCCATTTTCTCGTTTGATGCGGCAGACAACATGAGCGCCATCTCGAATATCGCGCTGGCTCAAAACGGCTCGCCGCCGTATCGCCTGTTTTTGCCAACAACCATCAAGGGCATTTCGGCCAGTTGGTGATTTTTGCGGGTTTGCGGCTAACTAACACGAGGTTTGGATAAGAGTAAGCCTGTCATTCTGAGGAGCGCAGCGGCGCGAAGCAAAGCTGTGCGACCCTTTGGCAAGCTCAGGGCAGGCTGAATCTCTGCAAAATCCTGGCTAAGAAAGAATTAGC
>DAORUN010000086.1:0-14290 GCA_035433205.1 Thermoflexales bacterium | reverse complement strand
CGGGGCATATTTGGAAGAAGCAGCCAACATCAAGGTGGTGTGCTTTGACAAAACCGGCACCCTCACCGAGGGCAAGCCAACCGTGACCGACGTGAAGGTCATCCCGCTGTTTGTGGATCAGGCTGCGCCAGATGAGCAATCGGCATCCAATGAAAACATCTTGCTGGCGCTGGCCGCCGCGCTGGAAGCCAAATCGGAGCATCCGCTGGGGATGGCGATTGTGGCCGCCGCGAAAGCCCGCAACCTGCATTTGCTGCAAGTAAGCGGGTTTAAGTCTACGCTGGGGCGCGGCGTAAGCGGGCGCGTGGAATTTCGCAACGGGTTGGATCTGCGCATTGGGAACATTCCGATGTTTGATGACCTGCGCATGACCGGCATGGATGCGGCCAAAACGCGCATGGCCGAACTGCAAGACGAAGGCAAGACTGCGGTAATTGTGGCAAAGATAAATGACGACGGCACGGGTAATGTGCTGGGCGTAATCGCCATCGCCGATGTGCTGCGCCCAGACGCGGCGGAGAGCATTCGCCAGCTAAAGGCGGCGGGCGTAAAGCGCGTGGTGATGATCACCGGCGATAACGCCCGCGTGGCAAAAGCCATCGCCAGGCAAGCCGGGGTAGATGAAGTTTATGCCGATCTTTTGCCGGAGGACAAAGTAAAAATTGTCAAAGAGCAGGCGGTCTATGGCCCAGTGGCCATGGTGGGCGATGGCGTAAACGACGCGCCTGCGCTCGCCACCGCTAACATCGGGGTGGCCATGGGCGCGGCTGGCACCGATGTGGCTTTGGAAACGGCGGACATGGTTTTGATGGCAAACGACCTGAGCAAAATTCCATACGCCATCGGCCTGAGCAAAAAGGCGCGCACGGTGGTGTTTCAAAATCTGGCGTTTGCTGGCGCGGTTATTGTTGTGTTGATTCTCACTGGTCTGGGGCTTGCCCTGCCCCTCCCGCTGGCGGTGATTGGTCACGAAGGCAGCACGGTGCTGGTGTGCTTGAATGGGCTGAGGTTGTTGAGGTATAAAGGGTGAGACGATAGACCACAGACGATGGACGATGCTAGAAGGAGTTATCGTCTATGGTCTATCGTCCATCGTCTATCATATAAATCATGTCCATCCCACAAGATATTCAAAACGCGCAATTTATTAGTCTGGAAACCTATCGCAAAAATGGGCAGGCCATGCCCACACCGGTGTGGTTTGTGGAAAAAGAGGGCGTGCTTTACGTCAAAACACAAATTGGCGCGGGCAAAGCCAAGCGCATCAAGAACAACGGCGCGGTGCGCATTGCCCCGTGCGATGTGCGCGGCAACGTGCAAGGCGAGTGGGTCAACGCGCAGGCACACCTGATGCCCATCACCCCAGAGCCAAAAGATTTGCTTGGCTTGTGGACAAAGAAATATGGCGCGATGAACGTGATGTTTGAAGTGCGCCAAAAGCTAAAAAAAGTCAGTCCTCAGGTGATTGAAATCAAACTGAGTTAACAAAAACCAACCATGAAAGGCATCGCCCACTTTGCCACTGGGCTGTGCGTGGCCTCATTTGTGCCGGGCGCGCTGGAGCCGGGTTCACTGCTCATTGCGCTGGGCGGCGCGTGCGCCATGCTGCCAGATTTTTTGGATTTTCGGTTTGAGCGCTTTTTGGAAAAGCATGACGCCGAGATTGCGCCAGATATGTTTGACGATGACCCGCAGCGCATGGCAGAGGCATTGGCTGCGCCCCTGCGCCAAACGCTGGCCGATGGCAAACCGCGCCGCGTTCAGCTCCACCCATCTCGCAAAAGCGCCCTGGACTGGACGCTATACACCGTGAGGTTTGACGCCGCGCACGGCGAGGTATCCATCCGCATGGACAACGGGCAAACCGGGCGCGCCCGCGTGGGCAAACTGGCATATGGCTATGATGGCGACCTGCATATTGAAGAGCTGGGCGGGCCATCTTTTGAATTTACAAAAACCGGCGACTGCGCGCAAGTGGAATTTTTGCCGTGGCATCGGGCGCGCACACACTCGCTGGTTGTGGCGGCGCTGGTTGGCTTGCTCTGTTTTGTGGCGATGGGGCCTGCGGCGGGCGCGGTTGGATTTTTGGCTTACGCGGCGCATGTGCTGGAAGACCAATTGGGCTACATGGGCAACAATATGTTTTGGCCGCTCACGCGCGAGAGGTCGCCTGGTTTGCGCTTACTGCACGCCTCAGACGCGCCCGCCAATCTCACCGCCATCTGGCTTTCGCTCACGCTGCTCTTGCTCAACATGGATCACGCCGCGCAAACCCCGCTAATCGCGGTCGGGCCGTATTTGGCGTTCGCAGTCCTGGCCCCTGCGCTGGCGCTGGCAACTTTGCAGGCGCGCAAGCTGCGTGGTCGCGCCGCCGCCACGCGCCCATCCGAGCGCGACCGAGAAATCATCGGCGAGATGATTGAAGCTGAATAAAGAAAAACAACCAGCAAAATGAGATTTCTTAAAAACAAAAAAATCATGATGGTCAAATTTTTCGCTAATGTATAATCGCGAAATTGCGAATACTTGCCAATGCAAATGCCGCAAGGCCGATTTTAATCATTTGGATTTAATGTAAAGAAGGAGCAAACACATGAGCACAAAATATGAGGCGCCTGAGTTGAAAGAGTTTGGCAATTTCCAGGAATTGACCCAATTCACTTTTGACGGCACTACATCCGATAGCCCTATCATCGTCAACAACATCAACTCGCCACAAGGCAACTTCACAACGACGATGCCCGGCGCGGTCGAGAAATAAGACAATTCATCTCTGATGGATTAGCCGCGCTAATGCGGTTTAGAAATTAAAAACCTTTTCCCGAAAGGCGGAAAGGTTTTTTTTTGCCTGTTTTCGGTCTAAACTTTTATGCCCTTTTACAGGATTTACGGATTACGCATCCGGTCAAATCAGGAACTTCCCACCCTCACCCCGCAAGAGTTAATTTTCGACCACCCCGATGTGGATCTCAGGCTGGACGAACTGCCAGACTGGGACGCAGAACTCATCGCCCGCGCGTTGCGGCGCGGCGAACTGCAAGACGGTCAGAAGGCGCCCCTTGACCCCGAAAGCCCGTATGTGTGGCGCACACACACCCAAGGGCAAAACTTTGAGCGCTGGATGCTCCAGAACGGGATGATTTTCATCATCAGCGAGAAAGGAGACAAAATCTGGGCGCGTTGGCCGCCAGAAATCACGTTGGATTTGGTCACGGCGTATTTGCTCGGCCCCATCCTGGGCTACGTGGTGTATTTGCGCGGCATGTTGTGCCTGCACGCCAGCTCGGTGTTGGTGGGCGGGCGGGCCATTGGGCTGATGGGTGTTGCGGGCGCGGGAAAATCCACCACCTCCGCGGCGATGGCGAGCATGGGCTACCCGCTCATCAGCGAAGATCATTTGGCGCTGGCGCTGGATGGCGGGCGCTGGATGGCCCAGCCCGGTTATCCCATCGTGCGCCTGTGGCCAGACTCTGCAGAAATGCTGGCGGGCGGCCCCGCCAATTTGCCAGAGCTGGCTCCGGGGTTTCGCAAGCGCTATCTTAATTTGGCTGGCACAACCATGCTGGCGAGTGAAGCCGCCCCGCTGGCCGGTTTGTATATTTTGTTGCCGCGCGTAAACGCAGATGACGCGCCGCGCATCCAACCGCTGGATGCCCAGCAACGATTGATGGCCGTGATTCGCAATTCGTACACCACCGTTGTGTTGAACAAAACCCAAAAGGGCGGCGAGTTTCAAACGCTCGCCAAACTGGCCGCCGCTGTGCCCGTGTTCAGCGTTACGCCGCACAGCGACCCCGCGCGATTGCCAGACCTTTGCCGCGCCATCGCGAAGCACGCCGCTAACCCAGCATAAAATTGACCCAATGCAAGATGCGATGCCGGCCTGGCCGGACGAAGTGAGTGCGCTTCAAAAAATTCTGGTGACCGAAAAAGCGCCAGAGGACCCGCAGGCGTGGGAAAAACTTTTGCCGTATGCCCGCGAGCACAATCTGTTGCCGTTATTGCGCAAAAAGCTGGGGGGCAGCGCGGCTGTGCCAGAACCCGTCCGCGCAATTTTTCAGCGCGAATACATGCGCAGCGCGGCCCGCGCCACACTTTTGCAAAGAGACCTGGCGCGAATGCTGGAGCAGTTTCGCGCAAAGGGCATAGAAATTATTCTGCTAAAAGGCAGCGCGCTCGCGGCGGCCATCTACCCAGACCCGGCCCTGCGGCCCATGGTGGATGTGGATGCGTTGATTGCGCCCCAAGACGCGCCCGCCGCAATTGAATGCGCCCAGGCGCTGGGGTTTTACCCGCAAAATGGCGAAACGCGCGCGGGCGATCAGCTTGAGTTTGAGAATGAAGCCGCCCTGATAAACCCGGCCAGCGCCATGGGCATGATTGAGTTTCACTGGAGTCTGTTCAACTCGCCGCATCACCAGCAACGCCTGCAAATGAACTGGTTTCGTGACACCGCAATTCCCATCCACCTGAACGCAACGCCCGCCAAAATGCTGAGCGCCGAGGCGCAGCTGATCCATCTCAGCTCGCATCTCATGCTTCATCACCGGGGATATGGCCTGCTTTGGTGGAACGATATTTTTGAGTTGTTGCGCAAATATGAAGCGGCGTTGAACTGGGACATTGTTTTGAGCAAAGCCCGCGAGTTTGACTTGATTTTGCCCTTGCAAGAAGTTGTTTTGCGGCTGCGCGATGAGTGGGGCGCGCCCGTGCCGCCCGCCGCGTTGGATGGCCTTCGCGCCGCAACGGCCACCCCGCGCGAGGCGCAAGTGTACGAATGGCTGACCGCGCCCGAACGCCCCGTGGCGCAACGGTTTGCGGCTGACCTGCGCGGGCTGACAAGCTGGCGGGCGCGGCTGCGTTTTGCGCTCAGCAACCTCTTCCCTTCGGCGCAATACATGCGCAGCCGTTACCGCATCAAAAACAATTTGCTTGTGCCGCTGGCGTATCCGTATCGCTGGCTGGTGGGGGCGGCCAGCGCCATCAAACGCAAATGAGCAAAAAGCCGGGCATTTTTTTGGATCGCGATGGCGTTATCAATGTCAACCGCGCGGACTATGTGAAAACGTGGGACGAATTTGAGTTTTTGCCCGCCACGTTAGATGGGATGCGCGCGCTGGCCCTCATCCCCGCCCCCATCATCGTTATCACCAATCAGTCGGCCATCAACCGCGGTCTTGCGCTGCGCGAAAATGTGGATGACATTCATGCCCGCATGGTCGCCCACATTCAGCAAGCCGGCGGGCGGGTGGATGGCATCTTTCTGTGCCCGCATCGCCCGGATGAGAACTGCGCCTGCCGCAAACCGGCGTCTGGGCTTTTTTTGCAAGCCGCCGAAGAATTCAATCTGGAGCTTTCTCAATCCTATTTTATTGGCGATGCCGAAACCGATGTGTTGGCGGCTCTGGCGATTTCTGCCACGCCGCTGCTGGTGAAGACCGGGCGCGGCGCAAAGCACGCCCAGCGTTTGCAGCGGGCCAATATCCGCGTGGCGCAAATGTTTGATGATTTGAGCGCCGCCGCAGAGTGGCTTGCAAATCAGTTCCATGCGCAGCCCGTAAAACAATGAGCCTGCCCAACATCACACGAGATATTTGCAATGAATTACAAAATTGAGCGCCGCCAGAGTGTCACCTCAACGATGGATGCGATTCACTTTTTGGCAAAGCAAGGGCTGCCAGAGGGCGTGGTGGTGATGGCCGATGAGCAAACCGCCGGGCGCGGGCGGGCCGGGCACGAGTGGTTTTCTCCGCAGGGGGCGGCGCTGTATTGCTCGGTGTTGCTGCGCCCGGCGCTTGCCCCCGCTCAATTGGGCTGGCTGACCATGATTGCGGCGCTGGCCGCGCAAGATGCCGTGACGGCCTTTGCCCCATCACCCGCAAAGACAGGCATTAAGTGGTTTAACGATGTGTTGCTGAACGACAAAAAAGTGTGCGGTATTTTGGTGGAGTCCTCGTTTTTGGGTCAGGAAACTGAATACGCCGTGCTGGGGATTGGTCTGAACATCAATACCTCGTTTGAGGACGCGCCGCTGCTTGTGCAAAAAAAAGCCACCAGCCTTAAAAATGAAACAGGAATTGCGTTTGATGTTGAACAGGTGATGCAATTCTGGCTTTCGCGTTTTGCCGCCCGGTATGCCAGTTTGGTGGCACAAAGACAATCCCCCGCGCGCGAGTTTGCCCGCAGTTTGGTTACGCTGGGCAAACCGGCCACAATTCACGCAGGAGAGCGCATATACGAAGGCTTTGCCAAGCGCATTGACGATGACGGCGCATTGGTCATGGAGATCAACGGCAAGGAACAACGCATTATTTTTGGCGAAACCGTGTAGGCAACTGCAGGCTGGCTAGGCGGGTTGGGCAAAGTCCACTACAAAAATAATATTCCCCGCCGGGTGCGGCGCAATGCCCACGCCAATGTGCGTGTAACCCGCCGAGACGATTTGCGGCTTGTGCCATTGATCCTTCATCCACCAGTCAAAGGCGCCTTTTGCATTTGGGAAAAACGCCCAGTTCTCGGCCACAAAGCGCGTGGCATACCCAGCGCGGGTCACACGGTCAAAGGGTTTGGCGCCATCCGGGCCATCGTGCGCCCGCATTCCCAGGTTGAGCAAGTCATTCAGCGGCACAGATGCCAAATAGCTGGCCTGCGCCTGCGCGGCGTTATTCAATGCCGCAGAAAGCGAAAATTCCGCCAGGCTCAGCTCTCGGCGAACGCGGTTGTGCAATTCCAGCATATCTTGCTGCGCATTGCCAGATGGCGCACTCGCGCGGGCAACAGACTTGCGCCTTGTCGTTTTTGGGGCGGCTTTCTTTTTTGTTGTTTTTGCCGTTTTGGGTGCAGATGCTTTCTTCAAAATTCAGCTCCTTGCCCGCGCTTCCATCTTGCGCGCTTACGCATTCTTCTCAAAAAAATTTGCACATAAAATCGTATCTTATTTTAAAATTGAAGTAAAGTTTAATTCGTAACTGGACTTGCGCAAAACAGAGCTACTCTCTGGAAAATGATGGAATAAACGAAAGGTTTGGTCGCAGAGGCGAGGCATTCGGGATTTTTTTGCGTAGGTTCAGGTGTAATTCGTCATTTGCAATTGAATTTGGACACGCAACTCTTAAACGCCTTTTTGCCCGATGGCATTTTGGCCGATGAAATTATCGCAAAAGCGGCGGAGATGATCCGCGCGGGCGGGCTGGCCGCCTTTCCCACCGAGACCGTGTATGGACTTGGCGCAAACGCGCTGGATGGAAACGCGGTGGCAAAAATTTTTGAGGCCAAACAACGCCCGCTCAATGACCCAATCATTGTGCATGTGGCCGATGGCGCCTGGGAAGAATTAGCCGATGCGCACAACGCAGAAATGCGCCAAATGGCGCGGGCGTTGGCGCGGGCGTGCTGGCCCGGCCCGCTCACGCTGGTGCTCCCGCGCGGGGGGCGCATCCCCGCCAATGTGACCGCTGGCCTGGACAAAGTGGGGTTGCGGATGCCCGCCCACCCCGTCGCCCTCGCGCTCATCCGCGCCAGCGGCGTGCCCATCGCCGCGCCCAGCGCCAACCGGTTTGGCCACACCAGCCCAACCACCGCCGCGCACGTTTTGGATGACTTGCGCGGGCGAATTGACCTGGTGTTGGATGGCGGCCCGGCCAGCATTGGCGTGGAGTCCACCGTGTTGGATTTAACGGGCGCAGCGCCGCAGATTTTGCGCCCCGGCGGCCTGAGCCGCGAACGGTTGGAGGAAGTTTTGGCCCGCCCGGTCTCCATCCGCCAAAGACAAACCCCAAACCAAAGCGAGGCCATGCCCGCCCCCGGCATGCTGGAGCGGCATTACGCCCCCGGCGCAAAACTCATCCTTTGCAAAGATACACCAGACCTGCTGGCGCGGCGCGAGGCGTATGCGGCGCAAAAACTGCGCGTGGGCTTGCTCATCACACAGGCGCAAAGCGCGGCCTGCGCCGGGCTAACCCCGCAATTTGTGATGGGAAATGCGCTGGCCGAGATCGCCCGCGAGCTATATGCCGGGATGCGCGCGCTGGACGCCGCTGGCGCGCAGGTCATCCTCATCACCCAGGTGGAACGCGCTGGTCTGGGCGAGGCCATTGCAGACCGGTTAAGACGCGCCGCGGCTTAAAAGGGTGAAGGGAGAAGAGTGAAGAGTGAAATGCGGTTTTCCTTCACCCTTCTCCCTTCACCCTTCACCCTTTTTGCGCTAGTTCCACAAACGTGCGCACGCCAAAACCCCACGCGCCGCGCACAAGGTAGCCGGTGGTTTTGGTAGAAAAATCCATCGGGGCCATGTCTATGTGCGCCCACGGGTAAACCGGATTGCCATCTGCGCCTTCCACAAAGCGGCGCAAAAACCAGGCGCTTGTGCCCACCCCGCCCGTCCTTCCGCCGCTATTTTTAATATCCGCCGTGTCGCTCCTGATCGCCTCGGCATATTCTGGGAAGAGTGGCATACGCCACACGCGCTCGCCAGCGGCAGATGCGGCGGCTTGCACCTTTTGCGCCCAATCTTCATCGCTAAAAAACGCGCCCGCCGCAATTTCCTTCCCCAGCGCCACACCTGCCGCGCCGGTGAGTGTGGCAATATCCACCACGCCAACGGGGTTGAAGCGTTTGGCGTAATGCAGGGCGTCGGCCAAAATTAGGCGGCCCTCGGCATCCGTGCTGATGATCTCAACCGTCAGCCCGCTCATCATGGTCAGCACATCGCTGGGGCGATACGCCGCGCCATCGGGCATGTTCTCCACCAGCGGCATGAGGCCCACCACCGGGCGCGAGACGCCCAGTTTGGCGATGGCCTGCATCGCGCCCAGCACCGCCGCCGCGCCGCTCATGTCGCCTTTCATCGCGCCCATGTTCTCGCCGGGTTTGAGCGTGATGCCGCCGGTGTCAAACGTGACACCTTTGCCAATGAGAACCAGCGGGGGCGCGGTGTTCCCGGCGGGCCGATGCTCCATCACCACAAAGCGGGGCGGGTTGGCCGTGCCCTGCGAGATGCCCATCAACCCGCCCATTTTTTCGGCGGCAATTTCTTTCTCGGTGAGCACGGTGCAAGCCAGCCCGGTTTGAGCCGCCACATCTTGGGCAATGGCCGCAAAGCTGGCGGGGTTAATCATGTTGGGCGGGCGATTGATAAGCGTGCGGGTCAGGTTTTGCGCGGTGGCGATGATCTCGCCATCTTTTGCGCCAGCCTCAAGCGCGGGCAGCTGCGCCGCGTCTGCGGTGAGCAAAAATAGTTGTTCGATGGCGCTCTGGTCGGCGCGGCTCTTTTGCTCGGTGTGGGTGTATGTGCCAAGGATGGCGCCCTCAATTGTGGCCTGGGCCGCCTCGCGCGGGTTGAGGCCGCCAATGCCCGCGCCGTGCGCGATTGACGCGACCGTTTTGCAGCCCAGCTCTTTGGCCTTGCGTGCGGCTGTGCCGCTGGCCTGGCGCGCCTTGTCCAGCGTAAAATCGCTGGCTTTGCCCAGCCCCACCAAAATAACGCGGGGGGATGGAATAAGCCCGTGCGTGTAGACCACTGCGATCTCGTTGAGCTTGCCTTTGAAGTCGCCCAGTTGAATCAGTTGGCTGATCGCGCCATTCGTGGCGCCATCCACCGCGCCGGTTGCCCCGCCGGGCAATGAGACGCCCTCAAATAAATTGACGATGAGCGCATCGGCTTTGACGGTTTGGATGTGTTTGTTGAGGACAGAGATGTTCATGCACAGGATTGTAAGCCCGCGCAAGAGTTATTGGGTATTGGGGATTGGAGATGAGAGGGAAGGTGTATCCCTAAAGCCCTTCGGGCACTTTCACGCGCATCGTTTCGGCGTCAAGGTCAATCTCAAGGATGACGCTCTCAATGGCGGGCAGGAGCAGCTCGCGCGGGCCGCCTTGCACAACATACACATCATTCGCGCCAGTGCCCAGCACATCGGCCACCTCGCCCAGTTCCGCGCCGTTTTCATCCAGCACCTTCAGGCCGATGAGGTCGTGGGCGTAATACTCGCCATCCTCAAGATCGGGCAGGTCGGTCTCATCCACAAACACCTCCAACCCGCGCAGGGTTTCTGCGGCGTTGCGGTCTGGCACCTCTTTCAGCTTGAACAAAAACGCATCCTGATGCCCGCGGGCATGGGTCACGGTGTAGGGCTTGCGGTCTTTGCCGAGGTAAACCTGCTTCACATCCATTAGAACTTCAAACATCTCCGGCTCGGTTTGCACTTTCACCTCGCCTAAAATGCCGTGCGGGCGGGTGATTTTGCCAATGAAAATAAGCGTGTTTGTGTTCATGAAGAGTGAAAATAAAAAAATAAGAAACAAGAAACAAGAAAACGCGCCCGGCGCAATTTCTTATTCCTCATTTCTTATTTTATTTGCGTATCTGCGCCAGCGCGGCAGAGTGCGGTTCAGTTAATCTCCAGCGCCACGCGCTCGCCCTGCTTTTCGGCGGCAATATCCAGCACAATGCGGATGGCGTTGGCGATCTTGCCCTCGCGTCCAATCACGCGCCCGGTCTCGTCCTTTGCCACGAGCAGCTCATACACTGTCCCGCGCCGCTGGCGATACTCGTTCACGCGCACCGCCTCGGTGTCATCCACCAAATGCTGCGCAATGTATGCGATGAGGTCTTTCATGTTGGTAGCGTGTAAAGACGCAAAATAATGCGTCTCTACCAAGCCTACTTCTTGTCTTTCTTTGGCTTCCGGCCAGTGCCCGGCTTAACCACGCGGCCAAGGTTGGTGCGCTGGTCAATCGCAGGAGCGCTGGCGTAATGCGCCTCGGCTTCCTGAAGCAAAACCTCGGGGGCTTCGCCTTTCATCAACCGCGCATAGCGATCCATCGTGCCAGCCTTCTTGAAGATCTGCTGCACGCTATCGCTGGGCTGCGCGCCCACTTTCAGCCAATACAATGCGCGATCCTCCGCCACCTTCACCGATTCCGGCTGGGTGCGCGGGTTGTATGTGCCCACAATCTCGATGAAGCCGCCATCACGGGGCGCTTCTTTGTCTGCCACAACGATGCGATATGAAGGCTGCCCCTTCGAACCCATCCGGCGCAATCGAATACGAACCATATTTTTCCTGAACTCCTGAAATTACTACTTCGGTAAGCGGATTTTACTTGCCCGCAAACCATCAATTATAAGCGGTAATAAAATGCAAAATGCAAAACGCCAAAATGCACCGAATCCGCCCCGTTTTAATTTTTAACTGGACTTACGCAAAGCCGAGTTAATTTCGTGAAAATGATGAAATAAACCGAAGGTTTAGGCGTAGGGGCGAGGCATGCCTCGCCCCTACGCGCCATTCCACGCGTTAAAGGAAGTTTTTGCGTAAATCCAGTTTTAATTCTTAATTCTTAATTTTTAATTGCTATTTGCCCCGCCCTGTCATGCCGTTAAACATGCCGCGCATGCGCGGGTTACTGCTCAGTTGTTTCATCATCTTCTGCGTCTCGCGGAATTGGTTGAGCAACTGGTTGACATCCGTCACCGTCACGCCGCTGCCAGTTGCCACGCGCCGCTTGCGCGAGGCGTTGAGCAAATCTGGGTTGCGGCGCTCCTTCATCGTCATCGAGTTGATGATGGCCTCGACCTTGGAGAATTGCTTTTCCGTGTCCACGCCCGCAAGCTGACCCTTGATCTGGTTGTATCCGGGCAACATCTCCAGCAGGTTTTGCAGAGGCCCCATTTTGCGCACCTGCTTCATCTGCTTCAAAAAGTCATCCAGATCAAACTTGGCCGTCATAAACTTCGCGGCGGCCTTCTCAGCTTCCTTCTCGTCAAAATCAACCTGGGCTTTCTCAATCAGCGAGAGCATATCGCCCATGCCCAAAATGCGGCTGGCCAGGCGGTCGGGGTAAAACTGCTCAAACGCATCGGGCTTTTCGCCGGTCGCCAAAAACTTAATCGGCACGCCGGTCACGGCCCTCATGCTGATGGCCGCCCCACCGCGCGCGTCTCCATCCACCTTTGTGAGAATGAGGCCGGTGATGCCCAGCCGTTTGTTAAACGCATCCGCAACGTTGACGGCTTCCTGGCCGGTCATGGCGTCGGCCACCAAAAGAATCTCGCACGGTTTGGTGCGCTTCTTCACTTCCTCAACTTCGGCCATCATGCGATCATCAATTTGCAGGCGGCCAGCGGTGTCCAAAATCACCACGTCAAACGCGCCCTGAATCGCCTTGGAAATGGCGTGTTCGCAAATAAGCGGGGGTGCAACCGTGCTGCCCTCGCTGTGCACAGCAATACCCAATTGTTTGCCCAGCGTCTCCAATTGGGTGATGGCAGCCGGGCGGTAGGTGTCTGCGGCCACCAGCATGGGCTTGCGCCCGGCGTTGCGCAATCGCAAGGCAAGTTTGGCGGCGGTGGTTGTTTTGCCGGTGCCTTGCAACCCCACCAGCATCACCACTCGCGGCGCGGGGCCGCCCAAATCCAGCTTGCCGCCCTCGCCCAGCGTGGTCAAAAGTTCATCGTGAACAATTTTCACCACCGCCTGGCCGGGGGTCAGGCTTTTGTGCACCTCTGCGCCAACGGCGCGCTCGCGCACACGGGCCAGAAAATCCTTGACAACCTTGAAGTTGACATCGGCTTCCAACAAGGCCACGCGCACCTCGCGCAGAGCCACATCAACATCCTGTTCATTCAGAATGCCGCGTTTGCCGAGGCGGTCAAAAACCGCTTGTAATCTATCGCTGAGACCTTCAAACATGTGTGAAAAGCCAGAAATTCTAACATGGCGGGGGTGTTAAGAAGATGGCAACATCCCCCACATTCATCCCGCGCAAAGCCGTTTTACCCGGCCTGTTTTACCCAGCGCGGGTTATACAGCTTGTGCTGCCCAATGAACAAGTTTATTTGCGCAGTGTGTTCCTGCACATGGCGCATGTTGTAAAGCAGCATTTCGCCAAATGGCAGCTTTACCCATCCAAATTCGCAGATGGATTGGGCGCGGGCCTCGGTCAAGTTTTCAATGGTGGTTTTGCACTTGGCGCGGCCATACGCCAAATAGGCCAAAATTTCATCTTTTGTGAATGCGCGCGGCGGAACCACACCCGCCGGGTCCAGCTCTTCCAAGCCAAACGGCGGGGGCGGCGCAAAATCATCCGGCGAGTTGGTCAGGTAAAAATCCAGCCAAAACAGCACGTGCGCGGCAATGCACCACACCTCAGAGAAACGCGGCTCAATATCGTCAATCGGCCACATTTGCCCATGCCAAAGCGCATCTGGGCAGGCGCGGATGGCGTTCTCCAGCATGTCAATCGCCGCGCCAAATTGATTCCAAAGGGTGGTTTTCCAAAAGGTGTTCTGTTGCCCCAGCGCTTTAATCGCCTCGCTTTCCGCATCGGTCAAAATGATGTGAGATGTTGTCATTGGCGCATCCTTTTTCTAAAACAAGTCTATCATTTTCGACGTTATTTTGCCAAACACAGATTAAACATCGCCGCGCAATTTCTTACTGGACTTACGCAAAGTTGAATCTAAATCACTCAAAAAATGATGATATGTCATGCTGATCTTGCCAAAGGCAAAGCCTTTAGGCGAAGCATCTCTGGCTAACTCATTCTTAGGCTAAATTTGCCAGAGACCCCTCGCTATCGCTCAGGGTGACAAGCATTACTTTTTCGCGAATAACATGTTTTGCGTAAGTCCAATTCTTATTTCTTATTTCTTATTTCCTCTTCTGGGCTGCCCTCGCTCGCAACAATCACCCTAATCGGCACGCCGCCCACAAAAACGCCTGGCGGCACATCGCGGTTGACCAGGCTCATGGCGCTCACGGTGGCGCCCTCGCCAATGACCACGCCCGGCAAAATGGTGCAGTTTGCGCCAATGGTGGCATCTTTGCAAATATGCACCGGCCCGCGCCGCCATTCGTGGCGCATAAATTCGTGCGCCAAAATCACCGTGTTGTAACCCACAATCGCGTCATCCTCAATCGTGATGTCTTGCGGGAAGAAAATGTCCAGCGTGACGCCCAGCCCCACCGCCCCAAACGGCGCGACCTTTGCGCCCACCATGCGATAAAACAACCGCTTGAGACCAAACGTGGGCGCAAACCGCGCGGCGTAAATCCAAATGGCGTTCCAGGTCACGCGCAAAAGCCCGCCCGCGTGCCGCGAGAAATACCAAAGCGAGGCGTGCTCGCCGGCGCTGGGATGGGTCTCGCAGCGCGCTTTGCGCAAATCGGTGGATGGAAGCTCGGTCAAAACAAGGTTATTCTAGCGGACAAGTGAGTCATCAGCCATCGCCCAGCGCCGCATATCCAACACACTGCTAATATCCATCCAACAAAAAACTAATGCGCGG
>DAORUN010000085.1:9619-14317 GCA_035433205.1 Thermoflexales bacterium | reverse complement strand
TTACAATACCCTTACCCAATACCCAATACCCAATATCCAATACCCCAACACACCTAACCCCCAAAAAAACATGGCCCTCGGCGCAACCATCTACAACTTCGATATTTCCCTCAGCGATGTGGATCGCGGGGTGTACGAGCAATTTGTCTTGCGCGTGGCCCAACACCCCACCGAAAACGAGGACTACATGCTCACCCGCGTGCTGGCGTATTGTCTTGAATTTTGCGAAGGCATTGAGCTGGCCAAGGCGCTGGACGACCCCAGCCAGCCGGCGGTGTGGGCGCGCAACTACGCCGGCGAGCTTTTGTTGTGGGTGGAGGTGGGCATGCCCGATGCCGAGAAAATCCATCGCGCCAGCAAGGCCGCCAACCGGGTGGCCATCTACACCCACCGCGACCCGGCCATGCTGCGGCGCAACCTGGCGGGCAAAACCATTTACCGCGCCGATGAAATCCCGCTGTTTGCGTTTGACCGCGCGTTCCTGGCCCCGCTGCTGGGCAACATGGACCGCCGCGCCAGCCTGAGCGTCTCGGTCAACGAGCATCACCTGTATGCCGAGATGGGCGGCGTGATGAGCGAAACCTACCTGACCGACCACAAAATTGTGTGAGGACGGGCGCGGGGCGGCGCTGTTCCGGTACAATGAATGCCCGCAATGGAAAATTTTTTCTCCTTTCTGGAACGCCACGTAGACACCAATCGATCTTTGTTGTGCGTGGGCATAGACCCGCACGCCTCCGATTTGCCTGAACACACCGCGCAAGCCGCGCTGGAGTTCAGCCTGAAGATTGTGAAGGAAACCGCGCCCTACGCGGCGGCCTTCAAACCAAACGCCGCTTTTTTTGAGGTGTTTGGGCCAGAGGGCTGGGCCGCGCTCAAACAAGTGATTGACGCGATCAAGGCCGAATCTGACCGCATCGGCTCGGTCATCCCCGTGATTTTGGACGCCAAGCGCGGCGACATCGCCTCCACCGCCGAGGCCTACGCCGCCTCTGCGTTCGAGGCGCTCGGCGCGCACGCCATCACGCTCTCGCCGTATCTCGGCCAGGATTCCATCGCCCCGTTTGTGGCCCACCGCGAGCGCGGCGCGTTTGTGCTGTGCAAAACCAGCAACCCCGGCGCGGGGCTGGTGCAAGACCTGGCTTTGGCCGATGGCGCCCTGGTGCATGAAAAGATCGCCCAACTGGCGCGGGGCTGGAACGCGCAAAACAACGTTGGTCTGGTGGTGGGCGCCACCCAGCCGCAATCGCTGGCGCGGGTGAGGGCCATCGCCCCAGAGTTGTGGATTCTTGCGCCGGGCGTGGGCGCGCAGGGCGGCGATCTTGAAACCGCGCTCATGGCTGGCTTGCGGGCCGATGGGATGGGCGTGCTTGTGCCGGTCTCGCGCGCCATCTCTCGCGCGGACAACATGCGCAACGCCGCGCGTGACCTGCGCGATGAGATTAACGAGATACGGGCGCGAAAGCGGACGATGGACGATGGACGATGGACGATTCTCAGTTCCCAACAACCAGCAACCAGCAACCAGCAACTAGCAACCAGCTTGCTCGCAACCGGCTGCGTCAAGTTTGGGCAATTCAAACTCAAGAGCGGGTTGATGTCGCCCATTTACATGGACTTACGCCAACTGGTCAGCCATCCAAAAGTGCTGGCGCAGGTGGCGGCGGCCTACGCGCCTTTGCTGGATGGGTTATCGTTCGACCGGCTGGCCGCCCTTCCCTACGCGGCCTTGCCCATCGGCACAGCCATCAGCTTGAACATGGGCTTGCCGCTCATTTACCCGCGCAAAGAGGCCAAAGCCTACGGCACAAAAGCCGATATTGAGGGCGCGTTTGCCGAAGGCGAGACAGCGGTGGTGATTGACGATTTGACCACCACCGGCGACAGCAAATTTGAGGCGATTGACAAGCTCACCGGCGCGGGACTAAAAGTGACCGATGTGGTGGTGCTGATTGACCGCCAAAGCGGGGCAAAAGAGGCCATGGCCGCGCGGGGCGTGGCGCTTCACGCGGTGGTCACCCTCTCGCAATTGCTAGATGAATACGAGCGCGGCAACCTTGTGCCTGCGGAGCAAATTGCGCAGGCGCGGGAATTCTTGAAGGGGTTTTAGTGTGATGATTACATGACGGAGGACGGAAGACCGAAGACGGCTAAATTCGTCCTCCGTCTCCCGTCTTCCGTCTGTTTCTACGCAAACAGCGGCTCAAACTCGCCGGCCCGCGCAATGAGCAATTCTTGTTCGGCGTGGGTCATGGGCGCAAAATTCTCGCAGGCATCCAGCACTTTGGGCAGCACATGCACATCGCCAGCGGTGCAAATACCGGTGATGGGTTGTGAGAGCGCAAAGTTGATCGCCTGCTGAATCATGGGCATGTCGGTGAACGGCTCATACCAGGTGGCCGCGGTGCGCTCGCGCTCGCCCCAGGGCGCGCGGGTGATGGTCTTAATGATCATCGTGCCCACGTCGCGTTTGGCGCACTCGGCCAGCAAAGCCTCGGCGTTCTCGCGGTAATACGGGTTGGCGTATTGCACAAAGTTGATCGGGAACAAGATTGTGTCAAAGTCAAACCGGCGCAACGCCTCGCGGTAAATGGCTGGGGAATCCACCCCATGCCCGGTGATGCCCAGGTATTTGGTCAAGCCTTTCTCTTTGGCCTCAATCAGCGTTTCCAGCGCCCCGCCTTTCATGGTGCACTTGTCCAGCTCCTCAAACGTGGTCACCGCATGCAGTTGATACAAATCAAACTGCTCCATCTGCAACCGCTTGAGCGAGCCGCGCAATTCATCCCAGGCCTCTTGCTTTGCGCGTTTTTGCGTTTTGCAACCCACAAACATATTTTTGCGAATGCGCGGCATCCACGGCCCCATGCGCAGCTCGGCCTCGCCATAGCTGGGGGCGATGTCTATGTGATTCACGCCATGCGCCAGCGCCAGCTCAATCGCGGTGTCGGCCTCGGCCTGCGTCACGCGGCCAAGACCCGCCGCGCCAAAAATGGCAATTGTGCTGAGGTGGCCGGTGCGTCCAAAACGTCTCTTGTCCATGATGAAGTAGCTCCTTAATCATTGCATCATAGCGCGAAAATTGAAAATGGGTCAGCGCAGAGACGCAAGATTTTGCGTCTCTGCCAATCATGCGCACGGCATCCTTTCCGATTAACCTTACAAAAATCATCACGGGCGTTTGATATAGTTTGAGCACATTGATTTATCACTCTGTTTCTGTCTGTCAACCTCGTTTGCCATACAGACAGACTTTCATCTGCCGTTTTTAATTTTCATGAGTACACCTGAGTTTTACCGAGAAGCGCGCGCCTACGATATTGCGTTTGGCGACAGAGACTTTGACGAAGAATGCGATTTTTTGGCGTGGTGCCTGCGCGAACATGGCGCGGTGCAAAGCGATTCAACATCGTTTGTGGAGCTGGCCGCTGGCCCGGCGCGTCACGCGCGGGTGTTCGCGCGCAGGGGATGGCGCTCGGTGGCGCTTGACCTCTCTGATGACATGCTGGACTACGCGCAAGCCGGGGCGCAGCGCGAGGGCGTTTCGCTGGAGCTGGTCAAAGGGGATATGTGCGACTTCGCGCTTAAAAAACCCATCGCCCTGGCCGCCAATTTAATGGAAAGCCTTTCGCACCTGACCACCAACGAACAGGTGGTGGCGCATTTTCGCGCGGTCTCGCGCAACCTGCTGCCCGGTGGCGTCATGGTAATTGAGATGGCGCACCCATCCGATATTTGGCGCGATAACCTGCCAAATTACTGGACAGTGGAAGAAGACAACATAAACGTTGACATGATTTTTGGTCTGGCCGATGATCATTACGACTGGATCACCCAACAGTGGACGGTGACAACTCAGCTCACTATCCGCGAGGCGGGCCAGCCACCTCGCGTGATTCGCAATCAAAATCAGCACCGCTGGTATCAGCCGCAAGAGCTGCGGGCGCTGGTGGAGTTGTCTGGGGCGTTTTCGCAATCGTGGTGGTATGGCAACATGCTCATCCCGCCACCGCTGCTCACCCACCCCGAAGATGCCGAGCGCATGATTGTTGTGCTAAAAAAGTAGCGACACGCGCGTAAATCCGCTAAAATTTCCATCAACATGACCACACCAGATTCTCTTGTTCAAGTTGCCAATGAGGTGCGCGTGTGCGTGGCGTGCCCACTGCACCGCACCCGCAAAAACGCCGTGCCCGGCGAAGGCCCGGCAGACGCGCCCATCATGTTGATTGGCGAGGGGCCGGGGTTTCACGAAGACCAGCAAGGCCGGCCATTTGTGGGCGCGTCTGGTCAGTTCCTCACCCAGTTGCTGGCCAGCGCGGGGTTCAAGCGTGAGGAAGTGTTCATTGCCAACGTGGTCAAGTGCCGCCCGCCAGAAAACCGCGACCCGCTGCCAGAAGAAACGCAGGCGTGCGGCGCGTATCTGGAGCGCCAGATCGCGCTGATCAACCCAAAAGTCATCGTCACGCTGGGGCGGCATTCCATGGCCAAGTATTTCCCCGGCGAGAAGATCAGCGCCATACACGGCAAGGCCCGCAAAATTGGCGGCAAACTGATTGTGCCCATGTTCCACCCGGCGGCGGCGCTGCACCAGCCCGCCCTGCGCCAAACGGTGGAGGAAGATTTCCGCAAGCTCAAAGACATCATCGCACAAGCCAGCCATCAACCAGACACAAAACCCATCCCGCCCAAAAATGC
>DAORUN010000085.1:2150-9519 GCA_035433205.1 Thermoflexales bacterium | reverse complement strand
TGAATGCTGAATGCTGAAATATGACCGCCTCTCCTCAAAACATTCAGGAAAGAACATTTGCATATGCGTGCAGGATCGTGAAACTGCATGATGTTTTGCGCGAGAGAAAAGTCGCGCCGCGATTACTGAACCAATTGGTTGGCTCTGGCACAGCCATTGGCGCAAACATGCAAGAGGCGCAAGGCGCAGAAAGCAAAGCCGATTTCATTCACAAATGCAACATCGCCATAAAAGAAGTGCGAGAAACTCATTTTTGGTTGCGGTTGATTGCGGCAAACAAATATGTTCAGCCAGAGCAGCTGGAACCAATCTTGAATGAGACCAACGAAATTATTTCCATTCTTGTCGCCATCGTTAAGAAAACACGGCAAGGGATGAAATGAGTTTCAGCATTCAGCATTCAGCTTTCAGCATTCGCTTGCTCACTTGGTTCGCGGCGAACAAACGCGACCTGCCCTGGCGGGCGGAGCCGCGCGACCCGTATCACGTGTGGCTGGCCGAGATCATGCTCCAGCAAACAGGCGTGGAGACGGTCATCCCGTATTACGCCCGCTGGCTGGCGCGCTTTCCAACGTTGGCCGCGTTTGCCGCCGCCCCGCTAGATGACGCGCTCAAACTTTGGGAAGGGCTTGGGTATTACTCGCGCGTCCGCCACTTTCACCGCGCGGCGCAAGTGGTTGTGCAAGAACACGCCGGGCAAATTCCCAACACGGCGGATGGGTTGCTGGCCCTGCCCGGCATCGGCGCATACACGGCGGGGGCCATCGCCTCATTAGCCTTTGCCCAAGACGCGCCGCTGGTAGATGGCAACGTACGCCGCGTGCTGGGCCGCGCCTTCGCAGGCGACCCGCGCGACACGTGGCAGCTTGCACGAGATTTGCTCCCGCCCGGTCACGCAGGCGAGTTTAACGAGGCGTTGATGGATTTGGGCGCGACCATTTGCACGCCAAAATCGCCGCGCTGTTTGCGCCAAATTGGCGCGTGTCCGGTGATGGCGCTGTGCCGGGCATACGCTCTTGGCGACCCAGAGAGCCATCCGCCAAAAAAACAAAAACCGGCCACCCCGCACCGCGCCATTTGCACGGTTGTTTTGCAAAACCCGCGTGGCTGCTGGCTGATGGGGCAACGCCCGGCGCGTGGTTTGCTGGGCGGGCTTTGGGAATTTCCATCCACAAATTTCGACGTGTCTGCCGAAGGCTCGCGGGCAGACATGGCCGCGCAGGCGCAAGCCATGCTGGCCGAAAAGTGTGGGCTGGGCGTTGACATTGGTGAAGAAAATCTCATCGGCGCAGTGAAACACGCCTTTACCCATTTCAAAATCACGCGGCATGTGTTTTTTGTTCACCCAAAACCTCGCAGGTTGGCGCAAAAAAAATTAGCAGGTGGTACTCTAGCTGGCCAACCTGCGAGGTTAGAAAGCGAGTTTTACCAACTCCTGCGATTTGTCTCGCGCGAGGAGCTGGCCGCGCTGGCGCTCACCCGCAGCGATTTGCGAATTGTTGAGATGGTTGAATCGCATGTATCACAACCCCCCAAAAAAGGTCGGTGATACACTCGCGCATCAACACAAAGGAGAAACATGATTAACCTACAAACTGTGCGCGACATGCGGGAAAAGAAAATAACCATGCCAGAGCTGGCAAAAATTTTGACCCGCGACGACCTGCGCAATCTGACAAACGAAATGATTGATGCCATGCAGGCGCATATCAAAGGATGCGTAGATGCCGATGTGACTTTTGTGCCGGTTGACCCCGCCGCGCAAGACAACGCAGCCAAAGACGCATCCGAGGCCAACATCGCCTGGACGCTGGGGCACGTGATTGTGCATTGCACGGCCTCATCCGAAGAAAGCGCGTTTCTGGGGGCGGAGATGGCGCGTGGCGTGGAATTTCATGGGCGGTCGCGTTACGAGACCCAGTGGGAAACCATCAGCTCAATTGCCCAGTGCAAGGCGCGGTTGGAAGAAAGCCGCCGAATGCGCCTGTCCTCTTTGGAAATGTGGCCAGATCACCCACACACCGAGATTGAGATGGAGCCGTACCCCGGCGCGGGGATGCGCAACTGCTACACGCGTTTCATGGGCGGCCTTGGGCATGATGACAGCCACCTTGAGCAGATTGCCGAGATTGTGCGCCAGGCCAAAGCCGCGCGGGCGTAAAAGCGTTTGAACAAACAATTTGGCCGTCAAGATTTAGAAACGGAAAATCTTCGCGTTTCTGAATCTCGGCGACCAAATTGAACAGTTGTCGGAACACCTGCAACTCACATTAAAATACACATATGCCACAAACATTGGCCGATTACTTCAAACAATGGATTCCACGCGTGGAATCTGAAATGCTCCGCGTGATTGAATCTCAACCGCATCAACCCGCGCCGTTCACAACCATGCTGGCCTATCATCTGGGCTTTGCCAATGAAGATGGCGTTCGAGAACGCGCGCACGCAGCCAGCGGAAAACGCATCCGCCCTTTGCTGACCCTGCTGGCTTGCGAAGCCTGCGGCGGACAAGCGGAACACGCCCTGCCCGCCGCCGCCGCCGTTGAGCTTTTGCACAACTTCTCGCTCATTCACGATGACATTGAGGACCGCGATGAACTGCGGCGTGGGCGCCCCACCCTCTGGGCCATCTGGGGCGACGCGCAAGCCATTAACGCCGGAGATGCGATGTTTGCGCTGGCGCATTTGGCGATGGAAGAGCTGACAGATCGCGGTGTTCCGGCAGAGCGGGCCTTGCGCGCCCTCCGCGCGTTTGACGCCATGTGCGTGGAACTGACCATCGGCCAGCACCTTGACCTGGGTTTTGAAAACCAAGTTAACGTGAGCGCCGAGGACTACATGCAAATGATTGAGGGCAAAACGGCGGCGCTGGTGCGCGCCAGTTGCGCTCTGGGCGGCATCATCGCGGGCGCATCGGAAAAACAAATTGCCGCGCTGGGCGAGTTTGGTCTTCAGATTGGTCTTTCATTTCAGTTGCAAGATGACGTGCTGGGCATTTGGGGTGACCCATCTGTGACCGGCAAGGCAGATAGCGACTTGAAACATCACAAGAAAACGCTGCCCGCCATTTACGCCGCCGAGCGCAACTCATTGTTTCGCTCGCAATACTTCCGCCCGCAGTCAAGCGCCCGCGTTCGCTCGGAGTTAATGGTGAGCGAGGTTAATTTTTTGCGCGGGCTGATTGAGCAAACCGATGCGCGGCCCTTTACCGAGGCGGCGGCGGAGACGGCCTACGCCCGCGCCATGGAAGCATTTGACGACGCGGGCTTGAACAACGCAGCATCTGGAATGCTGCACGATCTGGGGCACAGCCTACTGGGCAGAAGTTCCTGAAGGCCCGCCTTCCGCGTCCTTCATTTTCTCCAGCTTTTCCAACAAACTTTTCGCATCCTTGTCGCCGGGGTCGCTTTGTGCGGCGCGGCGAAAGGCGGCGATGGCCTGCTCGCGTTCGCCGCGGTCGCGGTGAATAAGCCCCATGTTGTAGGCCACGCTGGGCGCGGCTGGGTCCAGCTCCAGGGCGCGGTTAAATGCCTCCAGCGCTTTTTTCTGCCGCTCATCGGTTGCGGTGATGGGATTTCCGAGCTGCGCCGCGCCCAGATTAATCCACAAACGCGCGTTACCTGGGGAATGCGCCACCGCTTCCTCCAAAATCGGCAACGCCAGCTTGAACCGTCCGCTCATCAAATACGCGCCGCTCAGGTTGAGGGCCGCGTCGGCGTTTTGCGGCTCCAACTCACGGGCGCGTAACAAGTGCGGCAAGGCCTCATCCATTTTGCCCGCATGCAATAACCGCGCACCTTGCGCCAACTGCTCCCTAAATTCCGTTTGTGATTCTGCCATGCCCAAAATTTTAATCTCACTCGGCATCTCTACCCGCGCGTCCGTTTCACCCTTCACCCTTCACCCTTCGCTTTTCCTGCCTGCTATCATTCGCATGTGGCTGCACACGATGACAACAAACGCCTTGTATCTGGCGAAAGCGCCCCGGAGGACGAGGGCACGCTGGATCGCGCCTTGCGCCCGCAAACGCTGGACGACCTGATTGGCCAGGACAAAGTGCGCGACAACCTGCGCATTCTGATTCAGGCGGCCCGCGCCCGCAGCGAAGCCCTTGACCATGTGCTTATTTACGGCCCGCCCGGCTTGGGCAAAACCACGCTCTCGCACATCATCGCCAACGAGATGCAGGCCAACCTGCGGGTGACCAGCGGCCCGGCGATTGAACGCGCGGGCGATCTGGCGGCCATCCTAACCAACCTGCGGGCCAACGATGTGCTGTTTATTGACGAAATTCACCGGCTGAACCGCGCGGTGGAAGAAGTGCTTTACCCGGCGATGGAGGACAACGCGCTGGATTTGGTGATTGGCAAAGGCCCCGCCGCGCGAACTGTGCGGCTCAAGCTGCCAGCCATCACGGTGGTGGGCGCAACCACCCGCCTTGCGCTAATGACCGCGCCGCTGCGCGCCCGCTTTGGCGCAACTTACCGCGTGGATTTTTACCCGCTTGACGCGATGGAAATGATCGTCTCTCGCGCAGCGCGGCTGTTAAATTCGCACATTGAACCGGCCGCTTTAACCGATGTGGCCCGCCGCGCCCGCGGAACGCCGCGCGTGGCGATTCGGCTTTTGCGGCGGGTGAGGGATTACGCGCAGGTGAAAGGCGACGGCCTCATCACCGAGCAGTTTGCCCGCGCGGCGCTTACGTTGATGGAGGTGGACCCGCTCGGTCTGGATGATCTGGATCGCCGCGTGCTGCGAGCCATCATTGAGAAATTTAACGGCGGCCCGGTTGGGCTGGAGACCATCGCGGCCAGCATCAGCGAAGAAAGCGACACGATCATGGATGTGGTTGAGCCGTATCTTTTGCAGCTTGGCTTTTTGGATCGCACCCCGCGCGGGCGCATTGCCACCCGCCAGGCGTATGAACACTTGGGAATTGCGTATGTGCCCCGCGCAGAACAGCCGGGGTTGATTTAACAAAACAAGAAATAAGAAAATGCGGCTTAAATCTTTTTTTATTTCTTATTTTTGTCTGATGAGGTTTTAGCTTGAATATCTTTATCACCGGCGGGGCCGGATTTATTGGCTGCAATTTTGCGGCAGATCATCTCAAAAAGGGCGATCATGTCACGATTTTTGACAATTTGTCGCGACCGCGCACCCAGCACAATTTGGATTGGCTGAAAGCACAGGCGGCCAGCGGACAACTGCATTTTGTCAAGGGCGATGTGCGCGACCCGGATGCCATCAAACAAGCGGTGACCGACGCCAAACCAGACCTCATCGCC
Source organism: Thermoflexales bacterium (assembly GCA_035433205.1). Taxonomy (GTDB): domain Bacteria; phylum Chloroflexota; class Anaerolineae; order J036; family Brachytrichaceae; genus DAORUN01. Next base: position 4,228 of record DAORUN010000085.1, on the reverse strand, counting down.
CACCTGGCCGCACAGGTGGCTGTGACCACCTCGGTAACAAACCCGCGCGAAGACTTTGAGATTAACGCTTTTGGCACGTTTAATGTGCTGGAGGCGGCCCGCGCTCAGCAAAAACCGCCCGCGCTGATTTACGCCAGCACCAACAAGGTGTATGGCGGGATGGAAGACATTCAAGTGGAGCTGCGCGGCAACCGCTACGAATACGCCGATCATCCCGAAGGCATTGACGAGCATCAGCCGTTGGATTTGCACTCGCCATACGGCTGCTCCAAAGGCACGGGCGATCAGTATGTGCGCGATTACGCCCGCATTTACGGCCTGCGCACGGTGGTGTTTCGCCAAAGCACCATTTACGGCACGCGCCAGTTTGGCGTGGAAGATCAGGGCTGGCTGGCGCACTTCATCATCGCGGTGGTGATGGGGCGGCCACTTTCCATTTATGGCGATGGCAAACAGGTGCGCGACATGCTGCACGTGAGCGATCTTATCCGCGCGTATAACACCGCCTGGCAAAACATAGACACCGCCGCCGGGCAGATTTTTAACGTGGGCGGCGGCGCAAAAAACACCATCTCCATTTGGACGGAGACCGCGCCCATTCTGGAGCGGCTGAACGGCAAACCGATCTCGGTGAAATGGGGCGATTGGCGGCCCGGCGACCAGCTTGTGTGCGTGATGAACAGCGCCAAGGCCAAAAAGATGTTGAACTGGGAACCGAAGGTTGGTCTGGAAGAAGGGATCACCCAGCTTTGGAATTGGGTGAGCGAGAACAAGGCGTTGTTTAGCTAAGGCTCATCACTTCCTGCAAAATGCGCGGCGAGTTTTGCGCGTCGTATTCGTTGGGGTCGGTGAGGCCAGCGCACACAATGAGCGCCTTCCACAACGCCCAGCCTTTGGCTCGCGCCCAGGCGCCATCTCCCAGCCCGATGGCCGCCCGGAATGCGGCGCGGCTCGCGGCATCGAGAAACGTCCACGCAATGGCGAGATCGCAGGCGGGGTCGCCCACCGCGCATGTGCCAAAATCAATCACGGCGCACAGCCTGCCGTCTTGCACCAGCAAATTTCCGGGGGCGATGTCGCCATGCACCCAAACGGGTTTGCCATGCCATTTGGCGTTGAGCGCATCTTCCCAAACGCGGGCGGCCTTTGCGCCATCAATTTGAGCGCCCAAAACAGAAATGGCCTCGCGGGTTTGCGCGTCATACACGCTCAGCGAGCCGCCGCGATAAAAGTTATGCGCGCCAGCAGGCAGGCCATCGTTGGCATCTATCTGGTAAAGGGCGCGAAGAAACCGCGCGAGGTCAAGTGCAAACTGGCGCAGGTTGGGCGTGTTCTCGCGGGTTGCCGGTTCGCCCTCCAGCCAGCGGCGCACCGACCAGGGCCAGGGGTATTCGGCAGATGGCGCTCCCATCGCCAGCGGCACGGGAACGGGCAAAGGTAAATGCGGGGCAAGGCGCGGAAGCCAGCGCTGTTCTTTTTCAATTTGCGGCGCGTATCCCTCTTCGCTTGGCAAGCGAACGCTCATCGCATCACCCAAATGAAAAGTGCGGTTGTCATGACCATCATTTTGCGCCGGGCGCACCGCCAAATGCGCCCATTGCGGGAATTGCGCGGCAACCAGCCAGTGGACGAGGGCGGACGTGATGTTCATGCGCAATTGGTTGTTAGCCCGCGCCGGTAATGCGCCACGCGGCGATATCCGATGGGGCCATGTCGCCCGCGGCCAGTTCTTGCTGGGCCAACACCAGCGCCTGGGCCGCGCTTTTAACCGCAAGGTAATGACGCATAAACGCGGTGATAAAGGGCGGAGCGGCGTCTTCTTTCACCGGCCAGCGCGAGCTGAGCACGGTTTTGGCCCCGCTTGCGATCAGCGCGGTTTCAATGCCCAGCCGCTCCTCGCCACCCCGGCTGATGCTGAATGAGCTATCACAAGCCAGCAGACACACCAACTGCGCGTTCAGCTTCCAGGAGAGCATTTCCTGAAAGGTGATGTCGCCGTCCAGCATCGCCAACCCGCTTAGGCGCAAGTGGCGCGGCTCGGAATTGGCGTGGGTGGCAAAAAAGATCGCGTCAAACGC
>DAORUN010000085.1:0-2050 GCA_035433205.1 Thermoflexales bacterium | reverse complement strand
GAGAGCCAGCTTGCATCGGCGACCAGCAAAGCGGGCAGGTTTGCGCCAGAGGGCGTTTTATCAACCCACGCGCCTGCCCCCAGCCAATCGCTTAACATGCGCAGCTCAAGGCTGTCTTGCGCCCGCGCCCCAAAAAATCGCCGCCGAAAGCGGGCATCCGCATCCGACAAAGTTTGAAGCAATTTGCGAATGACGGTGCCAGCCGCAAGCGTGCGATGCGAAAGCTCGCGGGGGGTGAGGCGCAAAAGCAGCCACTCCGACCCATCCGCCGAAACAGGTTCCAGTGTGATGGCCGTCCATGCATCGCCAAAACGCGCGTTAAACGCGGCGCGCAATTCTGCATTGCCAGCCACCGGGATGGGGCGGCGAAGAGGCGACATCTGGGTTTGCGCGGCTGGCGCAAACATCAGCGCGAGGTTCATCTGATCGTAGCGGCGGGCTACCTCTTCCAACCCGGCCCGAAACGCGGCCAGTTGCTCCTGGTTTGGCCGGGCGGCGGTGTCTTTGCGCAATTGGTACAACGCGCGCCGCACGTCGTCCAGTTCGGGTGATGGGGCCGGGCCGGGCGAACGCACGTTCAAGGCCCGCGCGAGCCACTGGGCGCGGCGGTGCTCCACAAATGACACCAAAGCGTCTTCGTCGTTTAGCTCATGCGCCAAGCGCGCCCCGCGCCAATACACTGGGTCAAAGGTGGCGGCCAGCGCAGAGGTGAGCACCGGGTCGTCGCCACTCAGGCGGATGACGCGCAGATTTTGGATGGCCTCTTTGAGATGCGCCAGCGCCTGAGTTGGCTCGTTTTGCATTTGCGCAAGATCGGCTTCTACCAGCGCCACGCGGGCGCTGAGATCTGGCAGCAGGCGGGCTTGTCTCTTTATATTGCGCAGTTTTTGGCGGATGTCTCTTATCCGGCGCAGCGCATCGTTTGGCGCAACAGGCCGGTGTGTCAGCTCATCCAAATCGCACTCGACCAGCCGGATGAGGGCCATGGCGTTTTGTTGCGGCCACTGGCGCGACCCGTTGACGGCAGACATGAGCAGCGGGCGCGCTTCTTCCCAACGATGTTTTTCTGCCAAACGCTCGCCCAATACACGCTGGGCAACGGTCAGAAAAATAGATGGCGGGCACAGATCAAGGATTGTTTTCGCCCGTTCCAGCGCGCTTTCAAAGCGCTCATCTGGGCACACATACGCAAAAAAACACGCAGCTTTGGCCTTCAGCCAAAGAGGAGCGCCTGATTGTTCAAAAACTTTGGCAAACAAAGATTCGGCCTCAGCGTCATTACCCAAGGTGGTTTGTATCGCACCCATCCGCAAATGAATTTGTATCTCCAGGTCATTTCCGCTCTGGCTTTTTATCAATTCATGCGCCTGTTGAAAATAAGCCCCCGCGTTTTGAATCTCTCCTCTAATGTGATGGATTGTCCCTACATCCGCCAAAGCCCGTGCATTTCCTTCGATGAACCCTGCGCGGTCATGCAATTGAGCTGCTTGAGAATAGAAATGAATGGCCGATTGCGTATCGCCCGTGCTTTCTGCCAAGTTTCCTTTGGCAAGAACGATATCGGCCATGAGAACTTGCCCGCCAGATTCCAGACAAAAAAATTCGGCTTTTTTAAGAGAATGCAACGCCCGGTGGTAATTGTTGAGCAAAAGATTACTTACAGCTTTGGTGAACCACAGCTGAGATTGGCGATAGGCAAGGCCAAGGCGTCTTGCATCGGGGAGGATGGCATCGGCCAGTGCGCCGGCTTCTTCAAAATTTCCCAGCATCCGCAAACTGAACGCAGCTTGGGTATACGCGTATACGCGCCACTCTGGCTTACCCAAAGCCAAGAGATTTTGAGAGACCTGCGCATAGCCTTTGAGATAGTCATGGTGCAGGTTTTTGCGTTGAAGAATAAACAAATCCAGAAAATCGCAAATGGCTAACTCCGCGGCCGCCCCCAGCGCGTCACATATCTGGCGGCAAAAGTGAACCTGCTCAGCCGCCTCATCCTGCTTTGCCATCTTCGCCAACGTTAAAGCCATGTCAATTGCGCACCGGGCGGGGT
>DAORUN010000084.1:7770-14406 GCA_035433205.1 Thermoflexales bacterium | reverse complement strand
CCGTGCGATTGAAATCGCGCCTTTATGAGCCGTTGGCTGAGCGTCCGCCTGCGCGGACGCAACCGTGTCGGCGCAGGCCGACACTCGGCAGAATGCCCGTGAGGCGCGATTTCAATCGCACAGCTTTGCGCATAATCTGCTAGAGGCCAGGCGGGCCAACAAGAGTATCATCGGCCCACCATGACGCACACATTGCCTTTGACCGATCAACTAAGCCAGCGAGCCAAAAATTTGCGCGCCCAGCGCGGCTGGGGCGCGATGGAGAAAACCTCGTTTATTTACGGCTTCCCCGCGCCAGACTGCCTGCCCAACGCCGAAGTGCAACGCGCCACCGAGATTGCGCTGCAAACGCACGGCGAATGGCCTTTGCAATATTCCGGCGCGCCGGGCAACAACGGCCTGCGCGATATTTTGGCCCAAAAGCTGGCCCGCGACCAAGGCATTCACGCCACGCGCGACAATTTGCTCATCACGGTGGGGTCTTCGCAGGCGCTGGCGCTGGTGTGCGACCTGCTGCTTGACCCCGGCGATGTGGTGCTGAGCGAAGCGCCAACCTTTCTGGGCGCGGTCAAATTGATGAAAAATCTGGGCGTGAACATCGCAGGGGTGCCGCTGGATGAAAACGGCGTGCGAGTGGACGAACTGGAGAAAATCCTCAAGGATTTGCGGGCGCAGGGTAAAAAGCCCAAGTTCTTTTACGTCATCCCCAACTTTCAAAACCCCACCGGCGTGACCACCACCCTGGAACGGCGCAAACGCATCGTGGAGCTGGCGCATGAATACGATTTTGCCATTTTTGAGGATGACGCGTATTACGACCTGCGCTTTTCTGGCGAATTTTTGCCGCCGCTGTATGCGCTGGATGGCGGCGAACGCTCGTTTTACATCGGCACGTTCTCTAAAATTCTTTCGCCGGGGATGCGGTTGGGCTGGATTGTGGCCCGCCCGGATCTCATCGCCCAACTGGATCAGCTAAAACCTGATGGCAACACGTCTTCATTTTCCACGCACGTGGGCTGGGAGTTTAGCAAAAACGGCGGGCTGGATAAAAACATCGCCCGCGTGAAAGCCATCTACAAACGCCGCCACGAGACCATGCAAGACGCGCTGACCGAGTTTATGCCGGAGGGCGTGACGTGGACGCAGCCCCAGGGCGGGTTTTTTATTTGGGTGACGCTGCCCAAAACGGTGGACGCGGGCGAAATGCTGAAGGCTGTTCGCGCCCGCGGCGTGGATTATTTGCCCGGCGAGGGCTGCTATTTTGATGGCACAGGCAAAAACGAGCTGCGCCTGTCCTTTAGCTACGCCCCGGAAGACAAAATTGCCGAGGGCATCCAGATGATTGCCGAAGAGATACGCCGCGCTCAGCGGCCAAGTTGATACAGCCACATCTCCACGCCGCCCGCGGAGACATGCTCCAGCAGGGCGGCGTTTTGGGCCAGCCATTCGCGGGCCAAATGCCGCGTGTCCCACATTTCCGGTTCAGATTCAATCAGCCACACCCGGCGGGCGGGTGTGGCTGATGTTTTTGCGGACAACTCCGCGCTCACCTCATCCCAATTGGGATCATCGTTTGTGTAAGGCGCTTCAATAATCGGCATCAAACCGGCGGGCCAGTAATGCTCAAACGCAAACCGCGCGTAGGGCATGTCCATCAGCGCGGCATCGCCGGGTTGGGCGTTTTGGGTGATGTGAGCCGCGGCGCCGCGAATATCTGGCCGAAGCGGAAACAAAAATTGCGCCACAAGACCCATCGCGCACACAAAAAGCGCAATGGCCTTTTGCGCCCGCCCAACCCGGCCCGGCGTTTGCAGCCCGGCGGCCAGCAGCACATACAAGGCCGGGGCGCACCAAAGCAAATAGCGCGGCTCGAACACCGGCGAGCGGGTGGAGATGAGCGTGATGAGCAGCGCGGGCAAAACCAGCCACGCCAGCAGCGCCGCCCTGCGACCGGGCAGCCGCGCCAGCCCCACAAGCGCCATCAGCCCCAGCAAGCCAGAGGCGGCCAACCCAACCTGCCAGCCCGCGCCAAATGGAAAGCGCGTGGCAACCCCAACGCCCCATGCATACAACAAATTCAGCAGGGTTTGATCTAGCGGGTAAAACGTGTGGCCGGTTTGAAAACCCGCCGCCAGCGCGGGCAATTGCCAGGCCAGCACGGGCAAATACGGCAAGGTCAGCGCGGCAAATGCCAGCCATCCGCCTTTTGTTTTGCGGCCAGACAGAAAAAACACAAACGCCACCGGCACAAACAGCACAAACAAAACGTGAATGTAAAACCCCGCGCTGGCGCACAGCGCAAAAGCCAGCCACCAGCCGCGCCGGGCGCACACCAGCGCCAGCAGGGTGATGGCAACCAGCAGGGCGTACATCTTGCCTTCGCCAGAGTACCAGACCATCACCGGGGCAAGCGCCATCAGCCCAGCGGCCCAGCCCGCCGCGCGCCTGCCCATGCCCAGCGATTTTGCCAGCGCAAACATGAGCGCGATGCCAGCCACGCCGCACAACGCGGAAAAATAGCGCAGCGCAAAATCATTCACGCCGCCCAGCGCCAGCCAGCCGCGCATGAAGATAAGATAAAGTGGGCCGTTCATGCCGGCGCGGACAAAATTTCCCAGCAGGTCGGCGGGCGGGGCGAGGGCAAACCGGATGACATCCACCTCATCGCGCCACAAACTTTCGCGCAAAATGGGCAAAACCCGCAGCGCAAAGCCTGCCAGCATGATGGCGATGGGAGCATAACGGGCGCGTCTCATGCGGGTAGAATGATGGCGGAGTTATCCATGAGCAAAACCACGCACCTGAATTTACCACTTCGATTTGGCACCGTTGGCGCGCCAATGAGCACACCCAAAAATGGCGGCAGCGCGGGCGGCGTGGCGCGCATTCGCGAGCTGGGGCTGAGCGCGCTGGAGCTGGCGTGGGTGCAAAGCGTGCGAGCGAGCGATGAAACCTGCGCCAACATCAAAGCCGCGGGCGAGCAATACGATGTGGCGCTCAGCGTCCACGCGCCATATTTCATCAACTTGAACGCCCAGACCGAGGAGATGTGGCTGGCCGGGCGCGAGCGGCTGCTGGCCGCGGCCCGCGCCGGGTATAAGGCGGGCGCAACCGACATTATTTTTCATCCGGGCAGCTACATGAAAAACGAGCCAAAAGCGGCCTGCAAAATTGGCTCAGACCGGCTGGCCGAGGTGGCCGACACGCTGAAGAAAGAAAAGGTGAATGTGACCCTGCGACCAGAGACGATGGGCAAGAGCGCGATGATGGGCACACTGGAAGAAACCATTGAGTGGAGCCGCGAAATTGAGAACGTGCTGCCCTGCGTGGATTTTGCCCACCTGCACGCCCGCCCCGGCGATGGCTCGTTTAACTCGTATGAGGAGTTCGCCAACGCCCTGCGCCTCATCGCCAGCGGGCTGGGCGAGCGCGGGCTAAAACGCATTCACGTGCATTTCAGCGGCATCGCCTACACCGCCAAGGGCGAAAAGAAACATTTGAATTTGGACGAGGCCGATGTGAAATACAAAGAGCTGTTTAAGGCCTTTGCCGATTTTGGCCTGGCCGGGCGGGTGATGAGCGAGACCCCCAACATGGAAGAGGGCGCAGTTGTGATGCAGCGCACCTTTCAACGCGCGTGGGAGAAAGGCGAACGAGCGTGATGTTTGCCGAGCCGGTTAAAAGATTGTTACCCGCGCATCCTCAATTCCCGTTATAATGATTGACTAACCGTATTACATCGTTCTGGCGGCGGAAACTTATGGAAAACGAAAGAATGAAGAAAAAAGGCCCTCCAGAACGGCCAAAACGGAAAATAAAACGTCGCTAGAGAATCAGGCGCGATGATGGCGAGAGAAAACTCGCTTTTACGCGATCTGTTTATGTGTGAGTGTGTCTGGAACAATTACAGCGTTAAGAACGCAAAAGCGAGATAAAACTCGTGTGGCGGTGCACTTGGATGGCGAGTTTGCCTTCGGGCTGGCTCTCATCCACGCATTATGGCTAAAAATTGGGCAGACGCTGACCGACGCGCAGATAGAGGAGCTGAAGGCTGCGGATACGCTGGAAAAAGCCCGCGTTCGCGCGGTGGATTTCATCGGGTACAGGCCGCGCAGTGTGGCAGAAGTGCGCCGCCGTTTAACCCGCGCAGGAGTGGATGAAGAGAATATCGCGCAGATTGTGGCAAATTTGCGAGATGCCGGGTTGCTGGATGACGCATCCTTTAGCAAAGAATGGGTAGAGAGCAGATTGCGCTCTGCGCCAAAGAGCCGCCGCATGATGGCATGGGAATTGCGGCAAAAGGGCGTGGCGCAGGGTGTAATTGACGAAACATTGCAAGCGGCGGACGTGGATGATGCCCAAACGGCGCAGGATATGGCGCGCCGCCGGCTTCCCCGTCTGGCCAGCGCAGATGCCCTCACCAAAAAGCGCAAATTGTCGGAATACCTCGCGCGTAACGGGTTCGATTACGCCATCATCTCCGAGGCTGTGGCGGCGGTTCTGACTCAAGATAGCAGTAGTACCGAGGAATAACATGGAAGTTTTAGTCATTTTAGAAGCCATCGTTTTGCTGGCAGTAGCGGCGGTGGTTGGGGTGATGGGGTACCGCAAGGGCCGCAAAGAAGCGCGAGACGAAGGCGCCGTTTTGCGAACAGAGGCCGAAAAGACCCTGACCGAAGCGCAGGCCAAAGCCCGCGAACTGCTGGTTCAATCCAAAGATGAAATTTTGCGCGAGCGCGTTACAACCGAGAACGAGCTGAAAGAGCGCCGCCTGGAAATCTCGCGCGAGGAAGAACGCGCCGCCCGCCGCCGCGGCGAGATTGAGTCTCAGCGCGAGAAGCTTGAGCAGCGCGAGAAGAAGGCCAACCAGCGCCAGGCACAACTGGACAAGCTGGAATCCGAGATTGCCGACAAACAAAAAGAGCGCGTGGCCGCCCTGGAAAAAGTGGCCGCCATGACCAAGGAAGACGCCCGCAAAGAACTCATCGCCGCCGTGCGCGAGGACGCCCGCAACGACATGGCCCGCGCCATCCGCGAGGTGGAAGCCGAGGCCCGCGAGACCGCCGAGCAGCGCAGCCGCAAAATTGTGATTGAGACCATGCAGCGCATCGCCACAGACACGGTGGCCGAGCGCACCGTGTCTACCATTGTGCTGCCAAACGAGGAAGTGAAGGGCCGCATCATTGGGCGCAACGGGCGCAACGTGCAGGCGTTTGAGCAGGCCGCTGGCGTGGATGTGATTGTGGATGACACGCCCGAAGCGGTCACCATCTCTTGTTTTGATCCAGTGCGCCGCGAGATTGCCCGCCGCGCGCTGGAGGCGCTGGTGCGCGATGGCCGCATTCAGCCGCAGCGCATTGAGAAAGTGCTGAACGATGCCCAGCGCGATGTGGATCGCGTGATTTGGGATGAGGGCGAACGCGCCACGGTTGAGGCGGGCGTGCCGGGCTTGCCCATTGAGGTGGTCAAGACACTGGGGCGGTTGAAATACCGCACCAGCTACGGCCAAAACCAGTTGTATCACTCGGTAGAGAGCGCCCGGCTGGCCGGGTTGCTGGCTTCTGAGATGAAGGCCGATGCCAAAGTGTGCAAGATGGCCGGTTTGCTGCACGACATTGGCAAAGCCCTTGACCGCGAAAACGAGGGCACGCACGTTCAGCTTGGCGTAGATTTGCTCAAGCGCTTCAACATCAACCCCCGCGTGATCCATGCGGTGGAATCGCACCACCACGATGTGCAGCAAGAGACGATTGAGGCCGTGATCGTGGAGATCGCAGATGCCATCAGCGGCAGTCGCCCCGGTGCCCGCCGCGAGACGCTGGAGAACTACACCCGCCGCGTGAAGGCGCTGGAAGACACCGCGCGGCAATTCCCCGGCGTGGCCGAGTGCTTCGCCATTCAGGCCGGGCGCGAGGTGCGCATTATTGTCCGCCCAGAACAGGTGGACGATCTGGCCTCGATTGAGTTGAGCCGCAACATCGCCAAACGGATTGAGGAGACGATGGAATACCCCGGCCAGATCAAGGTGACGGTTGTGCGCGAGACCCGCGCAGTGGAATACGCGAAGTAAACGCTTAAGAGGACGGGAGACGGAAGACCGAAGACGGCATTTTGACTGGCAAAGTGTCCGTCTTCAGTCTCCCGTCTCCCATCTTTTCTTTTTCCATCTTAACAATTTCCACCCGCGCCCTACCCCCCGCGCGGCACAAATGCTAGAATCATCCGCGTGTCTGATTTAGCGCAACGATTTACATCTGCCCGCGAGGCATCTGGCTTTACGCTGGCGGATGTGGAACGCTCTACCCGCATTCGTTCGCGGTTTTTGGAGGCGATTGAGACCGGCGATTATGCTCGCCTGCCCGATGGCCTGCCTGCCCGCGGCTTTGTGCGCTTGTACGCCCGTTTTTTGGGGATGGATGAGGAGCAGGCGCTGGCCGATTACGATATTGAGAACGACTTGGTTGGCGTTTTGCCGCAGGATGAAGTTCCGCCCATGCCAACCCGCGAGCGGATGCAAAGCCAATACACCCGCCCGCAAATTGCCCCGGCCAAAGCCAACGCAACCTGGCGCGGCGCATTGCCCGCCCCAGATGACCCGGATTTGCTGGATGTGGATTTCTCTCGCACGCGGCGCAG